>DATKBJ010000086.1:0-72956 GCA_035514135.1 Gaiellaceae bacterium | reverse complement strand
TCTTAGGCGAGCGGTCGCTTCTTCGCCATCCCGGGCCGCCGCGGGAATCCGTGCGGAGTCGGACGCAGCTTGCGCAGGAGAACGAGACCGTCGATGTCGTCCTCGAGCCGTGCTCCGAGAAGCCCGGCGACGGTTGCGACGGCATCGCGGTCCGCGGAGTCGCCCAGCCAGAGGATCGCGGCCCCGCCCGGGGCGACGAGCGGGAGGCAGAGCTCCGCAGCAACAGGCGGCTTCGCGAGCGCCTTGGCGACGGCGACGCCGTGTGTGTCCGTCGGCTGATTCTCCGCTCGCCCCCACACCACGCTGACGTTGGAGAGCTCGGCGGTCATCGCCTGCAGAAATTCGCACTTGCGTCGCTCAGACTCGAGGAGCGTGAACGATCGCTCGGGGAAGCTGACCGCAAGCGGAATCCCGGGCGAGCCGCCACCCGATCCGACATCGATCACCGCGCCCGGCCAGGTGTCGATCAGCTCGCAACCGCGCAGCGCATCGTCCAGCAGGGCGCGCCGTGCCGTCGGAAGATCGCGCAGCCCAGTCGCTCCGGGTGTCGAGAGCAGCGCCTCGAGCCAGCGCTCGAGGAACTCGTCCACGCTCAGTCGGCGACGAGTCGCGGAAGGACGATGACGTACCGGTTGGGCTCCGACCCCTCGCTGGTCGTCTCGACGCCAGGGTCGTCCTTGAGCACTTCGTGCACGATCTTCCGCTCGACCGGCGTCATCGCCTCGAGCTCCGCGCGTCGCCCGGTCGCGACGACACGCTGCGCCGTCCGCCGAGCGATTCCTTCGAGTGTCGCGGTTCGGCGGGCCCGGTAGCCGGCAGCATCGACGATCACTGCGTGCGATCCTCCCTGAGCCCGAGTGATGGCGTTCGCGAGGTACTGGATCCCGTCGATCGTCTGCCCGTGCTTGCCGATGAAGAGCGCGACGTCCTCGCCCGCGCACGTCACTGTCACCACACCGTCGCGTTCCCGAGCGGAGATCGAGACGGCGGCCCCGATGCCCGCCGCGATGCGCTCGACGATCTCGCGCGTGGCATCGACGACCGGATCCGTGCCTGCCGGCGGCGAGTGGGTTGCGCCCGACTGCGCGCTTGCGATCACGTGCGCCGGTGTGAACCCCACTCCGAGGAGCCCGCGCTCGCCTTCCGAGACGACCTGGAAGGCGACGGTCTCGCGGTCGAGTCCCGGGATACGGGACTCGAGCTCGCGCAAGGCCGCCCACTTCGCCTCGCCGACGGTCTCGCCGGTCGCCTCGACGGTGATCGCGTCATGACTGCTCATCGCCTCGGTCTACCTCCGCCTTTGCGCTTCACGCGCCGAGGGGGACCGCTCGGCGCTGCGGCGGGCTTCGCGTCGGCCGAATCGGGCACCTCGCCGTTCGTGGCATCGCCTTCTGCCTTCTCCTTCGGCGGCGTGCGGCTCGAGCGCTTCGGGGGTGCAGCCGGCCTCGGCATCAACTGCCTCGTCACAAGGCCCTGGCCCGTCGTCCACAGGTTCGTCGTGAGCCAGTAGATCATGAGTCCCGACGGAAACCTGAGGATGAACGGAAGGAAGACGATCGGGAGGAACATGATCATGTAGCGCTGCGCCTTGCTCTGCATCGACGTCGACATGAGGTACGTCGACGTGAGCTGGCTCGCGACGTAGACCGCGATGAGCACAGGCCCCCAGGCCTCGATCGTGGGCTCGGTGATGTTCACGAGGCTGAGCCACTCGAGTTCGGAGACGAAGTCGGGGAGAACGACGAGCTCATCGTTGACCGTCTCGCAGAAGTCGCCGCGAGTGCAGAAGATCTCCCTCTTGAAGTCGCGGAGGACGAAGAAGAGCCCGATGAAGATCGGGATCTGGAAGACGATCGGAAGGCACGAGGCGTACGGGTTGATCTTGTTCTCCTTGTAGAACTTCATCAGCTCTTCCGACTGCCTCTGCCGGTCGTTCTTGTAGCGCTGCTGGATCGCCTTCATCTCCGGCGCGTGGATCTGCAGGCTTTGCATGGAGTGGATCTGCCGGATCGCCACGGGCACGAGCAGAACGCGCACGATCACGGTCACGCCGACGATCGACCACGCCCAGGTCAGACCGCCCGTCTCGTGGAGCCAGATGAGGGCCTCGGTGAGAACGTTCTCGAGGGGAGAGAGCACGCCGCCGAGGATCACGTTCGTGCCTTCCTCGATCCGAGAAGCGGGAAAACCGTCTGATCCTTGGCGTAGTCGACGCCGCCGTGACTCCACGGGTTGCAGCGCAGAATGCGCCACCCCGAGAGGACCGTCCCGCGTACGAGCCCGCACTCACGCAGCGCATCCAGCGCGTACTGCGAGCAGTTGGGGTGGTACTTGCACGTCCCGGCAGGCGTGAGCAAGCCGAACGTCCAGCGCCACGCATGCACGAGAGCGATGGCGATGTACCTCACGCTGTCCGCGTCTTCTCGAGGATCGCGTCGATCTCCGCCACGAGCCAGTCCTTTCCGCGCGTCTCGGCCGGCTCGGCAAGCCCCGGGCGAGCGGCGAGCACGTAGTCCTGACCACCGGGCACCGATGGGAGGAGTTCGCGCCACGCTTCGCGGAGCAGACGCTTCACACGGTTTCTCGCGACCGCGGAGCCGACGGCTCGAGGAACCGCGAGCCCGAGCCTGGGCTCACCCTCGTCTCCGTCGTCGCGTGCGAACCAGTGCAGGACGAGGTAGCGGCTCGAAGCCGAACGACCGCGGCGGTAGACGGTGTCGAAGTCCTTCGACCGCGAGAGCCGGTTGCGGCGATGCACGGGGTGCGTCTCAGGCCGACAGGCGCTTGCGGCCGCGCGCGCGGCGCCGCTTGAGGATCGCGCGACCGCCGCGCGAGGACATGCGCGCCCGGAAGCCGTGACGCCGCTTGCGGCGGCGGACATTCGGTTGATAGGTGCGTTTCACGTAGTTTCGGCGTGCTCGTGTTCGGAGAGCCGCGAGTATAGACGACCGTTCCGGCGGCGAGTTTTCCACAGTGCAGCACGGCTCGAGGGTGATCGAAACCGCTGCTCCTCGGATCTCGGCATTTTCTATTGGAGCAACAACACTGGGATCTTCCACATGTGGGGATAGGTGTGTGGACAAGAGAAAATCCCTGCAAAACGGCGCTCTTTTCATCCACAGTTGGGGCGATGGCCCCGTTGAGCCAGGCTCGCACTGGTGCTATGCTCGCCACCCTTCCGACGACCCTGCAACGCGCGAGGACGGGTGGAGCACCCCACGGAGACACGAGCCGACGAGATCTGGAACGCCGTTACCGGCCGGTTGAGGGACACCCTCACCGACACGACCCACGACACGTGGTTCGGCCAGGCGCATCCACGCTCCTTCAACGGGGAGCAGCTCGTC
The DNA here is from genome assembly GCA_035514135.1 of Gaiellaceae bacterium. Lineage (GTDB taxonomy): Bacteria > Actinomycetota > Thermoleophilia > Gaiellales > Gaiellaceae > GMQP-bins7. The sequence continues at coordinate 69,609 of DATKBJ010000086.1, read as the reverse complement.
GTCGAGGTTCCGAACGACTTCACGCGTGACTGGATCGAGGGCCACTTTCTCGACCTCGTAACGCGGGCGGCGACCGAGACGGCGTCGGTGAGCGTGAGCTTCGTCGTCGGAGATCGCGTCCAGGCGCGGCCGGCAGCGCAGGCCGCGCCTGACACGTCGCCCCAACCGGCGCAGGCCGCGTCCGTTGCGACGAAGGAGGTGCCCGGGCACCGGGACACGGCCGAGGTCGAGCTCAACCCGAAGTACACCTTCGACCTGTTCGTCATCGGGTCGTCGAACCGCTTTGCCCACGCGGCGGCACTCGCCGTCGCCGAGGCGCCCGCGCAGGCGTACAACCCATTGTTCATCTACGGCGGCACGGGGCTCGGGAAGACACACCTCCTGCAGGCGATCGGTCACTACGTACGCCAGCACTCGCGGCGAATGACGACGCGATACGTCACGAGCGAGACGTTCATGAACGAGTTCATCGACGCCGTTCGCGATCGTGGCGCCCGGATCGAGGGCTTCAAGCGGCGCTATCGGAACTACGACGTCCTCATGGTGGACGACATCCAGTTCATCGAGGGCAAGGAGCGCATCCAGGAGGAGTTCTTCCACACGTTCAACTCGCTCTACGAAGGTGGTGCGCAGATCGTGATCTCGTCGGATCGGCCACCGCGGGAGATCGCGACCCTGGAGGAGCGGCTGCGATCTCGGTTCGAGTGGGGGCTCCTCACCGACATCCAGGCTCCCGATCTGGAGACACGGATCGCGATCCTCCGCAAGCGCGTCGAGACGGAGGGCATCGCGATCGACGACCCCGAGGTGCTCACGTTCATCGCCGGGCGTGTGTCGGCGAACATCCGCGAGCTCGAGGGTGCGCTCACGCGAGTCGTGGCGTTCTCGTCACTCACCGACCGTGCGCTCACCGTCGAGCTTGCCGAAGACGTCCTTCGCGACGTCTACCCACAGGGCGAGGCAGCTCCCGAGGTGACGATCCCGCGGATCCAGGAGGCCGTTTCACAGCGGTTCGGCGTGACGCTCGACGAGCTCGTCAGCCCGCGCCGCTCGCAGGCTGTTGCGTATCCCCGTCAGGTCGCCATGTACCTCTCGCGTGAGCTCACCGACGCGTCGCTACCGATGATCGGCAGAGAGTTCGGCGGCCGTGACCACACGACGGTCATTCACGCAAAGGACAAGATCGGACGTCTCATTCGCGAGGATCGATCTGTGTACAACCTTGTGCAGGAACTGACTGCGCGCATCAAGCAGGCCCGCTGATGTTGGGGGTCCCGCAGGCGGAGCTCGAACGTCGTGTGGAACGCGTTGGTGCGGACCCCCAGCAGCTTCCACACACGTTTTCCCCGCTCGTGAGCGACAATCGTTGTGTCCTCCCCATGATTCACACTCCTACTACTTCTACGATCGTTTCTTACGAGTAATGAGTACAGACATGGCGACCGACACAGCGCTTCGCGTGACCTGCTCGAAGACCGACCTTGCGTCGTCGCTGGGTGTCGTCGCACGCGCCGTCTCCGCCCGCGGGGCGGTGCAGGTCCTGGGTGGCATCCTGCTCCGCGCCGAGGACGGGCGTCTCACGCTGGCCGCAACTGATATGGAGATCTCGCTCCGCGCGTCGCTTGCCGGCGAGATCGAAGGTGACGCCAGCGTCGTCGTACCGGGGCGGCTTCTCACAGACCTCGTGCGACTGCTACCCGACGAATCGGTGACGCTTGGGTACGACGAGGGCGATGGCGTGCTCACGGTCGCGTCTGGCAGCCATTCCTCGAAGCTCAACGTGTACAGCGCGGAGGACTTTCCTCGCCTTCCGCCCATCGACGTCCAACTGCACGCCATCGAGGCCGGCGCGCTTCTTGAGACGATCGAGAAAGTCGGACGAGCGGCATCGCGCGACGAGTCGCGCCCGGTGCTCACGGGAATCCTCGTGCGTTTCGAAGGCGAGCAGCTCGTCATGGCGGCGACCGATTCGTACAGGCTCGCCGTGAAGGAGACGCCCCTCACGAGCAGCGGCCCGGATCTCGAGGCGATCATCCCGGCAAGGGCCCTGCAAGAGCTCGCGCGAATCGCGGCCGGGAGCGACGAGGTGCAGCTCGGTGTGCACGAGAACCACGTGCTGTTCGCCGCTGGTGACGTCTGGCTCACGAGCCGCCGCATCGACGGCCAGTTCCCGAACTACAAGCAGCTTCTCCCGGAGACCTTCGAGATCGAGATCACGACCCCGCGCGCTCCCCTTCTCGAGGTCGTCAGGCGAGCGGGGCTCATGGCACAGCGGAACGCGCCGCTCAGGCTGCGCTTCGCCGCTGGCGAGCTCACCGTCTCGGCCCAGACGCAGGACGTCGGCGAGGCCACCGAGTCGCTGTCGATCGACTTTACCGGCGAAGAGCTCGAGATCGGGTTCAACCCGGACTTCCTTCGCGACGGACTCGACGCAGTCGCGGGCGACACCGTGCAGCTCAGGCTGATCAACCGCTTGCGTCCCGGACTCATCGCTTCGCCGGAAGAGAGCTTCTGGTACCTGATCATGCCCATCCGTCTCGCGGGCTGATCGTCCGGGACGTCACGCTCCGCGACTTCCGTTCCTACGTCTCGCTGGAGCTGGAGCTCGAGCCTGGGATCGTGCTGCTTCACGGCCCCAACGGAGCCGGGAAGACGAACCTGCTCGAAGCGCTGCACGTCGGGACGCAAGGGTTCTCGCCGCGCGCCCGGCGGGATGGCACGTTGATCAGATTCGGCGCTGACGCGGCGCGGGTCGGATTGGCCGGGACGATCGGCGAAGGCGCGTTCGTGACGGACGTGGTGCTCGCGCGCGGCGACTCCCGGCAGATCGAGCTCAACGGCGAGCGACTGAGCTCGACCGAGCGGCTTCGCAACCAGCTCACGACCCTGGTCTTCACACCAGACCGACTCGCTGTCGTCAAAGGCGGGCCGGCGACACGGCGCGCGTACATCGATCGCGCCGTTGGACGCTTCGTCCCGGCACGAGCCACGCTCGCGAGCGAGTACTCGACCGCCGTTGGTCAGCGAAACGCCGCCCTCCGGCGAGTGCGCGCCGGGTTCTCGACGCGCGACGCGATCTCGCCGTGGACGCAGCGGGTCGTCGAGCTCGGCGAGGCTCTTGTTGCAGCGAGAGTCGCTGTGATCGACATCCTCTCGCCGAGGTTCGCCGAGACGGCTGACGACCTCGGGCTTGCGGCAGCCACGCTCGCGTACGAAGGAGCTTCTCCTACCCAAGACGAGCTCGACGCACGGCTGGACGGCGACATCGAGCGAGGCGTCACCGGAGTCGGCCCTCACCTCCACGACGTCCTCATCGAGGCCGGCACGCGAGACCTCCGCGCTTTCGGCTCGCAAGGCGAGCAGAGGATGGCCGTCCTTTCGCTCGTCCTTGCCGAGGCCGCCGCGCTCCGCGAGCGTCTCGGTGTGTCTCCCCTCGTCCTCCTCGACGACGTGCTCTCGGAGCTCGACGGCGAACGCCGACGCTCGCTCGCGAGGATGCTCGAGCGCAGCGCGCAGACCGTCGTCACCGCGACAGCGATGGCCGCGCTGCCGGTCGAGCCCACGCAGGCGCTTGCGGTGTCCTCGGGGACAGTTCGGTAATGGAACGCATCGGCGGGGAGATCGAGCGGGAGCTGGCGCGAGGCGGGAGCCGGGATGCCATCCCGCTGGCGAGACTCACCGAGGCATGGCCGGCGGCGGTCGGGGAGGCGATAGCTCGGCGGGCGTGGCCGCTCCGGATAGCCCGCGACGGAACCTTGCACGTGGCGACCGCCTCTGCGACGTGGGCGAAGGAGCTCACGTTGTTGAGCAGCGAGATCCTCGAGCAGCTTCGGGAGCGACTGGGGCACGATGCCCCCTCGGCGCTGAAGTGCGCGCCCGGCCCGATACCCGAGACCGCTGCGCTCTCGAAGACCGACGACACACCCGTCGCGCCGTTCGCCGAAGCCTCCCCCGAGATCAGGTCGACGGCGATGTCGGTGGCGTCCGTCATCGACGACCCGGAGCTTCGGGAGCTCGTCGCACGCGCGGCTCGTGCGAGCCTTGCGAGGGAGGCTTCCGACCGGCATTTCTGATACACTGTCGTCGCCCCGCAATATGGCGATTTGCAGGGCTTTTTTAGTGGCCGAAGCAGCCTACACCGCAAAGGACATCACTGTCCTCGAGGGCCTTGACCCGGTCCGTCTACGACCCGGTATGTACATCGGCTCGACGGGTTCGCGGGGCCTTCATCACCTCGTCTACGAGGTGGTCGACAACGCGGTCGACGAGGCGCTCGCTGGCCGGAACGACCTGGTCGACGTCACGATTCATCCCGACAACTCGGTCACCGTGGTCGATGCCGGCGCTGGTATCCCGGTCGATGTGATCCCTGAGCAGGGACTTCCTGCGCTCACCGTCGTCCTCACGAAGCTCCACGCCGGTGGGAAGTTCGGCGGCGACGGCTACAAGGTGTCGGGTGGACTTCATGGCGTTGGTGTCTCGGTCGTCAACGCTCTTTCGGAGTGGCTCGTCGCGGAAGTACGTCGCGACGGCAAGGTCTACCGTCAGGAGTTCGCTCGGGGCGAGCCGACGACCGACATGACCGCCGTCGGCGTGTCGGGCAAGAACGAGTCCGGCACGACCATCTCCTTCCTGCCCGATTCGGAGGTGTTCGAGGAGATGGACCTCTCGGCTGCGACGCTCTCGCAGCGACTTCGTGAGACGGCGTTCCTCACCCGCGGGCTCCGCATCGTCCTCCGTGACGAGCGGGCGGGCGGGAAGACCGAGGAGTTCTACTACGAGGGTGGGATCCGCGACTTCGTCTCGCACGTGAACGAGTCGAAAGACACGGTGCACAAGCACGTCATCTACTTCGAGGGCGGCTCGGACGAGGGCCAGGTCGAGATCGCGATGCAATGGAACGGGTCGTACGTGGAGTCGGTGTTCTCCTTCGCGAACAACATCAACACGACCGAGGGTGGCGCCCACCTCTCGGGCTTCCGCGCGGCGTTGACGGGCACTCTCAACCGGTATGCGCGCGACAAGGGGCTGCTCAAGGAGAAGGAGGAGAACCTCGAGGGCGAGGACGTCCGCGAGGGCCTCGCAGCCGTCCTCTCCGTGAAGCTCCGCAACCCGCAGTTCGAGGGGCAGACGAAGACGAAGCTCGGAAACCCGCCGATCGAAGGTCTCGTCAAGACGACGGTCAACCAGCGTCTCGCCCAGTTTCTCGAGGAGAACCCGACGGAGGCCCGCCAGATCATCACGAAAGCCGTCTCGGCGGCACGGGCCCGCCAGGCCGCCCGTAAGGCGCGTGAGCTCACACGACGAAAGAGCGCCCTCGAGTCGAACTCACTGCCGGGGAAGCTCGCCGACTGCCAGATCTCGGACCCCGAGAGCACGGAGATCTTCCTGGTCGAGGGCAACTCCGCCGGCGGCTCGGCGGTGGACGCCCGCGACCGGTCGTTCCAGGCGATCCTCCCGCTGCGTGGGAAAGTGATCAACGCCGAGAAGAACCGGATCAACAAGGTTCTCTCCAACGAGGAGATCCAGGCGATCATCACCGCGATCGGCACCGGCATCGGCGAGGAGTTCGATCTGGAGAAGCTCCGCTACCACCGGATCATCGTGATGACGGACGCCGATGTGGACGGCGCGCATATCCGAACGCTCATCCTCACGTTCCTCTACCGCCAGATGCAGGAGCTCGTCGAGGGCGGGTTCGTCTACATCGCAGTCCCGCCTCTCTACCGCGTGAGGATCGGCTCCCAGCTGCGCTACGTCGAGAAGGAGTCGCAGTTCGAGGAGCTCCTCGCCCGCGAGCGGATCAAGGACATGGACGTGACGGATCGCCGTGGCGAGACGCTGAAGCTGAGCGAGGCCCGCTACGGCAAGCTCACGCGAGTCCTCAACGAATTCGAGGGCTGGGTCTCGCGGTTACGCGAGGACTTCGGCGTCGGCCCTGCGAACTTCGTCGTCGACCACAGGCTCGTCGAAGCGGAAGCGACCACCGTCGAGGCAGCGATCGCCGTCCGCGACGCGAACGGCTACGAGCTGGCGGTCCTCGACTCCTCCGAGGACGGAACGCAGGTGAAGATCGTCGAGCGCGAGACGGGCGCAGCTTCGAGCGTCGTCATCCCGAGCACGCTTCTCGAGTCCGCGATCTACGCGAACGTGCGAAAGACGTACGCGAGGCTGGCCGAGATCGTGGGCGATCCGCCTTTCGACATCGCTCTCGGCAAGAAGACGCGTCACGTCGACACGTTCGCTCAGCTGCGCGAGGCCGCCGTCGAGCTCGCCAAGGAAGGCCTGCAGGTCAGCCGCTTCAAGGGCCTTGGCGAGATGGATGCAGAAGAGCTCGCGGACACGACCATGAATCCCGCGAACCGCATCTTGATCCGGGTCGAGGTCGAGGATGCCGCGGCTGCCGACAAGATGTTCTCGACGCTCATGGGTGACCAGGTCGAGCCGCGCCGCGCATTCATCGAGCAGAACGCCCGCGACGTGAGATTCCTGGATGTCTGACGTCGTCGAGCCTCTCGGCCCCGGCCGCATCGAGGGTCGCGAGCTCGAGCAGGAGATGCGCTCGAGCTTCCTCGACTACGCCATGAGCGTCATCGTCTCACGCGCCCTGCCGGATGCGCGCGACGGCCTAAAGCCCGTGCACCGCCGCGTGCTCTACGCAATGCACGAGGCGGGTCTGCAGCCGACCAGGCCGCGGCTGAAGTCGGCGCGTGTCGTCGGTGACGTCATGGGCTACTACCACCCGCACGGCGACCAGTCGATCTACGACACGCTCGTCCGGATGGCGCAGCCGTTCTCGCTGCGCTACCCGCTCGTCGACGGGCAGGGCAACTTCGGGAACATCGACGACTACCCGGCTGCCGCGATGCGTTACACCGAGTGCCGGCTCACGCGGCTCGCGACGGAGATGTTGCGGGACATCGACATGGACACCGTCGACTTCGTCCCGAACTACGACGAGTCGCGCAAGGAGCCGTCGGTGCTGCCGTCGCGCTTCCCCAACCTTCTCGTCAACGGCTCAGCGGGGATCGCGGTCGGGATGGCGACGAACATGCCGCCGCACCGCCTCGGCGAGGTCGTGGATGCAGTCGTGCAGCTCATCGACAAGCCGGCGGCGAACGCCGACGACCTGATGACGCATGTGAAGGGGCCGGACTTCCCCACCGGCGCGATCATCGTCGGGCGCTCGGGTGTGCGTGACGCCTACCGAACGGGTCGCGGCCGCATCGTCATGCGCGGCCGTGCGCATGTGGAGGAGCTGCGCGGCGGCAAGAACGCGATCATCGTCACCGAGCTCCCGTACGGCGTGAAGAAGGGTGGCGACTCCGGCGTGATCAAGAAGATCGCCGACCTCGTCCACGACAAGGTTCTCACAGAGATCTCGGACGTCAAGGATCACTCGGATCGGTCGGGGATGCGCATCCAGATCGACCTCAAGCGTGAGGCCATCCCGCAGGTGTCCCTCAACAAGCTGTTCAAGCACACACAGCTGCAGACGACCTTCGGCTACAACGCGGTCGCGCTCGTCGATGGAGTGCCGCGCACGCTGTCGCTGCTCGAGCTCGTCCAGTACTACCTCGACTACCAGCGCGAGATCGTCACGCGCCGGTCGAAGTTCGAGCTCCGCAAGGCGCTTGAGCGCGCACACGTCCTCGAGGGGTACCTCATCGCGCTCGACAACCTCGACGAGGTCATCGCTCTCATCCGCGCCGCGGATGACACCGACGCAGCCCGCTCGGCGCTCATGGGGCGCTTCGAGCTCTCGGAGATCCAGGCCCAGGCGATCCTGGACCTCCGCCTTCGTGCCCTCACCGGGCTCGAGCGCAAGCGGATCGAAGACGAGCATGCCGACCTCCAGGAGCGGATCGCCGAGCTACGCGCGCTTCTCGGCGACCCGGCTCTCGTCGACGCCACGGTTCGCGACGAGCTGCTCGAGCTCAAGGAGATCTACGGGAAGACGGACGAGCGCAGGACGGAGATCGTTGCCGGCGAGACCGACCTCGAGCTCGAGGACATGATCGCGGAGGAGGACATGGTGATCGCGATCACCAAGTCCGGCTACATCAAGCGTCTACCGGTGACGACCTACCGGGAGCAACGCCGCGGCGGGATCGGTGTCATGGGCATGGACATGAAGGACGACGACTACATCGAGCACCTGTTCGTCGCCTCGACGCACGACTACATTCTCTTCTTCACCACCGTCGGCAAGGTCTACCGGCTCAAGGTGCACGAGCTCCCGCTCGGCTCTCGTCAGTCGAAGGGGCGGGCGATCGTGAACCTGCTGCCTTTCAGGCAGGACGAATACGTGCGCGCCGTCATTGCGACGCGTGACTTCAGCGAGGCGAAGTACCTCGTCTGTGCGACGCGCAAGGGGATCGTCAAGAAGACCGAGTTCGTCGCGTACAACACGTCGCTCAAGGCGGACGGGATCATCGCCATCAAGCTCCGCGAGGACGACGAGCTCATCGGCGTGAGACTTGCGGGAGACGACGACGACGTGCTGATGGTCTCGCGCATGGGTCAGGCCGTCCGCTTCCACGCCAAGCAGGCCAGGGCGATGGGTCGCGATACGACCGGCGTCGCCGGCATGAAGCTCCGCGCCGGTGACGAGGTCATCGAGGTCGATATCGCCGACGACGAAGCGGATCTCCTCGTCGTCACTGAGAACGGCTACGGCAAGCGCACGCGCGTTGGCGACTATCCGGTCAAGGGCCGCGGGACGATGGGCGTGAAGACGATGCAGCTCGTCGAGAGCAAGGGCCGTCTCGCGGGAGCCCGGATCGTCCGCGACGGCTACCAGGTGATGCTCATCTCCGACGGCGGCACCGTGATCAAGATCCCGGTCGACGGCATTCGCCGCGCCGGGCGGTCGACGCAGGGCGTGATCGTCATGCGTTTGCGCGAAGGCGAGAAGGTCGCGACGCTTGCGCCGGTCGTGAGCTCGGATGACGAGACTGTCGAGGAAGCGATTGAGCCGGAGTCTCCGCCGGTCCTACCTCAGGACTGATCTCCTCCCGGATCCGCCAGGTTGGAGAGGGCGGTGAGCAGGTCGATGGGGATCGGAAAGACGATCGTCGAGTTGTTCGACGCGCCGATCTCGAGGAGCGTCTGCAGGTAGCGCAGCTGGACGGTGATCGGCTCCTGCGACATGACCGCCGCTGCGTCCTTGAGCCGCTCGGACGCCTGGTACTCACCCTCGGCCGAGATGACCTTCGCGCGACGCTCCCGCTCTGCCTCAGCCTGACGCGCCATCGCGCGCTGCATCCCGGCGGGGATCTCGACGTCCTTGACCTCGACGACGGAGACCTTGATGCCCCACGGCGACGTGGCCTCGTCGATGATCGCCTGGAGGATTGCGTTGATCTTGTCGCGCTCGGAGAGGAGCTCGTCGAGGACGTGCTGGCCGAGCACGGAGCGCAGCGTCGTCTGTGCGATCTGCGAGGTCGCGACCATGTAGTTCTCGACCTGGACGATCGCGTTGTTCGGCTCGACGATCCGGAAGTACGCGACCGCATTGACGCGTACGGGGACGTTGTCCTTCGTGATCACTTCCTGCGGGGGGACGTTCAACGTCACGGTTCGCAGGTCGACCTTGACCATGCGGTCGATGATCGGGATGAGCAGGAACAGCCCAGGGCCTTTTGGCTCCGGGAGCAGCCGCCCGAGTCGGAAGATGACGCCACGCTCGTACTCGCGCGCGATCTTGACCGCGGCGAAGAGGAACAGGGCAGCGATGATGAGCGCTACGACGAGCACGATCAGGCCGGCGGACACATCCATCAGTCGGGCTCCTCCCGGTTCGGTGTGGACAGGGATCCTACGACGAGTCGGAGGTCATCCTCGACCTCCTCGACGCGCACGTGGTCGCCGGCGACAAGGGGATCGCCTACCGCGGTGCGCGCTCGCCACAGCTCGCCGTCGATCTGCACCATCCCGTCGCGCCGTACGACGCCCTTGTGGCCGACCATTCCCCGGACGCCCACAGCAGCGGGCATGCGGGCGGCACGTAGCGCTCGCGCCATCGCGAACCCGATGAGCAGGGCGAGACTGGCTGCGATGCCGACTGCAACGGGCATGGACACCTGGTACGCCTCGCCGGCCGGATCGAACAGGATCAGCGACCCCAGGACGAACATGACCGCGCCGCCGACCGAGAGTGCGCCGTGCGTCGGCACGAAGGCCTCGGCTATGAAGAACGCGGCAGCGAGGAGCATCAACAGCAGCCCTGCGAGCGAGACCGGGAGCACCTGCAGGCCGTACAGACCCAGAATCAGCGATATCGCGCCGACGGTGCCGGGGAAGACGAGGCCCGGGTTCCAGAGCTCCACGACGATTCCGATCAAGCCGATCGAGAGCATCAGCGTGATGAGGTTCGGATCGACGAGAAAGTCGCGAGCGCGCTGCCAGAAGCTCATCTCGACCTCCTCGATCTGGGCACCGGCGGTCTCGAGGACGAATCCCTTCGGCACGGTCTTCATCCCGTCGATCTTCTCCAGCAGCGCGGGAATGGTCGGCGCGATGACGTCCACGAGGCCGATCTCCAGCGCATCGCGGGCGCCGTAGTTCGACGCCTCGGTGACCATGTCGCGGGCAGCCTCGACGTTGCGATCGTGCTCGCGAGCGAGCTCGCCGACGTACGCCGCTGCGTCGTTGACGATCTTGCGGCGAAGGTCCTCGGAGATGTCTTCACCGCTCAGCGAGATCGGGGTAGACGAGCCGATGTTCGTCTGGGGCGCCATCGCCGCGACGTCGGCGGCCATCGTGATGACGGCTCCCGCCGAGTCCGCGCTCGAGCCAGGCGGAGCCACGTAGACGACGACGGGAACGTCGGCCGCGAGAAATCGCTTCACGATGCCTCGCATCGACGACGCGAGGCCGCCCGGTGTGTCGAGGACGAGCACCATCGCCGCGTACTCGCCTTCCTCCGCGCGGCTTACCGCATCCTCGACGTACTCCTGCGTGACCGGGTTGATGTCGTTCGCGAGATACACGGCGAGCACACGGTTGGAGCTGTCCTGCGCGAGTACGCCCGGCGCCGCCGCGAGCGCTCCGAGAAGGAGCGAAACGGCGAGAAATCCCCGCAAACGACGGCCCGTCACCGGTGTAAGGATTCTATCAGCGGAGGTTCTGCGCTCTTGCCCGTGAACGAGCCAAGGGTCACCCTGAATCTCTCGTGCGCCGCCTCCTCCTGCTCATCGCAGCTCTTCTTGCCGGCCTGAGTGCCGCGCCGGGGGCACTCGCGTCGTCGAACGTGACGACGGTCGACCTGACGCCGAGTGGGACGAATACCTTCGAGCTGCGCGACGCCGCCTCCCGCTTCACGCTCGCGGGTGTGCATTGGCGCGGTTCGGGCGACGTTCAGCTCAGGACTCGCTCGACGAGCGGTCGCTGGAGCGCGTGGCGAGCGGGAGCACCCGAGGACGAGGACGGGCCCGACGCGGGCGCGAGCGAGCGAAGCCCGAGAGGATGGCGAGTCGGCAACCCGTGGTGGGTCGGCGAGTCGAACCGAATCCAGGCGCGTGCGGTCGGGAACGTGACCCGTGTCCGGGCGCATCTCGTGTGGAGCCCCGAGACGCGGATCCCGCTGAGGGTTCCCAGCGCCACCGTTGCGCCGCCGATCGTTCCGCGCTCGTCGTGGAGCGCCGACGAGAGGATCCGCCGCGGCCCACCGAGCTACGCCGCGGAGGTTCGCTTCGCGATCGTCCATCACACGGCAGGCCGCAACGGATACACGCGCGCCGAGGCTGCGGCGATCGTCAAGGGCATCCAGCTCTTCCATGTGCAAGGGAACGGCTGGAACGACATCGGTTACAACTACCTCGTCGACCGCTTCGGGACGATCTACGAGGGCCGCTTCGGTGGTGTGGATCGGAACGTGATTGGTGCGCACGCGCAGGGCTTCAACACGGGGTCGGTCGGCGTCGCGCTTCTCGGCACGTACGGCGGCACAGCCCCGTCCGCCGCCGCGCAGGACGCGATTGCGCGACTGATCGCCTGGAGGCTGGATGTCGCACACGTCGACCCGACGTCCTTCCTGACGTTCGTGTCGGGTGGAAGTGACCGCTACGCGAGCGGCATCCCAGTGCTGCTCGGCGCCATCTCGGGGCATCGCGACACCGGCTACACGGCGTGCCCGGGAGACGCGCTCCACACCCGACTCGGCGCGATCGCCTCGACGGCGCGTGCTGCTGGAGGGCTGAAGATCTTCGAGCCGAGAGCAGAGGCCACGGGATCGGCTATGCGTGTTCGGGCGAGACTTTCGCAGGCGCAGCCCTGGGTTGCCCGCATCGCCAGCGCCGACGGGGCTGAGGTTGCTCGCGGCACCGGCTCGGGCACGGCAGTCGACTGGACGTGGGAGTCGGCCGGTGCAGCGGCGGGCTCGTACTCGTGGACGGTCTCCGCCGGGGCTGCCCGACCCGCGACCGGCATCCTGCGCGCCGGCGGCGGCGCGCTTCCGATCGCGATCGAGGCGCTGTCCGCGGAACCCGAGGCGATCAGCCCGAACGACGACGGACAGGCGGACTCGACGACGATCACGTACCGCATCTCCGCGCCCGCGAACGTCTCGATCGAGATCACCGACGCGATCGGCGGAGTCGTCGCGACGGTCGTGGATCGCGTCTGGACGCGAGCGGGACAGCATGCCGTCACGATCGACGGCGCCGCGCTCGCGGATGGTGACTACAACGTCGTCGTCACCGCACGCAGCGCTGCAGGCCTCTCCGTGCAGAAGGTGACTCCGCTCACCGTCAACAGGACGCTCGGGTTCGTGACCGTTACGCCGGCGGTGTTCTCACCGAACGGCGACGGTCGTAAGGACCGGGTCACGCTGACGTTTGCACTGACGGCACCGGCTGATGTCCGCGTGCGCGTCGAGCGGGACGGCCGGTGGGTGGCGAGCCCACTGTCGGGCTCGTATCTCGTTGGAACGCACAGGCTGGCCTGGGACGGCGCACGCGCGACGGGCGTTCTCCGCGACGGAGAGCTGCGCGCGGTCGTCGAGGCCACGAGCCCCGCGGGTGTCATTGCGCACGGTGTCCCCTTCGCCTCGGACACAGTTGCACCGCGCGTCCGCATCCTTCCTGGGAAGGCGCTTCGAGTGGAGGTGAGCGAGCCGTCGACTCTCACGTTCGTCATCGACGGCAAAGCACATCGACGAGAGGTAAGGAGAGCGGGTGTGACGCGCATCCCGTGGCCGGGGTCCGCGGACCGCGTTCGGGTCGTCGCATGGGACGCGGCGGGTAACTCGAGCGGGCCTGTCGTTCGCATTCGCCGCACCGATTGACGCCGAAGGTAGGTCAGTAGACTCGGCCCGTGCAAACGCCTGCCGTCCCCTTCGGGAAGGACGTCATCGAAACCATCCTGCCGCACCGGGACCCGTTCCTCCTCATCGACGAGGTAACGGAGCTCGAGCCGGGCCGACGCGTTGTTGCCCGGCGGAGGATCGCCGCCGACGACTGGTGGTTCCAGGGGCACTTTCCCGAGCGACCGGTGATGCCGGGCGTCCTGATCGTAGAGGCGATGGCGCAGACAGGCGCGATAGCGGTCCTCGTCGAGGAGGAGAATCGCGGCAAGATCGCGTTCTTCGCGGGAATCGACGACTGCCGCTTCAAGCGCGTCGTCGAGCCGGGCGACGTCCTGACGCTCGTCTGCGAGATCGACACGGTCCGCGGCCCCATCGGACGCGGCAAGGCGACGGCGCACGTCGATGAGACGCTCGCCGCTCGCGGAACGCTGACGTTCGCGGTCGAGCGCTGATGCTTGGCGTCGCGCAGGGAGTGCGGATAGGAATCACGGGCCTCGGCGTCCACGTGCCCGAGACGATCCTGACGAACGCCGAGCTCGCGGAGATCGTCGAGACGTCGGACGAGTGGATCGTCGAGCGGACGGGGATCCGCGAGCGCAGGATCGCCGCAGACGACGAAGCGCTGACCGACATCGCCCTTCCGGCTGCCCGCGCGGCGCTCGAAGACGCAGGGGTCGAGGCTTCCGACGTCGACCTGCTCATCTGCGCGACGGTGACTCCCGACATGATGTTCCCGACCTCGTCGGCGCTTCTCGCGGACGCGCTCGGGATGCGTCGCGCAGCCGCATACGACCTGCTCGCCGGGTGCACGGGTTTCGTCTACGCCGTCGCGCAGGCCTACGGCATGCTTGCGTCGGGACTGTCTCGGCGTGCGCTCGTGGTCGGAGGTGACGTGCTCTCCAAGATCCTCGACTGGGAGGATCGCTCGACACTGGTGCTGTTCGGGGACGGCGCCGGCGCCGTCGTGATGGAGCCCGTCGACCGTGGCGGTTTCATCGGGTTCGAGCTCGGCGCCGACGGTGGGGGCGGGGAGTACCTCTGGTATCCCGGATCAGGCTCTCGCCATTTCGAGAACCCCGACTCCTACGTGAAGATGAACGGCCGCGAGGTCTTCAAGTTCGCGACGAGAGTGATGGTGTCGTCGGCGACGGCGATCCTCGCCGAGTGCGGCAAGACCGTGGGCGATGTCGACGTCTACGTCCCGCACCAGGCGAACAAGCGGATCATCGACTACGCGGCGGATAAGCTCGGGATTCCTGCTGAGAAGACCATCGTGAACGTCGATCGCTACGGAAACACGTCGTCCGGCTCCATCCCACTCGCGCTCGCCGACGCCCGCGCGGACGGGCGGCTGCTGGACGGCTCGCTCGTGTTGCTGACAGGGATGGGAGCGGGCCTCACCTGGGGCTCCGCGCTCATCGAATGGACGAACGGGAGGCCCTGATGACGAAGGTCGCGTTTTGCTTCCCCGGCCAGGGGTCGCTCGAGGAAGGAATGGGTCGCGAGATAGCCGAGGCGTTCCCTGCCGCTCGTGACGTGTATCGCGTCGGATCAGAAGCGACGGGGCTCGATCTCGAGGCCCTTTGCTTCTCGACTCCGCTCGACCAACTCGTCGAGACGGAGATTCAGCAGCCCGCGCTCGTCGCGACGAGCCTTGCGATCCTCTCCGCGATGCGGGAGCGCGGCCTCGAGCCGGACGTCGTCGTCGGGCACTCTGTCGGCGAGTTCGCGGCGCTGGCGGCCGCCGGTTCGCTGGAGACAAGTGCCGCGATCGGTCTCGTGCGCGAGCGCGGCCTCGCGATGGCGGAAGCGGCTCGGCAACGGCCCGGAGCGATGGCGGCGATCCTCGGTCTCGCCGACGAGGAGGTCGAGAAGCTCTGCCGCAGGATCGTCGGCGTGTGGCCCGCGAACTACAACTGTCCGGGCCAGATCGTCGTCTCCGGAGAGCACGAAGCAGTCGAGGAGTGCTGCGCCGAGGCCGCAAGCCTCGGCGCCCGACGAGCCGTGCTGCTGAAGGTCTCGGGCGCGTTCCACAGCCCGCTCGTCGCCAAGGCCGCCGATCGGCTGCGGCCCGCTCTCGAGCGGGTGAAGTTCGCCGAGCCGCTTTCACCGTTCATGTCGACCGTGACCGCGAAGATCGAGCCGGCGCAGAGGGTCGCCACGTTGCTCGTGGATCAGCTGACCGGGCCCGTGCGGTTCACGCAGGCGGCGACCGAGCTCATCCGGACCGGCGCGACGACGTTCGTCGAGGTCGGCCCCGGCAACGTTCTCTCAGGCCTCCTGAAGCGCATCGACCGCGGTGTCAAGACGATGTCCGTGAACTCGCTCGAGAGCTTGGATCGCGCGCAGGAAGCTCTCGCACGGTGACCGAGCTGTTCTGCTCGCTCGAAGGGCGTACGGCGCTCGTGACGGGCGCGTCCCGCGGGATCGGCCGGGCCATCGCCACCCAGCTCGCGGAGGCAGGGGCTTCCGTCGTCCTGTCGTACCGGACCGGTGCCGACGAGGCCCAGTCGCTCGCGTCCGAGATCGGCGCCCGTGCGGTGCAGGCGGACGTGTCCGACCCAGACTCCGCCAGCGCGCTGGTCGAGGAGGCGGGCGACGTCGACATCCTCGTGAACAACGCGGGTGTGACGCGCGACGGTCTCATCGTGCGTATGTCCGACGACGACTGGAACACCGTCATCGACACGAATCTCGCATCGTGCTTCTACACATGTCGAGCGGCGGCTCGCGGGATGATGAAGCGCCGGTTCGGAACAGTCGTGAACATCTCCTCGATCGTAGGCATCCACGGAAACTGGGGGCAGACGAACTACGCGGCGTCGAAGGCCGGGATCATCGGCTTCACGAAGTCGCTTGCGCGGGAGCTCGGGAGCAGGAACGTCCGTGCCAACGTCGTCGTTCCCGGCTACGTGAAGACGCAGCTGACCGACGTCCTTCCCGAAGACGCGACGGACGCGATGTTGCAGAACACGCCTTTGGGGCGTCTCGGCGACCCGGACGATGTCGCCGGCGCGGTGCGCTTCCTGTGCTCGGAGGAGGCGTGCTTCATCACGGGCGCCGTTCTGCTTGTCGACGGCGGGCTGGGGATGTAGATGAGTGACGGCTTGCAGAACGGGCGCCGTCGCGTGGTGATCACCGGAGTGGGAATGGTTTCGCCCCTGGGGAGCGACGCCGAGTCGACGTGGACGGGTCTGATCGCGGGAGAGTCCGGCGCGGGGCCGATCACACGCTTCGACCCGACCGAGTACGCGGTGCGGTTCGCCTGTGAGCTGAAGGACTACGACCCGACGACATGGATCGATCGAAAGCAAGCGCGGCGGATGGACACGTTCTCGCAGTTCGCTCTCTCGGCAGCGCGAATGGCGGAGGCAGACAGCGGGATCGTCATCGCGGACGAGCCCGACCGCGTCGGCGCGGCCATTGCGACCGGGATCGGAGGCCTCACCGCATTCGAGGACTGCGTCAGGAGGCTCATCGAGCGGGGTCCCGATAGAACGAGTCCCCTTGCCATCGTCCAGATCATCCCCAACATGGCGGCGGCGTGGGTGTCGATGGAGCTGGGGGCGCAAGGGCCACTTGCGGCCGAGTGCACCGCCTGCGCGGCATCGAACATGGCGATCGGGGACGGACTGGACGCAATTCGTCTCGGCCGTGCCGAGGTCATGCTCTGCGGAGGAACGGAGGCGCCCGTCACGCATGTCGGGATCGCGGGTTTCAGCGCCATGCGGGCCCTCTCGCAGCGAAACGACGACCCGGAAGCCGCCTCGCGGCCCTTCGACTCCGGCCGCGACGGGTTCGTCATGGGGGAGGCCGGCGCCGTGGTGGTGCTGGAGGAGCTCGAGCATGCGCGCGCGCGCGGCGCGAAGATCTACGCGGAGCTGCTCGGCTACGGCGTGTCGTCAGACGCGACTCATGTCACGGAGCCCGATCCGAGCGGCACCAATCCAGCCCGGGCCATGAAGATGGCATTCGCCGACGCGGGGATCTCGCCCGACCAGGTGGGCTACGTCAACGCACACGGCACGTCGACGCCGCTGGGCGATTCCTCCGAGACGCGTGTACTCAAGCTGGCGCTCGGCGAGGAGAAGGCGTTTGCGACGCCGGTCTCCTCGACGAAGGGTGCGACGGGCCACTGTCTCGGCGCTGCGGGAGCGGTCGAGGCCATCTTCACGATCTTCGCCGTGCAGCGCGGGGTGCTCCCACCGACGATCAACTACGAGGTTCCAGATCCGACCTGCGACCTCGACTACATCCCGAACGAGGCGCGCCACCAGGCGCTCGAGATCGGAGTGTCCAACTCGTTCGGCTTCGGTGGGCACAACGCATGCGTCGTATTCCGCCGCTGGGATGAAAGCGCGTAGCGCGTTCGACCTAAGCTTGCGGAATGGAGCGCTGGGCGACGTTTGACTGCTACGGGACGCTCGTCGACTGGAACGCCGGGATCCATGGCGAGCTGGAGAAGCTCTTCGGCGTCGAGCGCGCCGACGAGCTGCTGGTTCGCTACCACGAGCTCGAGCCGAGGATCCAGACGGCGAGCGCCGGGGCGTCGTATCGCGAGGTGCTGACGATCGCGCTCGAGGCCCTCGCCGCCGAGACAGGCTTGACGCTCCCAGAGGGGGAGACGAGCGCACTCGCACGGTCGCTTCCCGAATGGCCCGTCTTCGACGACGTCCGGCCCGGCCTGACGGAGGCCCACGAGCGCGGCTGGCATCTTGCGATCCTCTCGAACACCGACCGCGACCTCATCGACGCGTCGATCGAGGCGCTCGGCGTGCCCTTCGAGCTCGCCATCGTGGCCGGCGAGATCGGCTCGTACAAGCCGGCCCACGAGCACTGGGAGACCTTCTACGAGCAGACCGGCGCCGATCGGCGCGGCCATGTGCATGTGGCACAGAGCCTCTTCCACGACATCGAGCCCGCGAAGCAGCTCGGGATCCCGTCAATCTGGATCAACCGTCTCGACGAGCCGGACGACCCGCGCCCGGACGTCACTCTCAGCGGGGTGGATGAGCTCCCGGACGCGCTCGACGATCTCGTGCCGAAGTAGGTCGTATGCGGGCTCCGGTCGAAACCGACATTCCGACAATCGTGCGTTTGGCGAGCCAGCACTCGCCCGAGCCGCTCGCGGAGTCGACCGTGCGAACGGAGTGGAGCTCTCCTCGCATCGATCTCGAGCGTGACGCTCGGATCGAAGCGGACGCATATGTCCTCGTGGAGCGCTTCGACGAAGACCGCGTCTGGATCGGTGTCGAGGGTAGGCCGTCTGGCGAGCTGCTCGATTGGGCGGAGGGCCGCGCCCGTGAGCTCGGGACGAGGTTTCTCTCCGGTGCCTGGTCTGCGGACGACGCCGTTCTCGGAGAGCTCGAGCAACGTGGATTTCGGCTCGCTCGGAACTCGCACAGAATGCTGATCGATCTCGACCAACCCACGCCCGAGCCCTCGTGGCCGGAGGGAGTAGCGGTACGGACCTTCGCGCCGGGCGACGAAAGGGTCTTCTACGACGTGCACCAGGAGACATTCAAGGACTCGTGGGAGCCGATCGACGAGCCGTACGACGAGTGGGCACACTGGCTTCTGAGCCCGCCGGCGTTCATTCCCGAGCTTTGGTTCCTTGCAGAGGAGAGCGGCGAGCCGGCAGGGGTTGCTATCTGCCATCCTCACTCCTCGACGCGCGACCACGGCTGGATCCGCATCCTCGGAGTGAGACGTGCCTGGCGAAGGCGGGGCGTCGGGCGAGCGTTGCTTCTCCACGCGTTCGCCGAGTTCCGTGGCCGCGGTCTCGTTGCTGCTGGGCTCGGCGTCGATGCAGCGAGCCTCACGGGTGCGAACCGGCTCTACGAGCAGGTCGGGATGCGGGTCGCCGCACGGTTCGACATCTACGAGAAGGCCGTCGCGTGAGCGCGCTTCGTGCCCGCTGTCCGAACTGTCGAACGTTCACGGCGGTCGCGATCGGCGACGGGTACGAGTGCCACCGTTGCGGGAGCACGTTCTCGGCCGGGCTCGTGCGTGTGCCGGCTGCGTGGGGAACCGGCGGCGAGGGAATGGCCGACGGCGCACACATCGCGCTGCCGTATCCCGAGGCCGCCGTCGTCGAGCGGGACTCGCTCGAAAACCAGAACACCGCCGTCGCGGAGGCACTCGCCCAGCGACCGATCGTCGTCGGCGGCTGCTGCTGCACGCACGTCGGAGCAGCGATGGGCGTTGCGCAGCGTGTCGAGCGTCTTGCGGTGATCTGGATCGACGCGCACGGCGACCTCAACACGCCGGAGACGTCGCCGTCCGGGAATCTGTGGGGGATGCCGTTCCGCATGATCATCGACTCCGGGGCTGTTGCGGCGGAGGACGCGGCTCTGGTCGGTGGGCGCAGTCTCGACCGTTCGGAGGTGGAGTTCATGCGGATCAACGGCATCGACGACTCGGTCGAGCGTGCGCTTGCCGGTACCGACGCCGCATACGTCGCACTCGATCTCGATGTGCTCGACCCGAGTGAGGTGGACGTGCTCATCCCCGAGCCGGACGGGCCCTCCGCGGATGAGATCGAAGCGCTCCTCAGGGACGTCGCCGAGAGGACAACCATCGCGGGGATCGGCATCACGGGTTTTCTCCCCACAGAGCGGAACACCGCGCTCGCGGTGCGGATGCTTGCCGCGGCAGGCTTCTGAGAGCCCGGCACTAGACTCCACCGCATGTCTTCCGGGCAAGGTCGAGTCGACGTCGAGGTCGAGAGCAAACGCCCGGATGAGCCCACGCAGGGCAAGGCCCATCCGAACACCTGCCCGGGGTGTGGCTCGCACTACCGCGACGACGAGCTCGCGGAGGCGCTCCACGTCTGCCCGCAATGCGGCCATCACTTTCGCATCGGGGCGCGGGAGAGGATCGAGCAACTCGCCGATCCGGGGTCGTTCGTCGAAGGCGACGCCGAGCTTCGCTCCGCGGACCCGCTCGGGTTCTTCGACCTCCGCCCGTATACGGAGCGACTCGCGGAGGCCGAGATCGAGACCGGGCTCGGCGACGCGATCGTCTGCGGCTCTGCGGCGATCGAAGGGAACGCGTGCGAGCTGGCAGTCATGGACTTCTTCTTCATGGGCGGTTCGATGGGCAGCGTGGTCGGGGAGAAGTTCGTGCGGTCATGCGAACGCGCGGCCGAGGTGGGCGTCCCCCTCGTGTCCGTCTCCGCGTCGGGCGGCGCCCGGATGCAGGAGGGAATTCTCGCGCTGATGCAGCTCCCGAAGACGATCTGCGCGATCGACGAGCTGCATGAGTCGGGCGGTGCGATGCTCTCCGTGCTGACCCACCCGACGACCGGCGGCGTTCTCGCGAGCTTCGCGAGCCTTGGCGACGTCGTTCTCGCCGAGCCGGGAGCGCTCATGTCGTTCGCAGGTCCGCGCGTGGTGGCCCAGACGACGCGCGAGAAGCTTCCGGACGACTTCGGCCTCGCAGAGTCGAACCTGCGCTACGGGCACCTCGACGCGATCATTCCGCGCCCCGAGCTCCGATCGACGCTTGCGCAGCTCCTGCGGCTCTTCGCTCGCGGCTGATGTCGAGCGAAGCGGAGATGCGGCTGCGCGAGCGCCTCAGTAAGCTCGGCGGCATGAAGCTCCTGCGCGGCACGAAGCTTTCGGGTGAGCTCGCCCGCCTCCAGGATCAGCTCGACCATCTTCGTGCAGACCCGAGCGCAGAGGAGATCTGGGCCTCCGTCGAGCTCGCCCGTCACGTCGACAGGCCGTACACGCTCGACTACGTGTTGCGTATCTTCGACGACTTCTTCGAGCTTCGCGGCGACCGCGGACGCGCGGACGATCCAGCGCTCGTCACCGGGCTGGGAAAGCTCGGCGCGCGCACCGTCGTCCTCGTCGGCCACCAGAAAGGGCGCGACATCAAGGAGCGCGCGTCGCGCAACTTCGGCATGGCGTATCCGGAGGGCTACCGCAAGGCGATGAGAGCCATGGCACTCGCAGGTCGGCACGGCTTCCCGCTCGTCACCATGGTCGACACGCCTGGCGCATACCCGGGTGTCGCTGCGGAACAGCACGGGCAAGGGGGTGCGATCGCCCGCTCGCAGGCTGCCATGGTGCGGCTCGGGGTCCCCACGGTCGCCTGCGTCATCGGCGAAGGCGGCTCGGGCGGCGCTGTAGCGATTGCAGTTGCGGATCGTGTCCTGATGCAGGAGCACGCGATCTACTCGGTGATCTCCCCTGAGGGCTGCGCGGCGATCCTCTGGCGCGACGCCGGCGAGGCGCGTAAAGCGGCAGCCGCGTTCAAGCCCGATGCCGCTCACTGCCTCGAGCTCGGAGTCGTCGATGCCGTCGTTGCCGAGCCCGAGGGAGGGGCCCACATGGATCCCGATGCGGCTGCAGAGCTTCTCGAGGAGGGCATTCTCGCTGCATTGGAGGAGCTCGACGCGACGGATCCGGACGAGCGCCGCCGTCGCCGGCGTCTCAAGTATCGGACGATGGGCGTCCTCGCACCGGCGTAGCGCCTTTCGGGTTTTCCCCACCTTCCACAGGCTTATCCCCTGCTCCGTTCCGCGTCTGAGCAGGGAGAAAGCCCACGATGCAGCTGGTTGGTAAAGAACGCGTTGCGGTTCGGGCGACAATCCACAGGTGACCCTCGACGAGTACAGGCGGAAGCGTCGAGCCGGACAGACACCCGAGCCCTTCGGAGAAGCCCGTCACGGCGCGGACGCGCCTCGTTTCGTCGTGCAGCGACACGCAGCACGGCGCCTCCACTACGACTTCCGGCTCGAGCGGAACGGTGCGCTCGCGAGCTGGGCCGTGCCGAAAGGGGTGCCGCTGCGACGCGGAGAGCGGCACCTCGCCGTGCACGTCGAGGATCATCCGCTCGAGTACGCCGACTTCGAGGGAACGATCCCCGCCGGAGAGTACGGGGCCGGATCGGTGGAGATCTGGGATCGCGGCACGTACGAGCTCCTCGAGGAGAAGCGCGACGGCGGGCTCACCGTGCAGCTTCACGGCGAGCGGCTGGACGGCGTGTGGACGCTCGTGCCGGCGGCACTCGACGGAGACCTCAGGAACTGGCTGCTGCTGCGCAAGGACGCCGGGGAGGGCGGAGCGCCGCGCTACCAGCCGATGCTCGCGACGTCGACGGACACCCTCCCGCGCGGAGAGGGCTGGACGTACGAGCCGAAGTGGGACGGGTACCGCGCGATCGTGCGCGTGTCGGGCGGCGACGTGACCCTCACGAGCCGCAACGGCAACGACCTCACCGACCGGTTCAAGGAAGTCGCCAGGGCTGCGAGTGCTGCGATCCGATCGTCGGATGCCGTCCTCGACGGCGAGATCTGCGCGCTCGACGAGAACGGCAGGTCGAGGTTCTCGCTTCTGCAGGAAAGTGGCGGCATCGCTGCCCTCGTCCTCTTCGATCTGCTCGAGCTCGAGTCGGAGCCGCTCGTGGACGAGCCGCTCTCGGAACGGAGAGCGCGACTCGAACGCCTGGTCGGTCGCAGCCCAGGCGTACTCGTGTCGCCGCAGTTCGATGACGGCGAGGCGCTTCTCTCGGCGGCCCGTGAGCAGGAGCTGGAAGGTGTCGTGGCCAAGCAACTGGACTCGAGGTACCGGCCGGGCCGGCGGTCACCCGAGTGGCGGAAGCTGAAGCTCCGCCACACCCAGGCCGTGGTCATCGCGGGATACACGCGCGGCCAGGGCCGCCGTGCCGGCGGGTTCGGCGCCCTCGTCGTCGGGGTACCGGACGTAGGTGCGCTTCGCTGGGCGGGAAACGTCGGGACTGGCTTCTCGGACGGCGAGATCGAGCGGCTACGCGGTCTTCTCGCGCCGCTGGAGCGCGCCGAATCGCCGTTCGCAGAAGTGCCGAGGATGCCGCGTGTACGTCGCTCAGACATCACGTGGGTGGAGCCACGGCTCGTTGCCGAGGTCGCGTTCGCGGAGTGGACGCACGAAGGCAGGTTGCGAGCGCCGTCGTACCTGCGTCTTCGTGAGGACATGGCCGAGGCGGACGTGAGCCGCGAGCGCGATCCCCTCGCACCCGTCGTCAAGCGCGGCCGCCGGGAGCTTCGCTTTTCGAATGTCGACAAGCCGTTCTGGCCCGAGCTTGGGATCACGAAGGGCGATCTCATCGCCTATTACCGCGATGTCGCCGAGGTACTCGTCCCACACCTGCGTGCGCGGCCGTTCACGATGAAGCGCTACCCCGACGGCTGGCAGGGGAAGAACTTCTTCCAGAAGAACGCCCCGTCGCACATGCCCGAGTGGATCGAGCGCGCGCCGTTCCCCGCCTCGACGCGCGACGGCGAGAAGCGGATCATCGAGTACGCGCTCGTGAACGACGACCTGGCGCTGCTGTGGATGGCGAACATGGGCTGCATCGACCTCCACACTTGGGCTTCCCGCGTCGACAAGCCCGAGCGCCCCGACTGGGTGATGTTCGATCTCGATCCCTCGGAGGGCTCGGGCTTCGAGGAGGTCATCGAGGTCGCGCGGCTCGTCAAGCAGACGCTCGACCTGCTCGAGCTCGAGAGCTATCCGAAGACATCGGGCTCGCGGGGGATCCACGTTCTCGTACCGATCGCGAGACGCCACTCCTCCGAAGAGGTACGCGACTTCGCGGGGATCGTCGCCGGTGCGCTGGCTCGGGCGCACCCCGGTCTCGCCACGACCGAGTGGGCGAAAGACAAGCGCAAGGGCGTGCTCGTGGACGCGAACCAGAACGGCCCGGGGAGGACGAACGCGACGGTGTATTCGGTACGGCCACGCTCCGGCGCTCCGGTGTCCACGCCGCTGCGCTGGGAAGAGGTGGCGCCGGGTCTCGACCCGGTGGGGTTCACGATGGAAGCTGTCCTCGACCGCGTGGCACGGCACGGCGATCTGTACACCGGCGTGCTCGGCGGCAAGCAGTCGCTGAAGGCGGCCCTCAGGTCTCTGAGGTAACTACTCGTCGAGCTTGCGGGGGCGCCCGAGCATCGAGAGCTCGACCACGTCGCGGCGAAAGAACAGCGCGACCGTCCAGTCCACGACCACACGCAGCTTCCGCGAGAGGAGCGGGAGCTGGTACAGGTGGTACGTCCTCGTGACGAACCAGCCGGGGAAACCCCACAGGTGCAAGCCCGGAATCTCGGCGATCCCCTTGAATCGCCCGAGTGTCGCGACCTGGCCGAGCATGCGATAGCCGTAGGGTCGGGAGTCTCCCCTGAGGTTGTTCGCGAGCCGCCGAGCCTGGCGCAGCGCGTGCTGGCACGTGGGTGGATCGACGACGCCAGGGGTCTTGTAGTTCTTCACCGCGGCACAGTCGCCGAGCGACCACACGTCCTCGGCGCCCTCCACCAGAAGGCTCTCGCCGACGACCACTCGCCCGCGGTCGTCGAGGGGTAGGTCGAGATCGGCAAGGTGTGGATTCGCGCGCACCCCAGCCGTCCAGACGAGCGTCCGTGCCGGGATCTGCATGCCGTTCGCGAGCACCGCCTCGCGTCCGTCGTATGACTTGAGTGTCGTCCCCACGTGGATCTCGATTCCTCGCCGCGCGAGGCGCTGCGCTGCGTACTCGCCGAGCTTGCGAGGGATCTCGGGGAGGATCTTGGGCGCTGCATCCACGAGGACCCAACGTTGTGGGATGTCTCGTAGGTCAGGGTACGAGCGCAACGCCGCGTACGCCATGTCGTTGAGCTCGGCGAGCGCTTCGACTCCCGCGTACCCGGCGCCGACAAAGACGAAG
This sequence comes from Gaiellaceae bacterium, assembly GCA_035514135.1. GTDB lineage: Bacteria > Actinomycetota > Thermoleophilia > Gaiellales > Gaiellaceae > GMQP-bins7. Next base: position 44,612 of record DATKBJ010000086.1, on the reverse strand, counting down.
CCGAGCTCCGACGGGTCGCCCGGATGGATGGATGCGCGTTCGAGCTGCAAGAGGACCCGGTTGCGCAGCGCTATGGCGTCTGCCAGGTCCTTGAACCCGACGCCGTGCTCGACGAGTCCCGGGACGGGAAAGGTTCGCGTGGTTGCCGAGCGCGACGACGAGGCGCTCGTAGCCGATCTCGAGCGGTCCAGCGAGCGACTCGACGGCGACGACCTTGCGATCGCGGTCGAGTGCTCTGACCCGACCGAGCACGAGCTCGGCGTGAGGGCACATCGTGCGGAGCGGGACGACGACGTGACGCGGCTCGAGCGTCCCCGACGCCGCTTCGGGGAGCAGAGGCGTGTAGAGCATGAAGTTCTCGAGCGAGACGATCGTCGCGCCGCGCTTCTTCAGGAGCCGTGCGACGTAGCTTCCGGCGAAGCCTCCGCCGAGGACGAGCGTTCCACCGCGTGCTTCGCGTCGCTCCACGGGTCATGCTTACACGATGGCGATACAGGTCGCAGTCGTCGGGAGCGGCGCGGAGTGGGAGGACGCCGCCGAGGAGGTCGGCAGGTTTCTCGCCGAACGCGGGTGCACGGTGGTCACAGGGGGTCTCGGTGAGGTGATGGCCGCGGCGCATCGCGGTGCCAAAGCCGCAGGCGGCGTGACCGTCGCGATCCTTCCAGGGGAGAGCCGCGACGCCGCCAACCCATGGGCGGACCACGTCGTGGTGACCGGCATCGGACACGCTCGCAATCTCGCCGTCGCCGCGTCTGGCGATGCGGTGATCGCGGTCGGAGGGAGCTTCGGGACGATGGCCGAGATGGCGCTCGCGCTGCGGCTCGGCAGGCCAGTGGTCGCCCTCGAAGGGGCTCCAGCTGTTCCTGGTGTGCTCAAGGCTACTAGCGCGGCCGAGGCGGTCGAGCTCGCGCTACGAGACCTCGGCTAGTCGCCGTTCGAGGTACCGACTCTCCGAGTCATTCGTCGTGAGCTCGAGAGCGCGACGGTACGACGCGGCCGCCTCCGGGCGCCGCTCGAGGCGTCGGTAGAGATCTGCGCGAGCGGCGTGGAAGAGGTGGTAGCCGTCGAGCTCGCCGATTCCGTCGAGGAGCTCCAGCCCGCGCTCGACATCACCGGCCAGAGCGACCGCGACAGCGTGATTCAGCTCGACGACCGGTGACGGATCGATCGCGGCGAGCGCCGCGTAGAGCGCGACGATCTCTGACTTCGGCCGGTCTTCGGTGTGCGCGGCGGCAATGGCTGCCTGGAGCTGGTACGGGTTTGGGCGACGCAATGCCACCGCGCGCTCGAGAACACGTAGGCCCTCGTCGATGCGGCTCCGATCCCAGAGCGTGCGATCCTGGTCGTCGAGCAGGATGATCTCGCCGTTCGCTCTCACGCGCGCTGCCCGCCGGGAGTCCTGCAGGAGCATGAGTGCAAGGAGACCGAGTACCTCGGCCTCTTCCGGCATCAGGATCGCGAGGAGCTTGCCCAGTCGGATGGCCTCCTCGCACAACTCAGCGCGGACGAGGTCTGCCCCGGCGGTCGCCGCGTACCCTTCGTTGAACACGAGGTAGAGCACCGCGAGCACCGATCGAAGGCGCTCGGGCAGGAGGTGGTCGGGCGGCACGCGGAACGGGATGCCCGCACCGCGAATCTTCCGCTTCGCCCGGACGAGCCGCTGTGCCATCGCGGGCTCGGCGACGAGGAACGCATGCGCGATCTCGCCTGTCGTGAGGCCGCCGACCTCGCGGAGTGTCAAGGCGACGCGGCTCTCCGCGGCCAGCGCCGGGTGACAGCACGTGAACACGAGGGCGAGGCGCTCGTCGGGGATCCTGCTCACGTCATTCTCCTCGGCCGGAAGCTCTTGCAGCCGCCCGATGAGCTCGGCCTTTTGCTGGAAGACCTTGTCACGGCGGATCCGATCGATGGCGCGGTTGCGCGCCGTCGTGACGATCCACGCTCCAGGCGTACGCGGGACGCCGTCGCGCGGCCAGCGCTCGAGCGCGGTCGCGAACGCGTCCTGCACCGCGTCCTCGGCGAGCTCGAGGTCACCGACGACGCGCGTGAGGACGGCGACCGCACTGCTCCACTCCTCGCGGAAGGCTTCCTCGACGGCTCTCTGCATGCCCCGTTAGTGCATGACCGGGCGGATCTCGATTGCTCCGGTGTTCGCCGCGGCCGGGATGAGCGCGGCGAGCCTGATCGCCTCGTCCAGATCGGAGAGCTCCGCGAGGAAGACACCGCCGAGAACCTCCTTCGTCTCGGCGAACGGCCCGTCGGTCACGAGGCGCTCGCCGTCACGCAGGCGTACGACCTTGGCCGTGGTGCGACCGTCGAGCTCCTTGCCCGACACGTTCGGATCGGCCTTGCCGAGCTCCTCGAAGAGGGCCACCCACTTCGGCATCTCCGCGGCACGTAGCGTCGCCTGCTCCTCCGCGGGAAGGTCGGCCCACGTGGAGTCGTCGTCGTAGATGAGCAGCGCGTACTTCACAGCTGCGCCTCCTCCGGGTCGACGTAGACGGGCCGAACCTCGACGGCGCCATGCTCCGCGCCCGGAATCCGAGCGGCCCAGTCAACTGCGTCGTCGATCGAGGCGCACTCCAGCACGAAGTACCCGCCGAGCGCTTCCTTCACCTCGGCATACGGGCCGTCGGTCACGAGCGTCTCGTCGCCACGAACGCGCACCGTCGTCGCGTTTATGGTCGGGGCCAGCTCCTCGCCGCCCACGAGCACACCTGAGGCCTGTGCGTCGCGGGCGAAAGCGCGGTAGAGATCGTAGGCGGCTTGACGCTCCTCGTCCGAGAACTCCGCCCACGCGTTCTGGTCGGCGTAGATCAGTGCCATGTACTGCACGCTTCCTCCTTCACGTTGCTTGCACACGTACGACGAACGGCTCCACGCCGAATCGACACTACGCCGCGAGCAGTCGCTCGAGCAGCGTTCTCGCGCCGGCTTTGTCGAGCGGCTCGTTGAGGTTGCCGCACTTCGGGCTTTGCACGCACGACGGGCAGCCCGCCGCGCATGGGCAGCGCTGGAGCAAGCGCGCCGTGTCCTCGACCCAGTCCTCGAAGCGCTCGAAGCCGCGCTGCGTGATCCCGACTCCTCCGGCGTGTCCGTCGTAGACGAAGATCGTCGGACGACCGGTCTGGTAGTGGAGGTTGGTCGAGAGACCGCCGATGTCCCAGCGGTCGCACATCGCCCACAGCGGGAGCAACGCGATGAGGCTGTGCTCGGCGGCGTGGAGCGTTCCCAGGAGCTGTGGCATCTGCTCGAGATCTTCAAGCTGCCCAGGCTCCGGGCAGAACCAGACCGCCTCGGTCTCGAAGGTCGTTTCCGGCATCAGCATCGGGACGACGTCGATCGTGGCGCCGTCGCGGATCGCCTTTCGGGCGTAGGCGACGACCTGCTCGGTCACGGACACCGTGCCGAAGTGGAGCTCGACGCCGAGTCGGGTCTCTGCTCGGTCGGAGGACTCGATCGTCGTTTCGGACTCCTGCTTGACCTGCGTGTACCAGTCGACTGCGGCCGGCCGCACGACGGCGACGCGATCCTCGAGCGAGAGCGCCTCAACGAGATACTGCTCGCCCAGGTGGAGGTAGACAGCAGCCTCATGCACGGTGGAGTACGCCCGGTCACGCTCGACGAGCCCGAGGAGCGAGCCCGTATCGCCGTCGACGACGGTGAACGCCTCAGCATCGCCGGAGCGCAGGGACACGCGTGCGGCCGGGTAATCGCGTCCCTTCCAGACGTATCCGGCCGACGTGTGCTCGAGCTCGGGTAGCTCGGATGCGCGGCGGAGAGCCTCGCTCCCGAGAGTGGCGGCGTCGCCCGCGTCGACCGGGGCTTCGTACGCTGCTGCGAGGACATGCGGATCGAGGATGCGCGGGTTGGCGTGGTCGAGGATCGCGGCCTCCACGCGCCTCGACAGCAGCGCCTCGGGCTCTCGGGCGAAGAACTGGTCGAGGGCGTCGTCGCTCGCGACGAGGATCGCGAGCCCGCGCTCCCGGCGTCCCGCGCGGCCCCACTGCTGCCTGAGCGACGCGACGGTTCCAGGGAAGCCGACCGAGATCGCGCAGTCGAGGAGCCCGATGTCGATCCCGAGCTCGAGTGCGTCCGTCGCGGTCACGCCGAGCAGCTCTCCCTCGACCAGTCGCCGCTCGATCTCCCGGCGCTGCTCCGCGGTGTAGCCGGCGCGGTACGGGGCGAGACGATGTGCCGTCGCCGAGTCGACGCGCTCGACCGCGAAGCGATGGATGAGCTCCGCGGCCTTCCTGCTCTTCGCGAAGCAGATCGTGCGCAATCCGCGCGAGGTGAGCTGTGCGACGAGGCGCGAGGCGTCGCCGAGGGGGCTCGCGCGGAGGCCGAGCTCGGCGTCCAGGAGCGGCGGGTTCCAGATGACGACCTCGCGCTCGGCTCGAGCGGAGGTGTCGCGGTCGATCACGGTCGCTGGCTCGCCGGTCAGCTCGAGTGCCAGCTCGCCGGGGTTCGCAATCGTCGCCGTCGCGAGGAGGAACTGCGGCTCGGCGTCGTAGATCCGCGCGAGCCGCCGCAGCCGCCGCAGGACGTTCGCGACGTGGGAGCCGAACACGCCGCGATACACATGCGCCTCGTCCACGACGACGTAGCGCAGGTTCGCGAGGACGTCTCCCCAGCGATCGTGGTGGGGGAGGACGCCGACGTGAAGCATGTCCGGGTTCGTGACGACGAGGTTCGACCACTTGCGGATATGCCAGCGGCGCTCGGTCGGCGTGTCGCCGTCGTAGATCGCCGGGCGGAGACCCTTCAGACGCAGCTCCGTCAGCGACCGCGCCTGATCCTGGGCGAGCGCCTTGGTCGGGTAGAGGTAGAGCGCGCGGGTCTTCGGCTCGCGCGCTACGGCGTCGAGGACGGGAAGGTTGAAAGCGAGCGACTTGCCAGAGGCCGTGCCCGTGGTGACCACGACGTTCTCTCCGCGCCGGGCGGCCTCCCACGCTTCGGCCTGGTGTCGGTACAGCGCGGTGACGCCGCTCGCGACAAGCGCCGAGGCGACACGAGGGTCAAGATCGTCGGGGAATGGCTCGACCCTCGGTGCGCGGGACGGCTCGACGCCCGAGTACGCGATCTCCTCGCCTTCGAGCAGGTCGACCCAGCTCGTGGCGAGCGACGTCATACGTACGGACTGAACTCGCGCTCGAAGCGGGCGCGCGGCTGCGCACCGTAGACCGTCGCCTTGGGCTCACCTCCGGCGAAGAGGATCACGGTCGGTAGCGAGAGCACGCCGTAGCGACCCGAGAGCCCCGCCTCCTCGTCGACGTTCACCCGCACAAGACGTACGCGGCCTTCCCATTTGGCGGCGAGCGCCCCGAGGTGTGGCTCGATCGCTGCGCAAGGCTTGCACCAAGGCGCCCAGAAGTCGACGATCACGGGCACCGGTGCGGCCAATACCTCGCGCTCGAATTCAGCGGCTCCGACCTCGTCCACCCCTACAGCTTGCCGGTGAGCCCGCGCACGCGGAGTAACGGAACGCGCCACATCGCCTCGGCCACGATCGCGCCGGTCATCTTCGAAGCACCGGCACGGCGCTCGACGAACGTGATCGGTATCTCGGTGATGCGCAGGCCGGCGCGCTTGACGCGGTACGTCGCCTCGATCTGGAAGGCGTAGCCGTGCGCTGACAGCGCGTCGAGGTCGATCGCCTCGATCGCCTCGCGGCGGAAGCACTTGAAGCCGCCCGTGAGGTCGCGCACCCGCAGGCCGAGCAGGATCTGCGCGTAGAGGCAGCCGCCGCGGGACACGATCCTACGAGCGAGCCCCCAGTTCGCCGTTCCGCCGCCCGGTGTGTAGCGGGAGCCGAGAACGAGGTCGGCGTCCTCGGCGGCGGCGATGAGGCGCGGCACGTCGGCGGGGTCGTGCGAGAAGTCGCAGTCCATCTCGAGGACGAGCTCCGCGCCGTCCGCGAGCGCTCGCCGGAACCCCGCGACGTACGCGGGCCCGATGCCCTCCTTCGCCTGGCGGTGCAGGACGGAGACCCAGGAGAGCTCCGCGGCGAGCCGATCCGCGATCTCCCCCGTGCCGTCCGGCGACCCGTCGTCGATCACGAGGACCCGGTCGCGAGTGGTGTCGAGCGCCTCGGCGAGCGCCGCGATGAGGGCCTCGAGGTTCTCGCGCTCGTTGTACGTCGGGAGGCACAGGACCGCGCGAGGCATCGCCGTATCATCGCGGGATGCCTCAGACGTTGCCTCGAAACGGCGACCTCGCGGATCAGCTCGACCTCCTGGCGGACCTGTCGGAGATCCTCGAGGAGGAGTCGTTCAAGGTCATTGCGTATCGGCGAGCGGCGGGACGCATCCGCGAGTCCCCACTTCCGATCGCCGAGCTTGCGCTCGCCGGCAAGGCGAAGGAGCTGCCAGGTATCGGCAAGACGATCGAGGCGAAGGTCGCCGAAGTCGTCGAGGACGGCGAGATGCACGCGCTGACGAAGCGCCGCGGGCTCGTTCCCGCCGGAGTCGTCGACTTTCTTCGCCTCCCCGGTGTCGGCCCGAAGACTGCGACGCGGATCTGGACGCAGCTCGGTATCACGTCGCTCGACGGGCTCAAGGGAGCCGCCGAGGAGGGTCGTCTGCGCGAGCTCTCGGGGATGGGAGCGCGGAGTGAGGAGAAGATCCTGAAGGCGCTCGAGGCCGGTGTCGGAGCCGAGGCGGAGGGGCGGCGACTCCTCGGACAGGGGCTTCCTGCCGTCCGCCGAGTCGTCGCCGAGCTCAAGGGTCATCCGGCCGCCATCGCCGTGTCCGAGGCTGGGAGCGTGCGCCGGCGCCGCGAGACTGTTCACGACCTGGATCTCATCGCCACCTCAAGCGATGCAGCAGCGCTCATCGACGCCTTCTGCGGCGGAGGCTGGGTGGCAGAGGTCGTCGCTCGCGGCGACACGAAGGCGACGGTCGTCGGCCACGACGGGCTCCGCTTCGACCTCCGCGTCGTCTCACCGGAGTGCTACGGCAACGTCCTGCAGCACTTCACGGGCTCGAAGGATCACAACATCGCGCTCCGTGAGGATGCGCAGCGCCGCGGGCTCTCGATCTCCGAGTACGGGGTCACGAACGTCGAGACCGGCGAGGTCGTCACCCATGCGAACGAAGAGGGGCTCTACGCGTTCCTCGGCTACCACGACATTCCGCCCGAGCTGCGGGAGGGGACGGCCGAGGTCGCTGCAGCACGCAAAGGCGCGGTGCCGGAGCTCGTGGAGCTCTGCGATCTCCGCGGAGAGATGCACTGTCACTCGACGTGGTCGTCCGACGGGAAGAACTCGATCGAAGAGATGGCGCTCACGGCGAAGGCGCGCGGATACCGGTTCATGTGCATCACCGACCACTCGCACTATCTCCGCGACGGCAGGCTGGAGCAGCAGTGGCAGGAGGTCGAGGACCTGAACGCCCGACTCGAGCGCTTCACGATCCTGCGCGGGATCGAGGCGAACATCCGCGCCGACGGCTCACTCGACGTGGACGACGACGTCCTCGAGGAGCTCGACTGGGTGATCGCCTCGCTGCACACGTCGTTCGAGCGGAGCCCGACCGAGCGAATCATCGGCGCGATGGAGAACCCGCACGTCGACTGCATCGGGCATCTCACCGGCCGGCGGCTGCTGAAGCGCGACGGCGCGCCGGTCGACGCCGAGCGCGTGATCGAGCGGGCGGTGGAGACGGGAACGGCGCTCGAGATCAACTCGCAGCCGGATCGCCTCGACATGCGCGACACGCACGCCCGGCTTGCGGGTGAGGCGGGGGTGAGGATCCCGATCACAACCGACGCACACTCGGTGGCCGCGCTCGACTACGCGGAGCTCGGCGTGGCGCAGGCGCGGCGTGCCTGGCTCACGAAAGAGCAGATCCTCAACACGCGCTCCTGGCGTGACATCGCGAAGCTCCGGAAGTGAACGACTTTCGCGACGACGGGATGCTCGCGCTCGAGTGGGTGGCCTCGTACCTCGAGCGCGTCGGCGAGCTCCCGGTGCTCTCACAGGTTGAGCCCGGTGTGCTTCGGGCGGCGCTGCCCGAGTCGCCGCCGGATGGCCCCGAGCCGTTCTCGTCGGTGCTGCGCGACCTCGACGACGTGCTCATGCCCGGTCTGACCCACTGGCAGAGCCCTCGCTTCTTCGCCTACTTCGCCACCACTGCATCCGAGCCGGGCGTTCTCGCGGAGCTCCTCAGCGCAGGGCTCAACCAGGTCGGGATCCTCTGGCGAACGTCCCCGGCGCTCCAGGAGCTCGAGGAGCTCACGGTCGACTGGCTGCGGCAGCTCGTCGGGCTCCCGCCCGATTTCGTGGGGCACATCGAGGACACCGCGTCTACCGGAGTGCTCGCAGCCGTGATCGCCGCCCGCAAGCTGCGGCCCGACCGGCGAGCCCTCGTCGTGTCCGAGCACGCCCACTCCGTGGGCGAGAAGGCTGCGCAGCTGCTCGATCTCGAGCTACGCAAGATCCCCACCGACGACGCGTTCCGCATGCGACCAGACCTGCTCGGTGCGGAGGACGCCTGCGCCGTGGTCGCCACGATCGGCACCACCGGCATGGCGTCGGTCGATCCCGTGACCGAGATCGCGGAGTGCTGTGCGGCCGCAGGAACCTGGCTTCACGTGGACGCGGCCTACGCCGGCTCGGCGGCGATCCTCCCCGAGCTCGCGCACGTCTTCGCGGGCTGGGAGCGGGCGGACTCGATCGGCGTCAACCCGCACAAGTGGCTCGGCGTCCCAATGGACTGCTCTGTCCTCTGGACACGTCGGCAGGACGACTTCCGCAACGCCTTCAGCCTCGTTCCGGAGTACCTCCGCTCCGCGGACGACGTCCTGAACCTCAGCGAGGTCTCGATCCCGCTCGGCCGCCGCTTCCGCGCGATCAAGCTCTGGACCGTACTCCGATGCTACGGACGCTCGGGGTTGCAGGAGCGACTCCGCGAGCACCTCCGGCTCGCCGAGCTGTTCGAGGGCTGGGTTCGCGAGGAGCCCGGGTGGGAGGTCACCGCGCCGCGGCACTTCTCGCTCGTGTGCTTCCGGCGAGAGAGCTCGGACGACGACAACGAGCGCCTGCTCGAGCGCGTCAACGACACGGGCGAGGTCTTTCTCTCACACACGCGCTTCGGCGGTCGCTACCAGCTGCGGCTTGCGATCGGCAACTTCCGCACGACCGAGGACGACGTGCGGTTGGCGTGGGATGTGCTCAGGCGCGAAGCGGCGTTCTGAGGCACGGGCGAGCCCGACCCGACTGACCACGCTCGTACGATAGGTCCGTGCGCCTCGTCGCCATCGGGCTCGCGGCGGGGGTCTTCTCCGCATTCTTCGGAGTCGGAGGAGGCATCATCGCGGTGCCGCTCCTGATCCTCGCCTGCGGGCTCCCCGAGCGCGCCGCGACGGCGACCTCCCTTCTCGCGATCACGATCACAGCCTCGGCCGGTGCGGTCGTGTTCGGGTTGCGCGGTGAGGTCGACGTCGGGTACGCGCTGCTCGTCGGGCTCCCGGCGGCGGTTGGTGCGCTTCTCGGGACGGCCTGGCAGCAGCGCGTCCGCGCCAGCACGGTCGCATACGGGTTTGCTCTCCTCCTGACCGCCATCGGAGTCTGGATGCTCGGCTCATGAGCACGTCGACGATCCTCCTCGCAATCACGCTCGGCGTCGGCGCGGGCGTCGTCGCGGGAATGTTCGGCGTCGGCGGCGGGATTCTGTTCGTACCCCTGCTGGTCGCTCTCGGGCTCGGCCAGGTCGAGGCGCAGGCGACGTCCCTGCTCGCGATCCTGCCCACGGTGCTCGCGGGTTCGTGGAATCAGCGTCGCTACGGGAATCTTCGCCCGCGCACGGCACTCGTCATCGGGCTCGCGTCGATCGCCGGCGTCGAGGTGGGCGCCCGTCTTGTGACGAGCTTGCCCGAGGACACGTTGCGCCGTCTCTTCGGGGTGCTGCTGCTCGCCGTGGCAGCGCAGCTCGTCTGGAGGACACGTCGCTCGAAGCCGAGCTACCCTGAGTCGTCGTGATCCGCTTCGCCGTCGCGGTTGGAATCGCGATCGTCACATCCGCCGCACTTGCCTCTGCCGCGCCGCCACCGCGGAGCGCGACGACCGGCGCCAGTGCCTTCCTGCTGCGCATCACGATTCCCGGCCAGGACACAGTCTCGCTCGGCGATCTCGAGTGGCCGACATCCACGACCGCCGACGTGCAGTCGTTCCAGTATCCCGCGGATGGCTCGATCATCAGCGTAGGGCGGTCGCGTGCAGCGGTCTACGCTTCTCCGGGAGCAGCCGCGGCGACGCAGTCGTTCTCCGAGACGATCGTCGTCTCCATCTTCAACGGCGAGATAGTCGCGGGAAAGATCACGGCGTCCGTCTCTGCCGGGGCGAGCGAGCGCTCGGCCGGTTCGCAGACCGATGCGTCGGAAGTTCAGGGGCTCCGCGCGCTCGGTCGCGACATCGCCAGCGCTCCGGGTTCGACGTCACTCGAGGACTGGGGAACGCTCACGGTCCTCTCGAGCGACACCGGCAGCAGGAAGACGGGGCCACCCGCCGCGCAGGCGGCGATCACGGCGCTTCGCCTCCGTCTCAGCGTCGCGCACGGCGGCTTGCCTGCGGGGAGCGAGATCGTGATCGGCAGTGCCACGGCGGTCTCGGTCGCCGACCTGTCCGCTCCTCCGCGGCCACCGAGCTCCGGGGAGGGCGATCGCCCGACGACTTCAGACGGCCGACTGGATCGGATCCCGCGCGCTCCCGAGCCGGATGTCGGGGGCGAGGTCGCCGGCGGCCCCGTGCGCGTCGCGCCCGAGGTCGCCGCGAGGCTCTCGTCCGGCGGGTACGTCTTTCCTGTCCACGGCACGGCGTCGTTCGGCGACAGCTTCGGCGCTCCTCGACCAAACGTCCCCGGTGGTTGGCACCACGGTGAGGACATCTTCGCTCCGGCCGGGACGCCACTCCTCGCGGTCGCCGACGGCACGCTGCATACGATCGGTTTCACCAGGATCGGCGGCTACCGCCTGTGGCTGCGCGACACCCTGGGCAACGAGTTCTACTACGCGCACCTCTCCGCCTACTCGCCGCTCGCCGTGGAGGGGCGCAGCGTGCAGGCCGGTGACGTGATCGGCTTCGTCGGCGACACCGGCGACGCCGAAGGCGGCACGCCCCATCTTCACTTCGAGATCCACCCCGCGGCGATGGCGGGGCTGGGCTACGACGGTGTCGTCGCTCCGTATTCGATCCTGCTGGCCTGGCGACGCGCCGACGACATCTCGTTCTCGGCCGGCCGCATCTATGTGCCGACGGGGCCCGGCTCGACGACGCTGCCGCAACCAGGGGCCGTGCTCCTCGAAGCCGACGACATCGCCTCGACGAGCGGGCTCGTCCCTGGCGCGCTCGAGAAGGCGCTGAACGACTAGCAAACCGATCGCGCGACCGAGACCCGCGAGTGCGGGCCCCGGTCTCGTGTGAAAGAGCTACCTCTCGCTGCCGTTGCCGCCCGCGACCGCGTCGGCCTGAGCCGAGAGCTCTGCCTCGAGGTCCTCGAGGCCGTCACCATCGCCACCGGCGATACGCTCCATGATCCACTCGCGCGTCGACTCGCCCGTCCAGGGGTTGTAGAGCACGCCGAGCGTGACGCCGGTAAGCAGAAGGACGCGGTTCCGTGCCTTGTGGCTCTTCTTCGCCCCTTTGCCTTGAAGCTTGTCCGAGGCCTCGGAAAGATCGGTCACGAGAGTCTGGAGCTGCTTCTGGAAGTCCTTCTCGGAGACCTTCTCCGCCTTGCCCTTGACGCCACGGCCCTTCGACATCTGGCCATAGAGGCTTCGGGCGGCGACGAATGCCGCTAGCAGGTCCTCGCGCAACTCCGGGTCGGTCATCGCGCGCTGGACATATGGCTTGAGCGCGTCGGTCGAGAGCACCGGGCTCGTCTTCGTCTTCGCCATTCCTGTACCACCTTTCCCTTCGAATCTGACTCTGCAGTATGTCGGCTACGATCGCCCGCGTGCGGGCACTGCTCGTCGTCGTCCTCCACCCGAAGCGCCTCCTCGCGTTGATCGGCGGCATCGTGGGCGCGTTCGTCTACGTGTGGATCGCAGCAGTACGTTCAGTACCCGCAGTGCGCGAGCGCAAAACCACGTGGCGTCGCGAATGGCGACAGCGCGAGCGCACGCGACCCTGACCACGATCTAGTCTCCCCGCGTGGAACCGAAGGGCCTCATCTGCGCCGGGGGGGAGGCCACGCGGCTCGGCGAGCTTACCCGGGTCGCGAACAAGCACCTCTTGCCGGTCGGCAGCTGGCCGATGATCTACTACCCGCTGCAGCTCCTGCAGCTTGCGGGCATCCGCGACGTTCTTCTCGTCACCGGGAAGGGCCATGCGGGTCAGATGATCGATCTGCTCGGAGACGGCCGGCTTGCGCCGCGAGGTGGCGGTGACCCGATCCTCGAGCTCGATCTCACGTACAAGGTGCAGACGGAGCCCGGCGGCATCGCACAGGTCGTCGGGATGGCCCGCGACTTCGCCGGAGGCGCGCCGCTCGTCGCCGTGCTCGGCGACAACATCTTCGAGTACGCGCAGTCGACCACTCTGCTCGAGTGGGCCGAGGATCCCTCGCGCGCTCGGATCTTCGTCAAGGAGGTCGCGGATCCCGAGAACTTCGGTGTCGTCGTCTACGGCGAGGACGGCGAGGTCGCCGACGTCGTCGAGAAGGCCGGAGTCGTCGACCTGCGCTTCGACACGCCGCCGACGTCGCATGCGGTCGTCGGGCTCTACTGCTTCCCGCCGGACGTCTTCGACGTCATCGCAACGCTGAACCCGTCGGCTCGCGGCGAGCTCGAGATCACGGACGTGAACCGCCACTACGCGCTCGCCGGCCGGCTAGACGCCGCCGAGGTGTCCGGCTGGTGGGAGGATGCCGGGAAGCACTGGCAGCACCTCGCGGACATCGGCCATCGCATTGATGCGACGGGTGCGAACAAGGGGGAGCCGTCGTGATCGAGGGCATTCAGCGGATCCCGCTTCGCCGCTACGCGGACGAGCGCGGCTGGTTCTGCGAGCTGCGCCGCGACAGCGCGTTGCCCAAACCCATGCACCAGACGAACGTGTCGTTCTCCCGAGCCGGTGTCATCCGAGGTCTCCACTTCCACGAGCGCGGACAGGACGACCTGTTCGCGTGCGTTCGCGGAATGGCGCGTGTGGTCGTCCTCGACCGCACGACCGGCGAGACCTTCACGGAGGACATCGGTGACGACAACCCTGTCGCCGTCTACATCCCGGGCAGCCACGCGCACGGCTTCGAGGCGCTCACGGACATCCTCTTCTGCTACCACGTCACGGTCGAGTACCACCCCGCCGACCCGGACGAGCACACGGTCGCCTGGAACGACCCGCGCGTCGCCCACCTATGGAGCTCGGATACGCCGATCCTGTCGGCGCGGGACGCCGCCGTCGAGTCCTGATCACGGGCGCGGGCGGCCAACTCGGCCACGCGCTCCAGCAGGCGTTCGCGACGGACGACGTGCTCGCGCTGACCCGTGCGGACTGGGATGTGACGTACCCGCCAAGTGACACGGTGTCACAAGGAGAGCTCGATCTCGTCCTCCACGCGGCGGCCTGGACGGACGTCGACGCTGCCGAGGCGGACCCGCAGGGGGCCGCTGCGGTGAATGTCGGCGGTACCGCACACGTGGCTGCCCTCAAAGCGCCACTCGTCACGTACTCGACCGACTATGTGTTCGACGGTCGCAAGCGCTCGCCGTACGTCGAGTCGGACGGTCCGAGCCCCGCGTCCGCGTATGGGAGGACGAAGCTCCATGGTGAGGCTGCGGCCGGGCCCAGAGCGTGGGTCATCCGCACGTCCTGGCTGTTCGGCGCGACGGGGCACAACTTCCTGCGGACGATGCTTCGCCTCGGCGAGGAGCGAGAGGAGGTCGCAGTCGTCGACGACCAGCGCGGTAGCCCGACGTACGTCGGGCATCTCGCCGAGGCAACCAGGAAGCTCGTCGACACGGACCTCCCGCGCGGCCTCTGGCACGTCGCTGCGGACGGAGACTGCACGTGGGCAGACTTCGCCGAAGCGATCTTCGTCGAGGCCGAGCTCGACTGCCGCGTTCGACGGATCTCGACGGCTGAGCTCGAGCGCCCCGCGCCTCGCCCCGCGTACTCCGTCCTTCGCAGCGAGCGCGAGGGTGCTCCGCACCTCCCGCACTGGCGCGCGGGGCTTCGCGCCTGTCTTCGAGAGCTCGGTCGCTAGCCTTCCGCCGATGCGTCTCCTCGTCACCGGCGGAGCCGGGTTCATCGGTGCGAACTTCGTCCACTACTGGCTCGGGCGCTACCCCGACGACCACGTCGTCGTCTACGACCTCTTGACCTACGCGGGGAACCGCGAGAGTCTCGCGCCCGTCGAGGACGGGATCGTGTTCGTGCACGGCGACATCTGCGCTCGCGAGCTCGCCGAGAGCACGCTGTTGGAGAACGAGATCGAGGTCGTCGTCAACTTCGCCGCCGAATCTCACAACTCGCTGGCGGTCGTCGATCCGACACGCTTCTTCCGCACGAACGTTCTCGGGACACAGGCGCTGCTCGAGGCCTCCCGCGCCGCCGGCGTGAAGCGTTTTCACCACGTCTCGACGTGCGAGGTGTACGGCGATCTCGCGCTCGACGCCGACGAGGTGTTCACCGAGGAGTCGCCGTACCGGCCGCGCACGCCGTACAACGCCTCGAAGGCGGGAGCGGATCACGCCGTGCGCGCCTACCACGAGACCTTCGGCCTCGACGTGACGATCACGAACTGCTCGAACAATCACGGGCCGTTCCAGTTCCCCGAGAAGGTCATCCCGCTCTTCACGACCAACGCGCTCGACGACGAGCCGCTTCCCATGTACGCGTCGACGCAGAACAAGCGCGAGTGGCTGCACGTGCTCGACCACTGCGAGGCGATCGACCTCGTGCTGCGCGAGGGTCGTGCGGGGGAGACGTACAACGTCGGCTCGGGGCTCGAGGCCACGATCGAGGAGGTCGCCGACCGAGTGCTCGACTTGACCGGCAAGCCTTCGTCGTTGAAGAAGATCGTCCCGGATCGGCCCGGGCACGACCGTCGTTACCTCCTCGACGCGTCGAAGATCCGCGACGAGCTCGGCTGGACGCCGTCGCGAGGCTGGGACGAGGGACTCGCCGAGACCGTTGCCTGGTACGAGGCGAACCGCGACTGGTGGGAGCCGCTCAAAGCGCGCGCTCCAGTCGAGGAATCAGCCTGGAAGTAGGGCGTTTCGCTCAAGGCGTGAGGATTTCGGCCGAGAACACAAACATCTAACTCTGCGGAGCTACCCTGACCTTCTTCGTGCGACCGATCCTGGCTGCAATCGCTGCTGTTCTCGTCGTCGCCACCGCGTCGGCCTCGGGACAGCAGATCCCACCGTCCGCCTACGGCGAGGCGGTGTTCGTCGTCTCCGGTCGCGGCTGGGGGCACGGTGTCGGCATGAGCCAGTACGGCGCGTACGGACAAGCTGTCGCCGGTCGCACATACGACCAGATCCTCGCGCACTACTACACCGGCACCGAGATCGGGAAAGCCGGGCGCAAGGAGGTGAGAGTTCTGCTCGCCGAGGGGCGACGCGCGCTCAGTGTGTCGTCGACCGCACCGATGGTCGCCGTCGATGCGACCGGGGCGACGTTTCGCTTCGAGAAAGGCCCGCTCACGCTCGACGCAGGGCTCCAGCTTCCGTCCGAGACCGGCCCGAGGACCGTGAAGGCCGTGTCGCCGCTGATCGTCCGTCCGGCGAAGAAGGCGATCCTCTCGCTCGACGGCCGTCTGTACCGTGGAAAGCTCGAGCTGGTCTCGCAGGGAGGGTTCCTGCGCATCGTCAACGTCGTGGCGCTCGAGGCGTACCTCCAGGGCGTGGTTCCTGGCGAGGTGCCGCACAGCTGGCCGCAGGAGACGTTGAAGGCGCAGGCCGTCGCAGCGCGTTCGTACGCGCTCGCGAACCTCGTCAAGGGAAAGCCGTTCGACCTGTACGCGGACGTGCGCAGCCAGGTCTACGGCGGCGTCGCGAGCGAGAAGTCCTCGACCACCAACGCGATCGTCGCGACGGCCGGCAAGGTCGTGCTCTACGAAGGGAAGGTGGCGACGACCTTCTACTTCTCGACCTCCGGAGGCAAGACGGCGAACGCAGCCGACGTCTTTGGTCAGAGCATCCCGTACCTCGTGTCTCGCCCGGACCCGTGGGACAAGACTTCGCCGTACCACCGCTGGGGACCGGTGCTGCTCGGCGCTCGAACGATTCAGTCGAAGCTCGGCGTCGACGCGCGCGTCGTGGACGCGACTGGCGTCACGACACCGTCGAGCAGGCTTCGCGCGCTCGTGGTCACGACCACGTCGGGATCGGAGGGCATCCCGGCATCGCTCGTACGAACGGCGCTCGGGCTTCGCTCCACCTGGATGACCGTGGGGGTTCTTCGTCTCGACCGCGGATCGACGGGCCCCGTCACGTACGGGGGAAGTGCCCGTCTGAACGGCGTCTCGCGCCGTCTCGGGACGCCGCGGCTCGCCTCCTCGGCCGACGGATCCTCGTGGACATCCGTCGGCGAGGTGACATTCGACGTCCGAGGCGCAGTGACCGCCAACGTCAAGCCGGTGCGGACGACGAGGTATCGGCTCGAGGCGGAAGGCGGAGCGTCTCCCGCTCTCCTCGTCCAGGTGGCGCCGCGCCTCCAGCTCACAGGTCCGACCGACGCCGACCCGTTCGCGCTGCGCGGAACCGTGCGGCCGCGGCTGAAGGACGCTGTCGTCGTGATCGAGCGTCGACGCGGGTCGGCGTGGACGGTCCTCGGTCAAGCCACCGTCGATGGCGCCGGCGCGTTCGCACTCGAGCTCGACGCGCTCCTTCCGACCGGCGCCTATCGTGCACGGCTCGCTCCTACCGGCGGGTACGCAGCAGCGACTTCGCCCGTTCTCCAGGTCTCCGGATGAGACGGCTGACCGTCGTCGCGCTCCTCGCCTGCGCGTGGTTCGCGTTCCCGGCCACTGCGCACGCCGCACGTGTCGCCGTGGGGCTCTCCCGCGGAGCGGATGCCCGCGTGGTGTCCGCAGCTATCGCGGAGCGAACCGGTGCCCGGCCGGAGAGCCTTCGCCCGATTCCGGCGCTGATCGCAAAGGTACCCGAGGGGATCTCGCTGAAGGGGATCAGAGGCATCCGGTACGTCGAGCCGATGCGGACGCGCCGGCTCGCCTTCACGCCGAACGATCCGCTCGTCTCGAAGCAGTGGTACCTGACCTACAGTGGCTTCTACTCGTCCTGGATCACGCTTCCGTCGTTCGAGTCGATCCCCGTGGCGGTCATCGACTCCGGCGTCGACGCGAGCCATCCCGACCTCGCGGGCAAGATCCTCGATGCGGAGAGCTTCGTCGGTGGATCCGCCCGGGTCGACTCGCTCGGACACGGAACGTTCGTCTCCGGGCTGATCGGAGCGGGGGTGAACAACGGAGTGGGGATCGCCGGGCTCGCGCCCTCTGCCCAGCTCCTCGTTGCGAAGGTCGTGACGAAGTCGCGCGCGGTCCCGGTCGAAGCCGAGGCGAGGGCCATCCACTGGGCAGTCGACAACGGTGCGCGGGTCATCAACATGAGCCTCGGCGGCATTCGCGACCCGCTCGATCCCGAGCGGGACACCTACTCACGGCTCGAGGCCGATGCCGTCGCGTACGCGGTCTCGAACGGAGTCGTCGTCGTAGCGGCCGTCGGGAACTCCGACCAGGCGCCGTCGAGCCCGTGGAAGTTCGCGAGCTATCCGGCGGCCCTACCGCACGTCCTCGGCGTGAGCGCGATGACCGAGACGGGAGCGATCCCGACGTTCTCGAATCGAGATCGCATCTACAACGACATCGCCGCTCCCGGGCTCCGCATCATCTCGACGCTCCCGCGCCCGTTGACGGCGCGCTTCCCGGCGTGCACCGATCAGGGGTATTCGAGCTGCGGTCCCGAGGACTACCGCGAGGCACAGGGCACGTCCTTCGCCGCGCCGCAGGTGAGCGCGGCCGCCGCTGTTCTCCTCGGCCTTCGCCCGACGCTGCGACCGGAGCAAGTGACGAAGATCCTCCAGACGACCGCGGACGACCTCGACGCGTCCACCGGGTGCTCGGCCTGCGGGCCGGGCCGTGATGCGTACTCCGGGTGGGGCCGGCTCGACGTCGCGGCGGCGATCGCCGCGCTCTCGATGCCCTTGCCCGAACGGGACTTCTACGAGACGAACGACGACCTCGGCTCGCGCGCGTACACGACCTACGGCTCGAACCGGCGAATTCGAGCGACCGTCGACTACTGGGACGACCAGGACGACGTCTACGCCATCCAGCTCGATCGCAACCAACCCGTGTACGTCGGGCTCACCGGCGTCGACACGACGGTCGATCTGAGCCTCGCCTTCTGGCTCCCGAACGCCCGCTCGGTCCAGCGCGTCGCGGACTTTCGCTACCGCGTCCGCACCTCCGCGCGCCCCGGGTCGCGTCAGCATCTGTCCTACCGTCCTCGGGTCGGCGGGACCTTCTACATCCAGGTGCGCATCTCGAGCCCTGGCACGACGCGCTACCGGCTCACGATCGTCAAGGGCTAAGCAACTCTTCGTCGGGAACGTCGCGCAGGACCCGTGCGGGGTTGCCCACGACGATCACACGCGGCGGAACGTCCTTCGTGACCACGGCGCCGGCGCCGACGAACGCTTCCTCGCCTATCTCGACTCCGGGGCAGAGGATTGCGCCGCCCCCCACGCGCGCGCCGCGCCGGATCGTCGGCCCCCTCATCAGCTCGTGTCGCCGCTCGGTCCGGCCCATGAAGTTGTCGTTGGTCGTGACCACGCACGGCGCGACGAAGACGTTCTCCTCGAGCGTCGAGTACGCCGTGATGTACGCCTCGGCCTGGATCTTCGTCAACGCACCGATCGTCGTGTCGTTCTCGACGAGCGAGCCGCGCCCCAGGACGACGTCGTCACCGATCGTCACGCGCTCGCGCACGCACGACTGGTCGCCCAGGATCACCCGGGCGCCGATCCGCGATCCGGCGAAGACGATGGCTCCTGTCGAGACGATCGTGTCGTCGGCGATCTCGGTCGGCGGCAGCAACTCGCGCTTCGCGGTGGAGCGAGGAGACAAAGCGGGCTGCTTTCCCACGACGGCGTTCTCGAGCACCTTCACGCCGTCTCCCAGCACCGTGCCCGGGTAGACCGTCGCTGTCGGGTGGACGTCAGCCGCCATTGAGCGAGATCGTGAGCCTGTCGAGCGCGCGGACGACGCGGGCGCCGTCGCGTGCGACCTGCGCACGATTGCCGTCTCCTTCGACGAGTGCGAGGAAGTGCCGGCACTCGAGCTTGAGCGGCTCGTCGGTCGCGATCTTCGGGATGTGAATGTCGCCCGTGCGTGTCTGCCACTCGCCGTACGTGTCGACGGGCTTCCACGGCGCTTTCTCGTAGACGGTCACCTTGCGGTCGAGCTCCATGTCGTCGAAGACGGCCATCTTCTCCGTGCCGACGACCGTCATCTTCCGCATCTTGTGCGGATCGAGCCACGACAGGTGCATGTGCGCGACCCGACCGGATGGGAATCGCAAGTAGCAGAAGACGACGTCCTCGACACCCGGCTGGAGGAAGTCGCGGCCGAGCGCGATCGTGTCGACGGGGTCCTCGTCGAGGAGATAAAGGATGACGGAGAGATCGTGGACGCCGAGTGACCACAGCGCGTTCTCGTACGGGCGGATTCGTCCGAGGTTCTGGCGGTTCCCGTAGACGCAGAGCACGTCGCCGAGCTCTCCCGTGTCCACGAGCTCCTTGAGCTTGGCGACGCCAGGGTGGTACAGGAGGAGGTGGCCGGGCATGAGGACGAGGTCGCGTTCCTCGGCGATCGCGACGAGCTCGTCGATCTCCGCCGTCGTCATCGCAGGCGGTTTCTCGACGAGCACGTGCTTCCCGGCCTCGAGCGCCTGCTTCGCGAGCTCGTAGTGCGTCGGCACAGGTGTGGCGATGACGATCGCGTCGAGGTCGGCGTCCACGAGCATCTCGCCGAAGCTCTCGGCCCACTTCGCCTGCGGATAGCGCGCGTGGAACTCGTTCCGCTTCCCGTTCGCAGGGTCACAGAGCCAGGTGAGCGCGGCGAGGTCGGCGAAGTTGCGCGCGAGGTTCTTTCCCCACTCGCCGAGGCCGGCCTGGCCTATGCGAACGGTCACAGCTTCCAGACCTTGCCGGAGCGGCGCCCCTTCGCGCCCGTGGCGTTGCGCAGGTCGACGACGAGCACGCTGTCGTCGACGAGCGCGCTGTAGTCGATCCCGGAGTGGTTCGTCACCACGACGACGCAGTCGTACTCCGCCGGTGAGAGCGGCGAGGAGCTCATCGAGATCCCGTTCTCGACGAGGGAGGGGACGTGGGGGTCGTGATATGCGACATCGGCGCCGGCGTTCTCGAGGAGGCTGATGAGCTTGACCGCGGGAGACTCGCGCGTGTCCGCGATGTCGGGCTTGTAGGCCACGCCGAGCACGAGGATCCTCGAGCCGGAGAGCGAGCGCTGGCGGACATGGTTGAGCGCCTGGGAGACGAGCGAGCGGCAGAAGTACGGCATCGACTCGTTGACCTTCCCGGCCAGCTCGATGAACTCCGTGTAGAAGCCGAACTCGCGCGCCTTCCACGTGAGGTAGAAGGGGTCGATCGGGATACAATGACCGCCGAGCCCGGGCCCCGGCTTGAACGACATGAAGCCGAACGGCTTCGTGGAAGCAGCCTCGACGACCTCCCACACGTCGATGTCCATCCGGTCACAGAGCTGCGCGAGCTCGTTGACGAGCGCGATGTTGACCGAGCGAAAGATGTTCTCGAGCAGCTTGGTGAGCTCGGCTGCTTCCGGCGACGAGACCGAATGGACGCTGTCGATCGCGGCTCCGTACAGCTCGACCGCCGCGGCAGTCGAGCCCTCGTCGATGCCGCCGACGACCTTCGGCACGTTCTTCGTCGTCCAGTCCTCGCGACCCGGATCGACGCGCTCCGGAGAGAACGCCAGGTGGAAGTCCTTGCCGGCTGTCAGGCCGCTGCCGGCCTCGAGGAGGGGCTGAACCTGCTCGCGCGTCGTTCCGGGGTACGTCGTCGACTCGAGGACGACGAGGTGGCCGGGACGAAGCCGCGTCGCGATCTGCTCGGCGGCCGAGACGAGGATGCGCAGGTCGGGCTCACGCTGCCGTGAGAGCGGAGTCGGAAGCGCGACGAGGATTGCGTCGGCGTCTCGGAGGCCGTCGTAGTTCGTCGTCGCGGCGATCAGCCCGGCCTCGACGAGTGGTCTCAGGATCTCCGTGGGGACGTCCTCGATGTAGCTCTCGCCCTCGTTGAGCTGCGCGACGCGGGCGGGGTCGACGTCGACGAGCAGCACGTGCTTGCCGGCGTCGGCGAAGGTGCGTGCGAGAGGCAGGCCGACGTAGCCCGCCCCGACGATGGCGACGTTGCGCTTCATCGGCTCGGGATCGTAGCGACGAGCACCTGTGTTATTCGCTCCGAGGCGTGACCGTCGCCGTAGAGAACAGGCCGGCTCGGTGGCATCGCGGCGTTCGCGACTGCCTCTGCGATGGCTTCGGGAGCGGCCTCGACGAGCACGTTGGCGCCCTCTGCGACGGTGTCCACCCATTCGGTCGAGGGTCTCACCGTCACGCACGGCACTCCGTACCAGTAGGCCTCCTTCTGGAGTCCGCCCGAGTCGGTGACGATGACGCGCGCCTGCGATGCGAGCGACGCGAGCTCGAGGTAGCTCAACGGCTCGATCACGCGCACGTGGCTGCCGGGCGAGAGCCCCTCCTGCTCTATGCGAACACGTGTCCGCGGATGTACCGGGAAGACGACCATCTCGCCGATCCTGTCGAGACCGTCGACGATCGCCCCAAGCCGCGGCTGCTCGACATTCGCCTGGCGGTGGATTGTCGCGACGACGTACGAGCGTGGCTCATGCGGGACGGGGAACGCCGCGCGCGCGATCGGCGCGAAGATGCGAGTCGCATCGGCCATGACGTCGCCCACGACGTAGATCCGGCCCATGACGCCCTCGTCGGTGAGAGTGCGACGCGAGCGGTCGTCGGGGCAGAAGAGGAGCCACGCCAGGCGATCCGTCTCGATTCGGTTGTGCTCCTCCGGCATCGAGAGGTCGCCGCTGCGCAGTCCGGCCTCGACGTGGGCGAGGGGGATCGAGGCATCCGCGGCAGCGCGCGCCCCGGCGAGCGTCGAGTTCGTGTCGCCGTAGACGAGCACGATGTCCGGCTCCTCCGCAGCGATCCGCTCCGCGACGGCGGGCTGCATCCGCTCGACCTCGGAGGTCTGGAGATCCAGGCGGTAGCGCGGCTCGGGCACACCGAGCTGGTCGAAGAAGACCTGCGAGAGCGTGTGGTACCAGTGCTGTCCGGTGTGGAGGACGACCTCCTCGATCGCCGCCTCCCGAAGGGCGCTCGAGAGCGGGGCGGCCTTGATGAACTGCGGCCGGTTGCCGACGACGGTGAAGACTTTCATGCGCGAACGCTACGGTTGCCCCCAGCGGACGCGCTTGACGAGGCCGCCGAGCGAACGGATCTTCAGTGGCGATTCGTCAGAGCGGGCGTCGTACACCGGACGGTAGTAGTCGTATAGCCAGATGATCAGCGTGATCACGGGCGGGTTTGAGGGATGTGCAGTGTGGGCATCTAGATGCAGTCGAGAGGAAGGAACGGAGATGCCTACATGGCTGCTGGTTCTGATCATCGTGCTCGTCGTCCTCGCCGTTTTCGGCGGGGTCGGGTTGCGCCGCTGATTGCATCTGATCCCGCCGGGCATCCGTCCGGCGGGATCGCCTCAGAGTCGTACGCGCGTGACCGGCACGCCGGCGATCTCGCCGGGCACCTGGGCGAGCTCGCCTTCCTCCAGCCACGTGGCGTCCTCACCGTCACGCAAGGCGACGATGATGCGATCCGGCTCGTGCTCCGCAATCGCGTCGAGGACGGCCTGGCTCGGTACGTCGCTCGTCACCTCGACCGACGCTTCTGACCCGGGCGCGTCGCTCGCGATCGCTTCGCCGACGTGTTGCGCGTGCTCGCGCGCGTCGCCTTCGTCGTTCGTGAGCCAGTCGAGTCGCGACTGCTCCACCGCAGGCACGACGACGACGAGCTCGTCGGTCGGGAGGACGTGCGTCCCGAGGGCACCTTCTCGAATCTCTGCGGTCGAGACGACAACGATGCGAGCCAT
Organism: Gaiellaceae bacterium; assembly: GCA_035514135.1. GTDB lineage: Bacteria > Actinomycetota > Thermoleophilia > Gaiellales > Gaiellaceae > GMQP-bins7. The sequence goes on along the minus strand of DATKBJ010000086.1, from coordinate 21,442 downwards.
CGAGAAAGGGTACCCGCTCGCTGCCCTTGGCAACCCCGTTTCGGACGAAGCGGCAGCGGGCAATCCCCTCGGGACGTGGCGAGGCGAGGCGGGCATCGTGTTGGCCGACGCAGGTTCCGCTTCGTCGACGCGGACGCGCGCACCCGTCGGCGACGAGCTCGGCAACACGCCTGCTGACGTAAGCCCATCGTCGCCGACCGCTATCTCGCCGGCCGTACGCTCGGCGAGTTCCGTTCGTCAAACGGGTCGGTCCCGAGGTATCTGACGGCTGACGAGGCAGCACTGGCAGCGTTGCTCGCGGCACCGGACGAGTAGGGCGTTTCGTCGACACCCGCCTCGGGAAGCCCTCTCGGAAGGGGGTGATTGGATGATCGAGATGACACGTTGCGAGGTGTGCGGCAACGACTACGACAAGGCGTTCGTCGTCGTGCGCAACGGCGAGACGTTTGTGTTCGACTCGTTGGAGTGCGCGATCCACAAGCTTGCTCCGATCTGCGAGCACTGCGGATGCCGTGTCATCGGCCACGGCGTCGAGTCGCGGGGGAGCATCTTCTGCTGCGCGCACTGCGCCGCGGCCGTCGGGGTGACGGAGCTCGTCGATCGCGTGGGCTGAGTCAGGTTCAAGGCGCGTGTTTACGGGTAACGGCCTTGGGTTGGAATCGACTCGGAGGTGAACCTATGATCTGGCTACTCGTGCTCGTTCTACTCGTCCTCGCCATCGGCGGGGGAGTGGCGCTCTCGAAGTTCCTGTTCCTGTTGCTCGTCGTCGCACTCGCGCTCGCGCTCTTCGGCGCGTTCGGGCGGCGCACGACGGCGTAGGAACCGATCGCCCGTCGCTGTCAGGCCGAGCTGAGGGCCGGCGCAATATGGCCGGCCCTCGTCGATCGCCGTCAGAGACGTTCTAGGAGCGGGACTCGGTCAGCTCGTCGTCGCGGTTCCGATCCTTAGCGTCGTCGCCGATGTCGTCGGCCTTGTCCTTCGCGTCATCCCACGTGTCGCGGACCTTGTCCTTCGCTTCGCCCCATTTCTGCTGGAGCTCGCCTTCGGTCTCCTTGGTCTTGCCCTTTACGCGATCGCTGTCCACGGTGACCCCTTTCGTTCGTATGTGGTGTGCACGGGAGAGAGTGCCCGTGCACGGGCGCCTGCAAACGTGCGCGTCGTGTACGGCTCAGATGTGCGCTTGGACGGTAGGGCGACGCTCATCACCGTGATGCCCCGCCCACGACGGCGACCGTCGCGCTGGTCACCGGTGAACGTCGTTCTGGCTCAGCTCGACCACGAGTCACGGGTACCGGCCCCTTGCGCGCGTGCTACCGGGGGACTGTGAGATGAAACGCGTGGGGGGAAGCGGCAGCGCCGCCTCCCCCCACCTGCGAGGTCACGACGAGAGTCGGACCTGGACGAGCCGGTAGCCGGCGACTCCGCCCAGCGGCGGGTCGCTTGCCCGGAAGGCCTTCACGAAGAACTGCACGTTGAAGCCGTTCCGGGGCTGTGGGAACTGCGCGTTGGGCACCAGCGTGAGCGTCGCCCAGCCGTCCCCGGCCGTGATCTGCGTCTGACCCTGAACCACGCGCGGGGTCGCCCGCATGAACACACGGGCACCGCTGACGGGCCGGCCCCCGCGTGCGGTCACCTGCACGCGCGCCGTGATCGGAGCGGTCCTGCTCGTGACGGGATTCGGCGAGAACCGGACCTGGGCGACGACGAGACGGTCGCCTGCCACCTGGAGAGAGCCGGCCTCGATCACGCCCGTCGCGGGCGGCGGCGGGGCCGTGGTACCCACCGTGCTGGTCGGATTCGAGATCGCCGACGTCGAGCCGCGATCGTTGCGGGCGATGACCCGCACGCGGAGGGTGCGGCCACGATCCGAGTCGCGAACCTCGTACGTGTTGTCGTTGGCTCCCGGGATCTCACTGCAGTTGTCACCGCGCGTGCTGCAGCGCAGCCAGACGAACGAGTAGGTGATCGGCTGGTCGCCGGCCCACTGACCGCGGTTCGCCTGCAGGGTGTTACCGACAGCCGCGGTGCCGGAGATCGAGGGCTCCGTCGTGTTGGTCGGACGCGCCGATGTGACGATGTTCGTCGGGTTCGACGTCGCGCGGCTGGTTCCGTCCTCGTTGGACGCGACTACCTGGGAGCGGATCCTGAAGCCTGCATCCGCTTCGCGCAGGACGTAGGACGCGTTGCTCGCATTGCTGATCCTGCGACAGTCGGATGCGTCCGCCGCACCCCTGCCGTCGCATCGGAACCAGCGGAACGCGTAGTCGATCGGTGCCGTGCCGGTCCACTCGCCACGGGTCGTCCGCAGCACTTGGCCGACGCGCGTGTTGCCGGTGACCCGCGGCTCCGTCGTGTTCGACGGTGCGACCGTCGGCGCGGCCGTGGACGTCTCGGCCGCCCACGCTGCGAACAAGCCCCCGATGAGTGCGACTGCGGCTGCAGCGCCGGCGATCGCGACGTACCCGCGATAGAGCGGTGTCATTGCGCTCTTGTGCATTGCTCGACTCCCTTCCCTATCAATCCTTCGATTGACGTGTTGCTCTCCGCCTTGGGGTACCCGGCAGCCGTGGCTGTGACACATGTCAGGGCGTCGGCTTACCAAAGGCTTACGAATCGCGACGTTTGCGGAGATCTCGTTTCGGGAACGGTCCAGGCCACAAATTGAGCTAATCGAACCGAATGAGGAGGCCAGCGGATGGAGACCTGGGAATGGATCGTGATCGCGGCCGCAGCCGCAGCCGTCGTGCTCCTCGTTCTTGCGCTCGTTCGAATCCGACAGCGCCGTTCACATCTGAAGGAGCACTTCGGGACGGAGTACCAGCGCGCAGTGGCGGACTCCGGAACGGGTGGGGCAGAGCGTCGGCTCGTCGAGATCGAGGACGAGCGGGAGGGGCTGGAGATCAAGCCGTTGGCGAGAGTTGCCCGCGACCGGTACCTCGACGAGTGGCGCCAGGCCGAGGCGCGCTTCGTGAGTGACCCTCGCGACGCTGCGCGAGCTGCCGAGCGTCTCGTGATCCGGGCGCTCGAAGAGCGTGGATACCCGTGTGACGCCGATCCCGAGCGCCTCGCGACACTCGTCTCCGTCGATCATCCGGACGTCGTCGATCGGTATCGGCACGGCCACGCGATGCTCGACAGCGTCGAGGGTGACGAGAGCACGGAGAGCCTTCGCAAGGCCATGCTCGACTTCCGCGCCGTCCTCGAGGACGTCCTCCAGGGCGAGCATCAGGCGGCGTTGCGCTGAGACACGACGTCAGGCGGAAAGACCGGTCATCAGGTCGACATTCGGGAAGGCGGTCCCGCGCGAGCGCGTCGAGTTTCGATGCGCTCCTCGAGGTCGGCAGACAGGCTCGTCGCTCCGGGGATCCGCCGAGCGCGAGCGGCTGATCCCCGGCAGCAGCAGGGCCTCGACGAGGTCTGGTGCGAGCTCGTCAGGGAGCTCTCGGCGTCGCGACCGCTTGAAGGGACGGCGCGACGTGGCGGGCCGCCCGGGGTTTTGCCTTCGTCGACCCCGGGCATGTATCGACCATGGAATCGACATCTGCACGCGCGCGACACCGCACCGAGCCTGGCTCGCCGACCGAGCCGGGGCCGCCGATCCCGATCCCTCCCGACCCCCGGCCGGATCCCGGTGGCCCTATGCCGCCGATGCCTGAGCCGCTGCCCGGGCCGGATCCCGAGCCCGAGCCTGACAGGGCGGTTGCTCTTCTTCGTCTTGCTGAGCTGCCGCGAGCCGTATGGCCGCGGGCCGCCTGATCGAGGCGATGTTTCGTCGTCGTTCGCGACGGCTACCTAGTCGATGGTAAGCAACCAACGGAGGTAGCAGATGGCGACAGTCGAGAAATCGATCGACGTAGGCGTTCCGGTCTCGACGGCGTACGGCCAGTGGACGCAGTTCGAGGAGTTCCCGCAGTTCATGGAAGGCGTGCTCTCGGTCAGCCAGATCGACGACAGCCACATGCGCTGGGTCGCCGAAGTCGGTGGCGAGCGCAAGGAGTGGGAGGCAGAGATCGTCGAGCAGGAGCCCGATCGCGTGATCGCGTGGCGCTCGAAGGGTGGCCTGCACAACCACGGCCGGGTGGAGTTCATGCCGACGAACGACGGCACACGAGTGAGCGTCTCGATGGAGTACGAGCCGCAGGGCATCAAGGAGTCGGCAGGCGCGCTGCTCGGCTTCGACGGCGGTCAGGTCGAAGACGATCTCGAGCGCTTCAAGGAGCTCATCGAGAACCGCGAGGTTCCGACAGGCTCGTGGCGCGGCGAGATCCGGTCTGGCGAAGTCGTCGAGGACGACTCTCCTCGCTGAGCGAGACGGACGGAAGGGGTCCGCCGCCGAGAGTAGCGGGCCCCTTCTCGTTTCTCCTCGCTCTTCCGCGCGTTTTGGGTGGGCCTGACGGGGGAATGGTTGGACAGTGAGCAGGGTCGTCGACCGCGGCACCTCAGGCGACCTCGACCCGTCGACGGCGATACGCGCCAGCTCCCGGCCTCCGCACAAGGTCCCGCGCTCTCTCGAGTTCGCAGCCGCAGTCAGCTGGCGGCTGCTCATCGTCGGTGCCGCTGTCATCGCCTTGTTCCTCCTGCTGACGAAGCTTCAGCTCGTCTTCGTCTCCACAGCCGCCGCAGTGCTGATCGCCTGTGTCCTCTGGCCCGTCGTGGCCCGGCTGCGCACGGTCGGCGCGCCCCCTGCGCTGGCGGCTCTTCTTCCACTCCTGGCCTTCTTCGGGCTGGTGGCGGCCGCAATCTGGCTGCTGGCTCCGCACACGGCGGACGACATCCGGAACCTCGACATCGATCCGTCCGGTAGTGCGGACGCGGTGAAGGGATGGCTCGTGCAGGGCCCCCTCGGGCTCTCCGAGTCCCAGGTGCAGACGTTCTTCGACCGTGCCGAGGCGCAGCTGCGGTCCCTCGGGAACCGCGCCGCGCGCGGCATCTGGGACGGAGCAGTGTTCGCCGTGGAGCTCGTCGCCGGCATCGTCCTCACGATCGTCCTGAGCTTCCTGTTCCTGAAGGACGGCGATCGGATGTGGAGATGGGCGCGGGGGTTCGTTCCCGCGGCGCGCTGCGAGGTCTGGGACGAGATCGCCCTCGACGTGCGCAACGTGCTCGGTGCGTTTCTTCGCGGGACGACCATCGTGGCCGCCACCGACGCCATTGGAATCGGGCTCGGGCTCTACCTCCTGGGCGTTCCGCTCGTGATCCCGATCGCGCTGCTCACGTTCGTCGGCGGATTCATCCCGCTGATCGGTGCGACGGTGGCAGGGCTCGTCGCCGTCGCAATCGCGTTCGTGAGTAACGGGTTCTGGGTCGCGCTCGCAGCACTCGGGGTCGTCCTCCTCGTCCAGCAGCTCGAAGCGAACATCGTGCAGCCGATCGTGGTCGGCCGATCCGTGCAGCTACATCCTGCCGTGATCCTGCTCGCGGTCGGCGCGGGAGCGGTGCTGTGGGGGATCGGAGGGGCCCTCCTCGCTGTACCGATCACCGCCGCGGTCGCCACCGTGCTCGGACACGTCAGAGCCAGACCGTCCCCGCATACGTCGCCCCACGGGGAGATCGTGGTCGAGGAGACCTGAGAGCGCATCGGTTTGTGGGCCTTTCGCGCCGGGTACTGCTCGAACGCCATGGAGATCGGGTACGCACTTTCGAGCGAAGAGCACGCTCCCCTCTACCTCGTCCGCGATGCGCAACGGGCGGAGGAGGCAGGGTTCGGATATGCGCTCGTCTCCGATCACTTCCACCCGTGGGTCGACCGACAGGGTCACAGCCCGTTCGTCTGGAGCCTGATCGGCGCGATCGCGCAGTCCACGGACAGGCTCCGGCTCGGAACCGGAGTGACATGTCCGACCATCCGGCTGCATCCGGCGATCGTCGCCCAGGCTGCGGCGACGTCCGCCACGCTCATGCCGGGGCGGTTCTTCCTCGGAGTCGGAACGGGCGAGAACCTCAACGAGCACATCCTCGGCGACCGCTGGCCGTCCGCGACGGAGCGGCGCGAGATGCTGCGAGAGGCAGTTCACGTGATGCGGCGGCTCTGGGAGGGAGACCTCTGGAGCTTCGGCGGCACGTATTACACGGTCGACAACGCCCGCATCTACACGGTTCCGGCAGAGGACATCGCCGTCGTCGTAGCGGCCGGTGGCCCCGAGGCGGCGCAGCTCGCCGCCGAGATCGGCGATGGGTTGGTCGCGACGTCACCCGACGCCGAGCTCGTCGAGAGCTATCTCAAAGCGGGAGGACGAGGGCCGCGCTACGGACAGCTGACGGTCTGTTGGGCCGGAAATGAGGCCATTGCGCGGCGCACGGCCCTGGAGTGGTGGCCGAACGGCGGTCTGCAGGGGCCGCTCGCGCAGGAGCTCCCGCTCCCGAGCCACTTCGAGGCGGCGGCTGCGATGGTGACCGAGGAGGACATCGCGGAGACCGTCGTGTGCGGCCCCGATGCCGACGCACACCTGGAGGGCATCGAGGACTTCGCCGACGCCGGCTTCGACCATGTCTACGTCCACCAGGTCGGTCCCGACCAGGAGGGCTTCATCGACTTCTACGAGCGCGAAGTCCTCGCCGAGGCACGCGACCTCGTCGTCCGGACCGCAGTCGGCGCTACGACGTGACCTAGCGCGGCGCGGTGAGGATCGTCTCGGCTTCGACGATGGTTCGCGCCGGAGCGAACCTGATCAGGAGCTCGTCCTCGAACTCGAGCGCCCAGACGACGGGGTCGTCGCGAATGACCCGCTGCTCGTCGATCCAACGCATCCGACCTTCGACGATCACCCGGTTCTCGTCGAGCGGGACGTAGAGCTCCGCGGTCGCCTCGTAGAGGCTGCCGGCGACCGTTTCTCGGATGAAGCGAGTGACGTCCGAGCGTCCCTCGACGGTCACTCCGGCCCGCACCCGCGACACGAGCCGGATGTCGTCGTGGACGAGCTCGACCAAGCGGTCGAAGGCTCCTTGCTCGACTGTTGCGAACCAGCGGCGGGCGAGCCTCTCGCTGTTCAGTTGGTCCGAAACGGGCGGCATGTCTGGGATGGAAGGAGTATGGGTTACTCGGCAGCCCGAGTCCAGACGCCCGCGTTTCGTGATCGAGCGAGCGGGTAACACCTCGCGACCGAACGACGACAAGAGGAGGAGGAGTCATGCCAGCAGTGACGTCCCCGGAGCAGCTCTTCGAGCACGAGCTCCAGGACATGTACTACGCCGAGAAGGCGCTCACGACCGTGCTGCCGAAGCTCGCCGAGGAGGCGAGTGACCGGGAGCTCTCGCGCGCGTTCACGTCGCATCTCAAGGAGACCGAGAAGCATGTCGCCAACCTCGAGAAGGTGTTCAAGCAACTCGGCAAGAGCCCCGAGGCGCATCCCTGCGCCGGCATCGAGGGCATCAAGAAGGAGCACGACGACTTCCTGAAAGAGAACAGCCCGAGCGACGAGATGCTCGATGCGTTCCTCACGGGCGCGGCGTCGCGCACCGAGCACTACGAGATCGCGGCCTACACGGGCCTCGTCGGCCAGGCACGCGCGCTGAAGGAGCGCGAAGCCGTCGAGCTCCTGCAGGAGAACCTGAAGCAGGAGAAAGAGGCGCTCAAGAAGATCGAGACGATCTCCAAGCGCCTTCTCAAGGACGCCAACGGTTCGTCGGGCAACGGCAGCAGCAGCAAATCCCGGGCCTGACGCGAGAGAGAGCCGCGGACGGAGGGTCGACCTCCGTCCGCGAACCGCTCGGGGGAGAGGTCCGGCTCAGAGTGACGATGCACCCTCGGCGAGAAGCGGCGCTGCGTCGTGAGGAGCTGCTCGACGATCTCACGCTTGCCGCGGTCTTGCTCAGATCGTGAGCACCACGAAGTCCTGACCCGTCACGTGGACGGACACGTTGTAGACCGGAACCAGGCCGACGGATCCCCGCGGGACGCCGTGATGCGCGTGGCCGTGCACCACGAGCTCGGGCCGGTGCATCCCGATCGGACCGGCGAGGCGTCCGGAGCCGAGAAACGCCCAGATCGCCTCCGGCTCGCCCACGATCGTGTCGACGATGGGCGCGTAGTGGAGTAGGACGATCCGCTTGTGGCAGCCGGCGACCGCCTCGAGCCCCTGCTCGAGCGCGTCGACCTCGGCTGACGTCTCCCGATAGATCTGCCGCAGGGTGGGCTCGCCGAAGTCTGGCATCTCGGCGCCCGGGAACCCTCCGACGAAGCCCTTCGTCCCGACGATCCCCACCTCGATCTCCCCGACCTCGAGGATCGTGTGCGAGCGGTCCAGGACGACGATACCCCCGCGCGCAAGCGCATCCGTCACCTCCGCGGGCTGTCCCGAGTGGTAGTCGTGGTTTCCGAGAACGGCCACCACCGGAACGCCGATGCCGCGACAGGCATCGGCGACCACGGTCGCCTGCTCCGGCAAGCCGTGCGTCGTGAGATCCCCTGCGAGCAGCACGACGTCGCACTCCGGCTCGATCGCCGCGAACGCACGCTCGAGGCGCTCTCGGAGGGTCTCACCCGCGTGCACGTCGCCGCCGGCGGCGATCCTGAGATTCGTGGTCATCCGTTGTGGATACCCGTCCAACGCGTTCTGCGAACGAGGAAAACGGGTACCTGAGCGCAGGCGATGCCCTCTGCGCCCCCACAGAACTTTCACGGCCTGCTCGCGATCGACCTCCGGAGGACTGGCTCTGCAAGGCCTGGGACGGCGAGCATCTGGTCGACCTCATCTTCTGTCCCGCCGGTGGCCACATCGAGGACGAGCACTTCGAGCGGGCGTCGACGATGGAGGTCAGCGCGCACAGCGTGTGCTCGTCGCGTCGGTCGACGACGTCCTCGCGACGAAGCTCGTGGCGATGACCGCAGGAGCCCGACTAGCGCGCGATCCTCGAAGTCGCGCGCTCTGTGCGGGAGCAGGTCGCTGGAACGACGTCGAGGTGCGGACGAAGTCCTCAGCCTTCGCCCGTGCGTTCTTCACGCTGGGCGAAGGTCTCGGCATCATCGAGCGCACGGTTGTCCTCGCAGCGGTGGAGTCGTAGGCATCCCGGGGGCCGGTTGCGGTGGCGAGGAGCCCGGCCCCCGGGAACTTTGCCGTCAGCTGCGAGCTAGAGCGAATCGTCCCAGTCGCGGTAGCCCGCACCGCCGGGGCCGTAGTACGTGCCCACGCTCGAGCGATACTCGTCGTCACCTGCGACGGACTCGTCGTACTCGGGAGCGTTCTTGATCTGCTCCTTCGTCCGGTTCACGAACACGAGCTCTTCCGTCTCGTCGATTCCCCGCAAGGTCCCCGCCGGGAGCATCACCTTCTTCCCGAAGATCCACGGGCCGGTGTCCACGACGATGTGACTCCGCCCGACCTCGTACGTGGCCTCGTCGATCTTGCCGATGGACCCGTCCAGCGCCTCGACGCTGAAGCCCGAGAGGTCGACGTGCGTGTCAGCCACGTTCGAGCCGAGCTCGGATCGGTCTCTGTACGTCCATACGTCATTCATGCCCCTCACTTCCTGCATATCTCCTCCTGTCGGTAGGTGGCACTGGTCCGGTACCCACCACCCGGACGACGAAACGTCGACAGGTTGAGCTATCCGCAAAGCGGGTATCTGCTTTCCGTGCGTACGAACGACGATGACACGCGGAGCGTCGAGCAGGAGGTTGCCGCCGGTCAGAGCGAGACGACTCCGGTCTTCGCGATCGGGTCGGTCGTCGTCGTGATCGCCGCTCTCTTCGCGGTCGCACTGACTCTCGCTGTTCTGGCGTACTTCCTGGTCTAGGCCCCATGGCGCCGGCGAACGCCCTCCTGTTCAACCGCGATGCCGTCGAGGAGCTCGACGCGTGGCGCGAGACGCTCCCCCGGATCGGTCGTTCCTCTGTTCTCTGGATCGACCTCGACAAGCCCGATGAGCAGGAGATCGATCACCTCGCCGAGGAGCTGGGCCTCGGAGCCGACACGAGAGAGCGTCTCACGCCTCCGACGCGCCCTGCCTTCTCATCGCGAGGCGATCCTCGCCCTGACACGTCCCGAGCTGGAGGCGATCTCCAACTCGCGCTCCGCTGAACGGTTCTCCGGCCTGCGCGACCGTCTGGAGGAGGCGGTGCAGGCGGCACGCGATAGCCGCGAGTCGGTCGTTGGATCGTTCGACGTCCTCATTACCAGCACGTCTCACCGAACGAACGAGATCATGAAGGTGCTCACGCTCGCATCCGTGCTGCTCCTGCCGGGAGCTCTCATCGCAGGCGTGATGGGCATGAACTTCCGCGTCGGGTTGTTCGAGCACACGATGCTCTTCTGGGTGATGATCGGGACGATGCTCGCCGTCGCGTTCGTGACCCTCGGGGTTGCGCGAATGCGAGACTGGATCTAGCCGAGGCTCGCGAGGTTTCGAGAGTGACCGCGGAGGACGAGCAGAACCACCGAGAGATCCGGATCGCCCCGACCTCCATCGTGGCGCGCTATCTGTTCGCACTCGTCGCTACGGGCGCCGGGCTTGCGGTCACTCTCGCGATCTTCGAGTCCGATGTCGGCTCGCAGCCGATATACGCGCCGCTCATCGGTGCCGTTGCGCTGTCGACGTGGTTCGGGGGCCTCGGTCCGGGTGCGCTGTCCGTCGTCGTGAGCTGGAGCGCTGCGCTGTGGGTCCTCGTCGCGCCTGGCCGAGAGCTGTTGTTCGGCGACACGGAGGACATGACGAGGTGGAGCGTCAACCTCGCCGTGGCGGTCGTGATCGCAGGGATGAGCGGCCTCCTGCGAACGCGACAGGCGCGGGCGGCCGGAGAGCTCGTCGCCACGCGCGAGAGCATCGGGGAGATCGAGTCGTTGCAGCAGCTCTCCGTGGCGCTCTCCGCAGCGCTGTCGTCGTCCGACGTGGCACGCGTGCTGACGGCGCATGCCGGTGACATCGTCGGGGCGCAAGGCGTCGCCGTGGGGCTGGCCGACGGCGATCACCTCGTCGTCGTCGATCTTTCGGGCATCGCGGCGAGGGCGGGCGTCCGCGGGCTCCGGATCGCGCTCCACGAGCAGACGCTGCTCACGGCGGCAGCACGAGAAGAAGCCGTCGCTCGTGCAGAGGACCGGTCGACTCTCCAGGAGACGTATCCGGAGGGCAGGCGATTCCGGCAGCAGCGCGTCCACAGCGCGTTCGCCGTGCCGATTCGGGTCGCGGACAGGGCCGTCGGCGGCTCTGTTGCGTTTCTCTTCGATCACGAGGGCGGGCCGACGACGGAGTCGGAGGGTCTTGCTCGGATCGTGGCCGGCCTCGCAGGCCAGGCCCTGGAGCGCGCGCGCCTCTACGAACAGGAGCGTGAGTCACGGCGTGCCCTCGATCGCATCCTGCAGGTCGCACCGCGGTTCCTCGTGGACGACGCCGGAACCGTCGTCCAGTCCGTGTGTCGTGAGGCGAGAGCCACCTTCGGCGCTGACTACGGTGTTCTCTGGCGCGTCGTGGACGACCGGCTGGAGCTGCTGTGCGTCGATCCGCCCCGCGCTGAGCCGACCGCCGATCTCCACCTACGGCTCGACGACTTCCCGCGGCTTCACAACGCGATCCGGGGCCTGCGCACGTCGTTCGTGCCTGACGTGCTCGAGACGACGAAGGGCGACGGGCTGAACTTCGTCCGGAACCTCGGCATCCGGTCGTCGCTTCGTGCCCCCGTCGTCATCGCCGGGCAGGCCGAGCTCGTTCTGTCTATCTCCTGGCAGGTCGTCGTGTCCGAGCCGGATCCGGCGACGCTGGCGGTTGTACGCCGGTTCGCCGACCAGGCGGGCCTCGCTCTCGAGCAGCTGGAGCGCCGCCGAGCGGAGGGACAGGCTCTCGCACGCGCGGAGGGCACTCGCCGGCTCCAGCAGGTGACCGCCGCGCTCTCGCAGGCAGCGACGCCGCTCGACGTGAGCAACACCTGCCTGGCTCATGCGCTCGAGTCGATCGGAGCCGAGGCGGGCTTCGTCGTCCTCACCGGCCCGGATGGGACACGCACTGTCGATCTCGTTGCGAGCAGTGGGTACGACGACGACGAGCTCGAGGCCTGGCGCGGCTTCGGCCTCGACGACGATCTTCCGTTCGGACGCGCGATCGGCACGGGAGAGCCCGTGTGGGCGCTGGGACCGGAGGAGATGTCGGCCTTGACGGGATTCGCGGAGTCGCGGACGACAGGATGGTTCGCGATTCCGCTCATGACGAGCAGGGGCGCTCGCGGCGCGCTCCACGTCTCGCTCAGAGATTCGCGGGAGATCACCGAGAGCGAGCGCGAGTGGCTGCAGGCGATGGTGGCCCAGTGCGGCCAGGCGCTCGAGCGAAGTGGCCTCTACGAGGAGGAGCAGCGCTCGCGCATGCGCGCCGAGCGGCTGCAGACCATGACGGCGCAGCTCTCGAACGCCCTGAGCTCCGCCGACGTCGCGGACGTCGTCGTCGACGAGATCGCCGCTGCGTACGATCCCACCGCGCTGGCGCTCGTGGCGATCGCAGACGGACACGTCACGCGAGTCCTGAGATCGTGCGGCGACGGCGAGAACGTCCTCGCCCCGCTCCTCGATCTGGCGGAGGGGACGCCGGGCGGGCTCGCAACTCGATCGCGCCGCTCGGTGCTGATCGACGATCGCCAGGCAACGACGAAGACGTTTCCAGCGACGGCGGACGCCATGGCCGCGCTAGGGCACGAGACATTGCTCGTCGTCCCGTTCGTCGCAGCGCGTCTCGTCAACGGCCTGCTCGTCGCGTCGTGGGAGTACGTCACCGGGCTCGTGGCCGAGGATCGCGCGGTCGTCGAGGCGCTGGCGGGCCAGGCCGCGCAGGCGCTCGACCGCGCCGGTCGTTACGAGTCGGAGCAGGCCATCGCCGAGACGCTTCAGCGGAGCGTCCTTCCGGACTCACTCCCCCGAGTGGAGGGCGTTCAGCTCGCCGCGCGCTACTTGCCGGGAAGCGCGCAGCTCGACGTCGGCGGCGACTGGTTCGACGCGATGCAGCTCCCCGACGGCAAGCTCGGACTCGTCGTCGGGGACGTCGTCGGGAAAGGTGTCCAGGCCGCAGCGAGCATGGCGCAGCTCCGGAACGCGATCCGGGCGTTCTCGGTCGAGCGCCTCAAGCCGTCGTCGGCGCTCGCGCGTCTCAACCGCCTCTCCCAGGACGTTCTCGACACGTCCTTCGCAACTCTCGTGTACGTCGCCCTCGAGCCCTCGACCGGCGTGTGCCGCATGTCGTCGGCCGGTCATCCGCCTCCCGTCGTCGCGTTCGCCGACGGCCGTGTCGAGCTGCTCGAGACTGCTCGCGGCCTCCCGCTGGGAACCGGCCTGCAGGCCAAGTACCGGCAGGCCACCGTCGAGCTACCCGCAGGGAGCATGCTCGTCCTCTACACCGACGGCCTGGTGGAGCGCAGGGGGAGATCGATCGACGAGGGGTTCGCTGCGCTGTGCGCTGCGGTCGAGACGGCACCACGCGACCCCGACCGCCTTCTCGACCACGTCCTCGAGCAGGTCATCGGGGAACGGGACCGCGAGGACGACATCGCGCTCCTCGCGGCGCGCTTGCTGCCCGTGGCGCCCCGAACACTCGAACTGCGCGTGTCGTCCAGTTCCGACTCGATGCCGCTCGTCCGCGACGCGATGCGCACGTGGCTGGCCGGGACGCCGCTCGACCGCGCGGACGCCGAAGGCGTCGTACTCGCGACGTGGGAGGCGTTCGCCAACGCCGTTGAGCACGCTGCGAATCCGACCGAAGCCGTCGTTCGCGTTCGCGCCGAGCTCGACGACGCGCGAATACGCGTCGTCGTCGAGGACACGGGCGGGTGGGTGCCTCCCTCGGATCGGGAGGATCGTGGCTTCGGGCTCCGCCTGATCGAGAGGCTTGTGTCGTCGGTCGACATCGCTCGCAGCGAAGCGGGAACGACGATCACGCTCGAGAAGGCGCTCGGCACCGAGCATGCGAGCGCTGGCTAGAAGAGCCAGACGAGCAACAGGATGATGACGATCAACGTCAGCAGTCCACCGCCGATGTACATGCGCTCCTCCTTTCGCCGTTGAACCGAACGGTTCTTTCCACGCCACGAGCCCGCTGAAACCTTCTCGTCTGCCGGTCGCGTCGCCTGGGTATCCGTTCCGGCGAGGAAAGCGACGCCGCGCGGTGTGAAGAAGGGGGCCAGGCGAGCGAGGCAATGCGAGCACGTCAAGGATGTGGTGCCTCCGTCGGCGCTCTTTCTCATGGACTCGAGCGATGCGTATGTCGCCCGCGGCGCGGTTGTCTGCCGTGATCTCGCGAGTCTCGCCGGCCATACCGACGGAGCACACGAAGGAAGCGTTTTGGCCGGCGTGCTCGCGGGTATCTCTTTGCGGTGATCGAGATCTGCCACGAGACCGTGGGACGTCCGCCGGTCGTCTTCGTCGACATGCAGCTCGACTCCTCGCGCGACCTCGCGCAGCTCCTCGGCACCGCCATCGGTGCGGGAGATGTCAGCCTGGTCGTCGACCTGGGCGATCGCACGGACGCTTCGTCCGATCTACTTGCCGTGCTCCACCGCACGGCGCGTCACGTTCGCCGGCTGGGCGGCAAGCTCTGCGTGGTGTCGGAGCAGCCGAGCTTGCGGAGGCTGCTCGAGCTCACGCTGATGAGCCAGGCGTTCGGAGTCTTCGCCACGCGCGACGATGCCCTGCGGGGCTGGAGGTAGGGACGCCGTCGCCGCGGGCGTCGTTTACCCTCAACCGTGCACCACAGACGATGAGCCTCGTGATGGACACCAACGTCGAAAGCCTTCTCCTCGCGTACCACCGAGACGGCGACCAGGCCGCGCGCGACCGGGCGCTCGTGGAGCTGATGCCCCTCGTGCGCGCGCTCGCCAGTCGCTACGCCGGGCGCGGGGAACCACTCGAAGACCTCGTCCAGGTGGGCTCCATCGGGCTGATCAAGGCGGTCGACCGCTTCGACGTCGATCGCGGATTCGAGTTCGCGAGCTACGCGGTACCGACCATCGTCGGCGAGATCCGTAGGCACTTTCGCGACAAGGCCTGGGCGATGCACGTGCCTAGACGGCTCAAGGAACTCAGCCTCCGTCTGTCCCGCGTGCTCGATCAGCTCACCACCGAGCTCGGTCGATCCCCGACGATTGCCGAGCTGGCTCATGCAGCCGGGGTCGACGAGGAAGAGGCGATCGATGCGCTCGACTCGATGAACGCTTACTCCACCCGGTCGCTGCACGCGCCTTTCGAGGAGGGCTCCGACGACTCCCTCTCGGAGAAGCTGGGAACCGACGAGGCCGGCTACGCCGAGGTCGAGGACGGCACGGTTGTGGCCGCCGGGCTCGACGCCCTGGATGAGCGCGAGCGCCAGATCGTCGAGCTCCGCTTCTTCCACGAGATGACGCAGTCCCAGATCGCCTCCGAGATCGGCATCTCGCAGATGCACGTCTCGCGCCTTCTGCGGAAGTCGCTCGCGACGATGCGCGGGCGTATCGAGGAAGCCGCAGCGGATGCCTGAAAACCGGCAGCTCGTACGACTCTCCTTTCCCGCAAAGCCGGACTACCTGCTCCTCGCTCGACTTGCGCTTTCAGGTGTCGCACGCGACACACCCGTCGGCGACGAGGTTCTGGCGGATCTCAAGCTCGCCGTCACCGAGGCGTGTGGGAACGCCGTGCGGCACGCGTACCCCGACGGCTCGGGCGAAGTGTCGGTTTGTTACCTCGTCACGGGCGACACGTTCGAGATGATCGTCGAGGATCAGGGTACGGGCATGGATGCGGCGACGGTCGAGGACGACCTGCTGTCCGGCCCTCGGGAGAGCGGGATGGGCATGTCCATCATGCGGACGATCGTCGACGAGCTCGACGTCCAGACCGGAGCGGACGGCCGCGGCACCGTCGTTCGCATGGTCAAGCGCCTATCGGATTAGCGCCGGCGAGCTGCTCGAGCGCGGCGTCGCGGTCCTCCGCCACGGGCAACACGCGTTCGAGAGCAGTGATCTCGAAGATGCGCCGGGCGCTCCCTCTCGGCAGGACGACTCGGAACGTTGCACCGGCCGCTTCGAGCGTTCGCGTCGCCCGCACCAGTAGACCCAGCGCCGTCGAGTCCATGAACGAGACGCCGCCGAGATCTGCGAGGACGCGAGGCTCGCCCTCGACCGCGGTGAAAGCGGAGGTAAGGTCTGGGGCGACGAAGGCGTCGAGCTCGCCAGTCGCAGTGACGACTGCCGCGCCGGAGGCTCGGTCGACGACGACGCTGTGCATGAAAAGTGAACGGTACGTCGCCGGGGCAAGCGTCAGAGCCTGCCCCGGCGATTGACTCAGGCTGTTCGTCGCCGGTTGCTGATCGCGTTCCAGAGGAACAGGATGATCAACGCGCCGACCACCGCCGCAAGCCAGGTGCTGAGGTCGAAGAACTCGTCGACCGGATCACCGAAGCCCAGCGCGGTTGCGATGAAGCCGCCGAGCAGAGCCCCGACGATCCCGAGCACGGTCGTGAGGATGATCCCGATCTGCTCCTTGCCCGGCATGATCGCCTTCGCGATCAGCCCAGCGAGGAGGCCCAGCACGATCCAGCCGATGATGCCCATTCCGGCTAGCGCTCGCGATCGACGATCGTCGTGTTCTGTCCGCCGCCAGCCGCGCCATCGCGGTTCCCGAAGCCGCCCCAGCTCGACCAGAAGACCAGAGACGCGATTAAGCCGATTGCGCCGACGATCACGAGGATGATTCCGGCGACCTGCACGTCGATGCCGGACACCTCGGCGTTGACCGCCCAGGCCAAGATGGCGCCTACCGCGATCAGGAGAATGCTCAAGCTGATACCCATCGTTTTTTGCTCCTTTCGACTGCTGCCGGAGAAATCCGGCACCCGGGGTTAGTTACCCGCGGCGGAGGGATGGGAAACGCGGATCAGCGTGCCGGCGAGGCGGCCGCCAAGGCGCCGAAGGCCTCTTCGACGGAGGGTACGAGGATCGCCGCCCTCACGAGGCCGACGGTGTCCAGCGTCGTCGCGATGGGCGCAGTCTTTTCGACGACGAAGGCGATTCGGCCATGGCCGCGTTCGCGGGCAAGGAGGAACAGGCGATCGAGCCCGGCGCTGTCAACGAACGCGAGCCGGTTCAGGTCGACGACGAGTCCGTGCGGCGGCACCACGTCATCGAGTCTCTCGGCAAGCTCGTGGGCGTTCGTCAGGTTGAGCTCGCCAGCGAGGGCGACGACAGCTATCCCAGGCATGTGCGATTCGCGCTCCTCGAGATCGTATGTCGTCGCGTTCCTCCAGGATACGTCGCGGTTCCGTTTGCCGTTGCCGCGCATCCGGCTGGCACAGAGGTGGGGGCTACGGTCGTTGTCGGCCGCTACTCGCGTGCGGGACGATGTTTGCTCTTCGCAGGCTGCGGGTACCGGATGAAGCGCGTATGGGCGATCATGCGAGCACCTATGGCGGTGACTACTTCCATATGGACGTCGAACGCGAGTCCGACGGGTACCCGGTGGTGGTCACGGTGGCCGGCGATGTCGACCTCCACTCGGGGCCCGAGCTCCGCGACCGCCTCGCCGCGGTCATCGACGACGACGTGCGGCACGTGACGATCGACCTCACGCACGCGACGTTCCTCGACTCGATGGCGCTCGGCGTGCTCCTCGGGGCCAAGAAGCGGCTTGCGGCCACAGGAGGCGACCTCGGCCTCGTCGTCTCGAATCCGGATCTACTGAGGATCTTCGAGATCACGATGCTCGATCGCGTTTTCGAGATTCGACCGACCCGCAGCCAGGCGGCCACGACCGACGGCCTCGAAGGCTAGAGGGCGGCTTCGAGCGACGGATGGATGTCGATCAGCGTGTCCATGCTCGTGATCGCGAGCACGCGGATGAGACCCGGGTCGGTGACCACCAGATCCAGCCGACCGCCGCTCTCGGCAACGGCGCCTGCTGCCGAGGCCAGGACACGTACGCCCGAGGAGTCCAGGAACGTGCACTCGGCGAGGTCGATCACGACACGCGAGCCTTGCGGCCGCCCCGCGAACGCCTCCTCGAGTCTCGGGGCCGTCGCCAGATCGAGGTCACCCGACACATGGACGACGACGACGCCGGCAGGGGTCGTCTCCGCGCGTACGTCAAGATCACCGGACGTGGACACGGCTGCCGAGTGTAGATGCGAGTTACGACCGCCCAGCAGAGAGATGTGTCGATGACCGACCGCATCGTCCTCACCATCCCCACGGATCCGCGCTTCCGCGGCGTCGGCACCCTCGTCGTGGGCGGAGTCGGTGCCCGGCTCGAGCTTTCATACGAGCGCATGGAAGATCTCCAGCTCGCATTGCTGAGCGCGCTCGACGCCGCGTTCGACGGCGAGGTCACTCTCGAGATCGACGCCGCACCGGACGGTCTGACGCTCACCGTCGGCCCGTTGCGCGACGGCAGCGCGAGTGACGGCGGCCTCGGGCTCGTCCTCTCCCGTCTTGTGGACGAGGTCGAGCACGAGCACCGAGACGGCAAGGCATGGGTCGCACTACGCGTCGCGCCGCGCGCGCCCGGATAGCTGTAGCTCAGGTAGCTACTCCGAGATCTCCTCGACGAGTCGCCCTGTCGACTCCGGGTGCGCGGTTCGTGCGACATCGGCCTGGGCCAGGATGCCGACCAGCCGGCCGTCGTCGACCACGGGCAGGCGGCGTACCTGATCCTTGGCCATGCGCTGCAACGCTTCGTCGAGGTTCTCGTCAGGGCCGATCGTGGTCGGGTTCTCCGAGCACACGTCGGAGACGGGCACCTTGTGCGGGTCGAGATCCTTCGCGACGACGTGGAGCACGAGGTCGCGATCCGTGATCATGCCCACGAGCTTGTCCTCGTGTACCACGGGGAGTGATCCGACATCCTCCGAGAGCATTCGCCGCGCGGCTTCGACGACCATCGCGTCGCTCTCGATCGATGTCGGGCGGGGTGTCATGACGTCCCTCACCGTCGTGCTCGTCATCTGATTCCTCCTCATAGGGGCTCGAACGAGAGGTGTTCCCGTACCGAGACGGACCGAAACGAGTCGTTTCGAGAACCGGCGACAAGGGCACTTCCTCTTCATGCACGTCACGAAGACGCAGGTGCCGCCACACGGAGCAGGCCGTGACCCACCGACCCTCGTTTTCGTGACCCGCCGCCACTGTGGCGCCTCGAGACGGATGGAGAGCCTCATCGCGTGGATCAAGGTCACCAAGAAGAAGCACCTGCGCGTCGTCGATCTCGACGCCGACCGCAGCCCCGAGCTCACCCATCACCTCGGCGTCAGCGAGACTCCGACGCTTCTCGTCCTCACCGGCGGAAACGAGGTCGGAAGACTCGAGGGGCGTTCGACCGGTCGTCAGATCGAAGCGCTGATCCGTCCCCACCTGAGAGAGGAGCGGGCAATGACTGCGAACGACGACGAGCTGGACACGGAGGACGTCGGCTCCAAAGCGTCGGATGGGAGCGACGCCGCCGACGCGCCACCCGACCAGGTTCAGCCCGAGGAGCGAGAGCCGGCTTCCGACGAGGAGGCGGCGCAGGACGACTACGCGAACACCGACGACCGCGCGTCCTGAATGGGCCGTGAAGGATTGATTCGAAGCCCACTCCGCGATCCGAACGGCTGGGTTCTCGAGCGCGTAACCCCATCGCGCTGGGATGTGTTCACCGAGTTCCCCGGTTACTCCCCGAAACGTTTGGAGGGCTTCACGAAGGGACCCGACGACTTTCGTCGAGCTACGACGCTGACCCTGCCTGGCTTCCCGTGACGCGGTAGACGGTGCTTCACTCAGTTCAGCCCGCCCGTCTCAGGCTCCGCTCCTCGATCCCTAGCGCGGCGGCCAGGCTGCGCTCATCACGGCATCTCGAGCGGCTCGACGCTCCTATCCTCCGCGCAGCTCAACGCCCACTGGCGGCAGATCGTCTCCATCAGGCCGGTGGGAGGCGAATCGCCTAGAGTGACGTGCACTTGGTGGATCACGCTCTCGAAGCCAGGAGCGTAATCCTGTCGGCGTTCTGCAGTAATCGTCATTTCAGCGCCGACTCCAGCTTTGCGGAGTACAAGGGCGAGCCGATCTAGCTCTGCTTGAGTGGCCTCTCGCCCGGACAGGACGCCGAAGTTAATGACGACACTGCCGTCCTCGGTGAAAGCTACGGGCAACTCGCTGCGCGCCATCGAAAGGGAGTTTCCCGCATTCGCGCGTGAGTTAACCCGCTGGCGGGACTGAAGACTCTGTCGAACGGGCACTCTCTGCTTCGATGGACTCCGAGAACGACGTCACCGACGAGAGGGCGCGCACGGAGCTTGCGATCCCTCGGGCCGTGCAGCGAGCGGCGGGCGACGTCGTTCAGCAGGCCTTTGAGCGGCTCCTCTTCTCCGACGTGCAAGTGACCACCGCCGGCGAGGGAAAGCGCCTCTTGGCGGAGGACGACGACACGGAGCAGATGACGGACGCGATCCAGCGATTCGTCGGGATCGCGACGCCAGTCGTGAGAGTCGCGCTGCGCGGCGCACGGTTCACGCGCATCCCGTGGGTGCTCGTGGCGTCGTCGAGCGTGTCGATCGGCGTCACCGTGCGGACCGGTGTTCGTGAGCTCCGGGTGCTCGCCGCGTTGCTCGCGCATCGCTTCGAAGAGGAGACTGGCGCGCAGCCGGAGGCGGCGCTCTTGCAGAAGCTGACGCTCGAGCTCTATCTGCGCCCGCGCCGCACGCCGGACGTCTCGGATGTCGGCCTGCCGCTCGCGCGGCTCGCCCGACGCTGGATCGTCAGCGGCGCACTCGGTCGGAACACGCGTGGAAAGACGCACAAGGCACTCGACGCCGCAGAGCGTCTCGACATGGCCGCTTTGGCGGTGCGATCACCCGGGCGCAGGTAGTGGAACGCGCGCGCTTCTAGTTCGCGCTTCACGATCCGCAGATGGCTCATGACACGGCGTTGCCGTCCTCATGACCGAGCCATAGTCTCTCTACCGGTGACCAAGCAGCTGCATCTAGAGAGGACGCTCGCCGCGCCGTGTGAGCGTGTGTTCGCAGCTTGCGTCGAAGCGGACAAGCTCGCGGAATGGTGGGGGCCGGCCGGATTCACCTCGTCGGAAATCCAGCTCGACGTACGCGAGGGAGGCCGCTACCGCATCAAGATGCAGCCGCCGGAGGGAGAAGCGTTCCACCTACGCGGTGTGTTTCGTGAGCTGGAAGCTCCCCGTCGTCTCGTCTACACGTTCGTCTGGGAAGAACCCGATGCCGACGATCAGGAGACGGTGGTAGCACTGACCTTTGAGCGGGCGGGCGAAAGCACGCATCTCGTCCTCGACCAGGGCCCGTTCAAGACCGAGGCCCGACACGAGCTGCACCGAGCGGGATGGACGGAGGGGCTTGACCGGCTCCAACGAGCTTTGAGCAACGTCGCCTAGCTGGACTAACCACACACCTGCGAGACGCCTGATTGCGTCCGGGCCTCCCGCGAGCCTTGGGGTTGTCGAGATCCCTGCTCGCGAAGGAGACCCGGATGCGTGATCGAGTGTGCCCGCCCAGGCGGATGCGTTTCTCG
>DATKBJ010000085.1:0-22335 GCA_035514135.1 Gaiellaceae bacterium | reverse complement strand
CGCGACGATCTTGGTTCTTCGGTCCGGCTGCACTGGGTCAGGCTAGCGCCCGCGGAACGCGGCCCAGCCCGGGTACACCGCATCCTCACCGAGCTCCTCCTCGATCCGCAGGAGCTGGTTGTACTTCGCGACGCGGTCGGTGCGCGACGGAGCGCCGGTCTTGATCTGGCCGGCGTTCACCGCGACGGCGAGGTCGGCGATCGTGGTGTCCTCGGTCTCACCCGAGCGGTGGGAGATGATCGTCGCGTAGCCGGCGCTGCGTGCCAGCTCGATCACATCGAGCGACTCCGTGAGCGTTCCGATCTGATTCACCTTGACGAGGATCGCGTTGCCGACGCCTTGGTCGATGCCGCGTCGAAGGAAGTCGACGTTGGTCACGAAGAGGTCGTCGCCGACGAGCTGCACGCGGTCGCCGACGGCCGCGGTCAGGCTGCGCCAGTCATCCCAGCCGTTCTCGTCGAGGCCGTCCTCGATGGAGACGACTGGGAAGCGCTCGGCGAGCGAGCCGTAGAAGTCGATCATCTCGCTCGGCTCGAGCGTCCGACCCTCACCGGGTAAGTGGTACGCGCCTTCGCGATAGACCTCGCTCGCGGCCGGGTCGAGCGCGATGGCCACGCGCTCGCGGTGCCCGGCGCGCTCGGCTGCCTCGAGAATCGCCTCGATCGCCTCGCCGGTCGAGGCGAGATCGGGCGCGAATCCGCCCTCGTCGCCCACACCGGTCGCAAAGCCACGCTCGTGGAGCACGGCCCTCAACGCGTGGAAGACCTCCGCGCCGATCCTAAGTGCGTCGGAGAACGTCTCGGCGCCGGCCGGGACGACCATGAACTCCTGGAGGTCGAGCCGGTTCTGCGCGTGGGCGCCGCCGTTGATGACGTTCATCAGCGGAACAGGAAGGGTTCGCGCACGATCGCCTCCAAGCCAGCGGTAGAGGGGCTGTCCGGCGTCGCCCGCAGCCGCCTTGGCAGCGGCGAGCGAGCAGCCGAGGATCGCATTGGCTCCGAGCCGGCTCTTCGTCGGTGTGCCGTCGAGGTCGACGAGGGAAGCGTCGAGCACACCCTGATCGTCTGCGTCAAGCCCGACGACGGCGTCGGCGATCTCGCCGTTCACGTTGCCGACGGCCTTCAGCACGCCTTTGCCGAGGTACACGGAAGGATCTCCGTCGCGCAACTCGACCGCCTCGTGCTCGCCCGTGGAGGCTCCGGAAGGCACCGCCGCCCGCCCGAATGCGCCCGACTCGAGCCGGACGTCGACCTCGAGGGTCGGATTGCCGCGCGAGTCGAGAGTCTGCCGAGCGTGGACCGTCCGGATCGCCGTCATGCGAGTCGTTCCTTCGCGCGGTCGTAGTAGGCGTCCTTGGCATCGAGGTCGAGCTCGCGCCAGTCCTCCCCGTCGGCCCCGGCCAACTCCGCTGCGAGCTCGACGCGCTCGGTGAACCGCCTCGTCGTCGCACGCAGGGCCAGCTCGGGATCGACGTTGAGGCGGCGAGACACGTTCACGGCGGTGAACAGGAGGTCGCCGAGCTCATGGAAGACCTCGGCATCCGGCTCCGTCTCGGGCGCGGGCACTCCCGCTCGTGCGGCCGCTTCCTCGAGCTCGCCGAACTCCTCGCGCACCTTCGCGAGCGGGCCGGCCAGATCGGGCCAGTCGTAGCCGACAGCCGCTGCTCGACGTTGCACCTTGCGCGCCTGCAGAAGCGCGGGAAGCACCTCGGGAACGTCATGGAAGATGCCCTCGCGCCCCTCCTGCTCGGTCTTCAGTGCCTCCCAACGCTCGCGGACTCGACCCGGTGTGCGTGCGTCGGCGTCGCCGAAGACATGTGGATGCCGGCGCACGAGCTTCGCATGAACGTCCCGTGCGACCGACTCGAGGTCGCCGGCGCGGCGCTCCTCGAGCAGCAGCGAGAGGAAGTAGACCTGGAAGAGGAGATCGCCGAGCTCACCGTGAAGCGCACCGTCGTCGGCCGCAAGAGCGGCGTCCGCGACCTCGTAGGCCTCCTCAACCGTGTGCGGAACGATCGTGCCGACCGTCTGCTCCCGATCCCATGGGCACTCCCGGCGGAGGTGCCGGGTCAGTTCCTGGAGGTCGAGGAGCGCCTCCGCGAGGCCCATGTTGCGAGAGGCTACTCGGTCTCGGTCGGTTCGTCGGGGAGCTCGGGCGGCTCGTAGCCCACCGCGTAGCTCACCTTGCTCTCGTACTCCGAGCGAAGCTCCTCGACCCACGCCTGCATCTCTTCGTTGCGCTTCTGCTGGAGCAGCTGCGCGCGGATGGAAGCCCTAACCTCGTCGAGCGCGGTCGTCGTCGCCTTGCGCACGTCCGAGACTGCCTCGATGACGTGGTAGCCGTACTGCGTCTTGACGGGCCTGGAGAGCTCTCCTTCGTCAAGCTCGAACGAGACCTTGTCGAACTCGGGCACGGTCTGCCCGCGCGAGATCGTCAGCTTGCCGCCCGTATCCTTGCTTCCGGGATCCTGAGACTCGGTCTTCGCAAGTGCCGCGAAGTTGCCGCCGCCCGACAACTGTGCGTAGATCTCGTCGGCCTTCGCCTTGCTCGCGGCGAAGTCGACCTCCCCGTCGTCGGCCTTCTCGGCGATGAGGATGTGGCGCACGTCGCGCGACTCGGGCGTGCCGTACTGAGACTGGTTCTGCGCGTAGTACGCGGTGATCTCCTGCTGCGTCACCTTCACGTCCTTCGTGACGGCATCGAAGAGCTTCTTCGAGAGAGCGGAGACCTCGAGCGCCCTCTCGCGGTATTCCTCCACCGTGAAACCTTGCGCCTCGAGCGCTTTTACGTACTCGGCGCGCTTGCCGTCGAAGCGCGTCTTGATGAGCTCCTGCTCAGCCGCGTCGAGGTCCTTGGCCGTGACCTCGACTCCCAGCTCATCCGCGGACTGGCGAAACTCCTCCAGCTCGACGAGGTATGCGACGTACTGGGTCTGCACGCTCTGGTACTCGGGGGTTCCCGCCTTCGGGAACTCCTGCTTCTGCGACTCGTATCCCCTCTTCGCCTGGGCGATCAGCTCGTCGAGCTCCGCCTTCGGGATCTCGGTGCCGTTCACGACGGCGACCGCACCGGAGGGCACGCTGTCGGAGCCACCGCCACAGGCCGCCGCAGCGAGCGCGACGGCGGCGAAAAGCAGGGCAAGACTTGATCGCATGACGGTCGTCAAAGCTCGTCCCTTATAGCCAAGCAGGTGTTAGGCACGGGTTGCGGACTGTTCGGAAGCTGGGAGATCACAGACGCGGGACCGAGAATAGGCCGCTCGATCAGGCGGCCACGCGGGCTTGGACGATAGCAGCGGACTCGGCAGCCCTCCACCGCCAGGGAGGGCAAGACGAGCACGGTGAAGGGGACGAGGGTCGTGGGGTACGTGCGGGTCTCGCGGGTCGGCGCCCGCGAGGGCGACAGCTTCCTCTCGCCCGCGCTCCAGCGTGGACGCCTCGGGCGGCGACGCCTCCCGGCCCGGCTGGAACCGGGCGATCGAGGCCGCCGAGTCCGGCCGCGCGCGGGGCATCGCGGGTCTGGAACCTGAGCCGCTTCTCCCGTTCGCTCCGCGACTTCCTCAACGCCGTCGAGCGGATCGAGGCCGCGGGCGGGCGGCTGTACTCGGCGACGGAGCAACTCGGCGACGGCCCCGCAGGGCGGATGACCGTCAACGTGCTGGTCAGCGCCGCCCAGATGGACCGCGAGCGAGCCGCCGAGGGGTTCCGGGCGGCCCAGCTGTCGGCGGTCGAGCGCGGCATCCACGTCAGCGGGCGCATCCCCCTCGGGTACCGGCGTGGCGCGGACCGGCGGCTGGAGCCCGACGCGGACACGGCCCCGGTCGTCCAGGGCGTCTTCGAGCGCGAGGCGAAGGGCTGGTCGCACGAGGCGGTCGCCGGTGGGTGCACGCGCAGGGCGTCGAGGCTTCTCGTCAACGGGCGTCCGGTGGGTACTCGGGAACCGCGCGTACCTCGGCGAGGCGCGCGCGGCCGGGAAGGTCGTCGAGGGCGCGTCGGCGGCGAGGGCGACAGCGATCGGTGGGACGCCGCGACGTTCGTGCCGACGCTCGGCGACGAGGCCGACGTCGAGGAGGCCGAGCTGCGGTAGGCGGCGGGTGCCGCGCCGCTACCCTGCGCGTGGCCGCGCGGGGACAGCGCCCCGTTTCTGGAGCCGTTCTCGGAACTATCCTGTAGGACAGTTCCAGTAAGTCGCAGGGCCCATGAAACTGGCCCGCCGTTCCATCGCTGGTCGGGTTCCACGGGTGCCCAGTGGTTGTCCCACGAGTGCTTCTGCAAAGGGCTAAGGGAACGCGTTTCTGCGGGCTGCTGCCCGCGATTCCCCTCATGGCATTGGCCTGTGGCAGGACTACGGACTACGTATCGACGTGCCGTGCCCATGGCACAAGCAGCCGCTCAAGTGCGACTAGGGCGTAAAACAACAAGATGCTCATGATCGCGAGAAGCGCCATCGCCGCGAAGGCGAGTGGCGTATTGAGATTCGACTGGGAGTTGAGGATGACCCAGCCGAGGCCCTCGGAGGAGCCCACGAACTCGCCAATGACGGCGCCGATCACTGCGAGCGAGATGGCGACCTTCAAGCCGACGAAGATATGCGGCATCGCGGCAGGGAAGCGAACCTTGACGAACATCTGGGTTCTCCCGGCGGTCAGCGAGCGTGCTAGCTCGACGAACTCCGGTGGGGTCGCCTTCAGTCCTGTCGCCGTCCCGATCACGATCGGAAAGATGCAGAGGAGAAGCGCGACGACGATCTTGGGGCCGGGGCCGAACCCCATCCAGAGAACGAGAATCGGAGCGATCGCGATCTTCGGGACCGCGTTGAGCGCCAGCAGGATTGGGTAGATCGTCATCTCGAGGATCGGCGAGACCGCGATGACGATTGCGAGTGGGATCCCGATCGCGATCGCGAGGCCGAAGCCCGCGATCGTCTCCACGAACGTCACCCAGAACTGTCTCGGGAGGAACTCGCGGTACTCCCAGAGCGCGTCTGCCACGTCTACGGGGCTCGGCACGAGCCAAATGGGCCAGTCGAAGACCCTCGTTGCGAGCCCCCAGAGAACGAGCAATCCGACGAACGTGACCAGGGGAGCGATGAGGCGCAGCGACGCCCGCCCGACTCGATGCCCGCGTGTCCTCGGCGCGACCTCAAACTCTGTCATGCCGCTCCCTGCATCGGCTCGCGCACATAGAGCAGTGTCCGCACCTCTTCCTCGGCCCGGGCCAGTGCCTCGGCATGAAGCTCCTCCCCGAATGCACGTGGGCGGGGCACCGGAACCGCAACGACCCGTGCGACACGCCCCGGACGGGGCGTCATCACGACGACTCGATCGGAGAGGATCGCCGCTTCCGAGATCGAGTGCGTGACGAAGACGATCGTCGTACGCCGGTCGCTCCAGATTCGCTGGAGCTCGAGTGACAGCTCCTCCCTGGTGAGGGCGTCGAGTGCAGCGAAGGGTTCATCCATGAGAAGCACGCGCGGCTCGTGGATCAGCGCCCGACAGAGCGCTGCCCGCTGCTGCATCCCGCCAGAGAGCTCCCACGGCCGACGACCTTCAAATCCTTGGAGGCCGACGAGCGCGATCAGCTGCTCGGCCTTCTCGGCGCTCGTCCGCCGATCGAGCCCGAGGATCTCGACCGGAAACATGATGTTCTGGATCACCGTCCGCCACGGCATGAGGGCCGGCTGCTGGAACATCAAGCCGACATCGCGTCTCGGGCTATCAACCTCGCGTTCCCCGATCGTGATTCGACCGCCCGAGACCGGAAGCAGGCCCGCGATCAGCCGGAGAAGCGTGGACTTCCCGCATCCGGAGCGTCCGACGAGGGTGACGAACTCCTGCTCTCCTATCTCGAGATCGATCTCCTCGAGTGCGGAGACAGGCGGACCCGAGCGCGTCTCGAACACCTTCGAGACGCGCTCGATCCGGATCGCCGGCTCGCCGGCTATCTTCCGGTCCGCCTCGCCGGGACGGCGACGTTCGTGTAGACGTCCGTCGCCGGCATGGGCCTCGTGATCCTGAAGCCATTGCGGACGATGCTGATCGTCGAGTTGATCTTGCCGATGTCGATGTAGCCGGTTCCGTTGCCCCTTGTCCGGGTCAGCTTGTTGCGTGAGAAGTTGCGCATGATGCGAAGCTCGTTCGCGGCAACGACCGCATCTGCGAGCGGGTTGTGCTTCTTGAGGATCCAGCCCGCTTGACCCGGGTTGTCGAGCGACCAGTTGAGGCCGCGGAGAAGAGCCTGGTTGAAGCGCCGCACCTCGGTTGCGCTTGTCCGGATCTTGTTCTCGGACGCGATGATTCCAATCCCGAGCATGTTAGGCAGCACCGGCGCATAGCGAAGAACCCTCAGCTCCCTGTTGCCGGCGGCTGCACGAAGCAAGGGTCGCCCGAGCGTGAATTGGCCAATACCATCGACCTGCTTGCTTGCCAGCAGCGCCGGGAGTGCAGGCGGCGCGGCGTCACGCCAGGTGACCTTCGAGGGGTCGATGCCGGCCTTCCGCGCGTAGATGGGGAAGAGAACCCTGACCGTGGACGCGGGTGAGTCCGCAAGCGTCTTGCCCTCGAGCTGCCGAGGCGTCTGGATCCCCGTTTCCTGGAGTGTGAAGATCGCAGACGGCGTCGTTTGATGCACGACCGATGTGACCTTTACCGGAATGCCTTCGTTCGCCTTCGTCGTGATGAGCGCCGCGATGTCGACCGGCGCGTAGTCGAGCCTTCCAGCCGCAACGAGGCGGATGTTGTCCACTGACCCCGTGCCATTGACCACGCGTACGTCGAAGCCCGCATCGCGGAAGAAGCCGCGCTCGATCGCAACGTAGACGTAGGCGTCTCGCCCGAAGCTCCCGAACGAGGTGGCGTAGTTGATCGTCGTTGTCTGGCTTCCAGCTCCGACGCCTGCCGACGCACTTACCCCCATAGCGAGCGTGAGCGCTCCGATCAGGGCGATGAATCGCAGCATGTCCTACTCCTTTCTGTCCTGGCCAGGATCGATGTCGTGCGCTAGCACGTCAAGCTCCCCAGCTCCAAGCTCCTTCGAGAGCCTCGCAGCTGCATCGCGAAGCTCTCGCACGACTTGCTCTTCCTTTGCCGCCATCCGCTCTGCAACACCGACGACAGAGAGCCCCGCAATAGGCACGACGAGAAGTGACGGGATCGGGACACCGAAGGAGTAAACGCCTTCGATGCTTTCCGCCCGGTTCGTCGCGTAGCCAGAGTCGCGGATCTCCGCCAGTTGCGCCAGCAGCTGGTCGAACTCGGTGATCGTCGCTGGTGTCTCGCGATCGAGGCCGTGTGACAAGGTACGTCGAACGTGCTCGTCGCTCAGGCTCGCGAGGTACAGCTTCCCGAGGCTCGTGCAGTGGAGCGGCCGTCGCTCCCCGAGCTGGATCGTGAAGCGCACCGCGTCGGGGCTCTCGACCGTGTCGACACAGATGACGCTCTCCGTCTCGAAGGCGCCGAGCATGACCGTCTCGCGAAGGGAGCGCGCAAGCTCCTCCATGTGCGGCCGGGCACGGTGCTGGAGCATCCGCAGGACGGGAGCCGCTTGCGAGAGCGCAATCACCCGGAGCCCAATTGAGAAGCCCTTGGTCGCCGGATTCCACGCCAGATAGCCGCGGCGGCGCATTGCCTGCAACAGCGCGTGCGCAGAGCTCTTGGGCACACCGAGGCGACGGCTGATCTCGGTCAGCGTCAGCTCCTCGTGCACGCGACCGAAGAGATCGAGGACGTCCATGACCCTGGTGACCGAGCGGCTCTCGGCGGGGGCTGCCCCGACGCTCATGATGGATCCTCCGCCCTCAGCGACACGTCGTGGAGAGGGCCTGCGCCTTTCTCCTCCACCTCGGTCGCGAGGAGCGCGCCGCACCCGGGACAGAGGTACTGCACGAGCTCGAGATCTTCGTGGACGACGAGCTGTGGGAACTGCTGCGGTGTGTCGAGAATCAACCGGGCAGCGGCACACTTCCAGTTCTCGCTCGCCGGCCCGAGGGCATGCCCGCAGCTGCACCGAAAGTGGGAGACGCCGTCGCGTCGCTCGATGCGAAGGAGCGGACCGAACTCCCGCACAGGCTCACCCTGCACGTGATCCGAGTGGGCGTTTGGGCGATCGGCCGACTCGAGGCGAGCGCGGCGCAACGTCGACCGCAGCCGCTCCGTCGCGCTCGCGTCGAAGTGCTCACCGTCGAGAACGACGCCGTATGCCGTCTCGGCGTGCGACCTCGAGATCGCGCCCCACTCGACGTCGCGGACGACGCGCTCCGGATCGCGTCCGAGTGGATCGCCGAAGCCGCCGCCGCCTGCCCAGCGATACTCGAGAACGTCGCCGGGTCGGACTTCGAGCTCGTCCGTCTTCGCCGGGAGAGCGACGACATCGCCCCCGAGCTGCTCTAGGTCGAGCGGGGATGCGGGAGAGTCGAAGGTGAGCTCAAGGCGCGCTTCGCCCAGGACCTCGAAGACGTGTGTGGCGCGGATCAGCGTGTGGCGATTCGTGACTCCGGGGAGCCCGCCGAAGAGCCCGAGCGAGACGGGTGACTCGATCCCATGGGTGTTGAAGACGCAGCGAAGCCGCTCCACGCCATATGGTGTGAGCGCGAGGCCCGCGGCCCGACCACCCCGGAAGAGGCCATCGCCGCCGGAGCTGGGGAAGTAAGAGCGATAGAGATAGAGGAGAGGCCCGTGCATCTCGCTCGACTCGACATTCGGGATGCGCGGACGCAAGGAGGGGTAGCCGCCTGACTGGTCGAGTCCATCGCCGATCGCGCTTGCGCCACCCCCGCCGAGCTGAGCTTCCATGAGATGCGTGCCGAACGGCTCGCCGTGCTGATTGCGATCCCCGATGTGGAGCGAATCGAACGTGCCGTTGGTGATCGCCTGCGCGCGCTCGGGCATCGACTCCGAGGCGGCGACGAGCTTGGAGGTCGCATGGACGACCGTGTTCACGATCATCCAGGCCTCGGCGATCGTCGCTGCCGAGGTCGGGGCCGGTGAGGTCGCGTTGCAGACGAGGCCCTCTGGGCAGACGATCTCGATCGCGTTGAAGATCCCCTGATTCCACGGGATCCCGTGGCAGAGAGTCGGCGCTAGCCCCCCGAACACCGCCCCAACGAGCCCCGCGGTCGTGCAGTTGACGAAGCCGGGCGCCTGCGTCGACGACTCAGAGAAGTCGAAGCGAATGGTGTCCCCGTCCTTGATGAGACGCACATCAGTGCGGTAGATGCGGTTGTCGTGCCCGTCGTGATCCAGAAATCCTTGGGAGCGGAACTCCCCATCGGGAAGGTCGAGGAGGCGCTCTCGGAACCGCCGCTCCGAGTACCGGATCAACTCACGCATGACCACCGTCACGGTTTCCACGTCGTACTCGTCTATGAGCGCCAGCAACCGTCGCCGTGCGATGACGTTCGAGGCGACGAAGCCCTTGAGGTCGAGCCCCACCATTTCGGGCTGTCTGGTCATGTTGAGAATGAGGCGCCAGACGTCCTCCCGGACGACGCCCCGTTCTACGAGCTTGATCGGCGGCAGCATGAGCCCTTCCTGCTGCTTCTCCCTCGCCGGGACGCAGAGGCTGCCAACGGTCATCCCGCCCATGTCGACCTGGTGAGATGCAACCCCCGCCCACGCGATCTGCTCGCCTTGGTGATGGATCGGTGCAACGAGACAGAGGTCCGGGTGGTGGATCGCGCCCTTGTAGGGATCGTTCACTGCGAACATGTCGTCCTCGTAGATCCCCGGGTTCTCGGCGCAGTCCGCGATCACATTCCGGATGACGATGGGCATAGCGCCAGCGTGGAAGACGATCTCGGGACCCATCGAGACGAGCTCTCCGTTCGGGAGGTACAGACCGTTTCCGAAGTCGCTCGCCTGACTCACGACCGGGGAGGCGGACACCGCCTTGAGCGCGAGCCCCTGTTCTTCGTTGATCGTCTCGAGCTTGTGGCGCACGACCTCGAAGGTGACTGGATCGACGGCAAGCTCGCGTGTGAGCTCGTCCCAGTCCCCAGGGCTGGGGCCGAGGACGAACGGGAGCGGCTCGGCCGAGATTGCCGTCACGTATCCCGCCCGATTGTGATGTTGGCGAAGCGGTCGACGGTCGCCACCTGCCCTCCGGCGACGGCCACCGTCGTCCCGAAGAACTCGATGATCGCCGGCCCCTCGATTCGCGCGTCGACGTAGAGGGCCTCGCCGTCGTAGATGTCGTGCGCCACGAACCCGCGCTCGAGCGTGTCGTAGGCGTCACGTGCTCCTCGAAGCGCCGGTCTCCCGTCGGATCCGCGTTCGCGTACGACTCCGAGCTCGGGCCGAGGCAGGTACCCGCGACCCTCGACGGAGAAGGTCACGAGCTCGTACCCGACCCCACTGGGAACCGACTCCGCGCCGAAGCGCTGCGAGTAGCGGCGCTCAAACTCGGCGTACAGCTCATCTGAGGAGCGGAAGGGAACGCGGAGCTCCTTCGTCTGGCGCGCGTAGCGCATCTCGACCCAGCGCTCAAACCGCCGGTCGCTCGGCTCGACACCCTGCTCTGCAAGCGCCAGATCGGCCTGCCGCTCGAGCTCTTCCAGGATCGGGAGCACTCGCTCGCCGTCGGGAAGCTCGGCGCGCGCCACCCGCATCGGCTCGGAGCGCTCGCGGGCGAGGTGCACGTCGGACGCAATCGCTCCGAGCGCCGAGTGCACCGACTGCGTCGCCGGCACGACGATCGCATCGACGAGATCGAGTGCGAACGACGCGGCGTGCGTGGGGCCGGCGCCGCCAAAGGCATACAGAACGAACGACCTTGGATCGTGCCCTCGCTCGAGGGTGACCGTGCGCACGAGGTCGGCCATGCGGCTGTCGACGATGCGCTTGATCCCGATGGCCGCTTCTGCGCTGGACAAGCCGAGTGGCCCGGCCACGTGCGTCTCGAGAGCGTGCTCCGAGGCCGCCCGATCGAGTCGCAGGCGCCCACCGAGAAACCGCTCCGGATCGAGGATGCCGAGTACGAGATCGGCGTCGGTCACGGTCGGATACACACCTCCGCGGCCGTAGCACGCAGGCCCGGGGTCCGCGCCTGCGCTCTCTGGCCCGACGCGCAGGTACCCACCCTCCTCGACTCGTGCGATCGAACCGCCCCCAGCACCGATGGCCGTAATGTCTGCCATCGACAGGAGCAGGTGGTACTTGCCGACCTCGGTCTCTTGCCTTCTCAGCGGCACACCGTCGACGATCAGCCCGACGTCGGCAGACGTCCCGCCCATGTCGAAGGTGATCACGTTTCGGTGCTGGAGAACCTCGCCCAGCCGCTCAGAGGCCGTGAGACCGCCTGAGGGCCCCGAGACGAGCAGACGAACCGGCTGGCTGCCGGCCTCGGTCGGCGTCATCATTCCGCCGGCCGAGTCGAGCAGCAGGACGCGCGCGCGCGACCCATGCTTCTCGAGCCGGGACCCGAGTGTGTCCGTGTAGCGAGCGATGCCGGGCCCGAGATAGGCGTTTACGAGTGTCGTCGCCATCCGCTCGTACTCCCCAATCCTCGGGGCGAGGCGGTGCGAGACCGAGAGATACGCGTCCGGCAGCTCCTCGGCCACGATCTCGGCTGCCCGTCGCTCGTGTTCGGAGTTCTTGAACGACCACAGAAAGCAGATCGCGACCGCCTCAACCTGCTCGGCCGAGAGCACCCTGGCGGCAGCGCGAACGTCGTCCTCTACGAGCGGCATCACGACGCCGCCTCGCCAGTCGACGCGCTCGCGGATCCCGCGCACGCGCCAGGGCGGACAGAGGGGCTCCGGCACGCGGCGAAGCGCGTAGTCGGTCACCTGGTCTCGTGTCAGACCCGCGGTCATGCCGAGCATCCGCTGCTGAAAGATCGTGTCCTCGAAGCCGCGGGTCGTGAGGAGACCCACCTGCGCCCCCCGTCGCTCGATGAACGCGTTCGTCGCGGCAGTCGTGCCGTGTCCGATCCGCTCGACGTCGGCGAGAAGCTCGTCGACGCCCTGGCCGACGCTCTCTGCCGCCAGGGCGAGGTTCGTGATCAGGCCCTCGAGAAGATCATGCGGCGTCGTCGGGCTCTTGTAGGTGCGGATCGCGCCGCCGGGACTCATCACAACCGTGTCGGTGAAGGTGCCGCCGATGTCGATGCCAATGGCAGACGCCATGGCTACTCAGACGACTCCGCAGACATCTGCGATGGCGAGTGCGTACACGCGCGCGGTGTCGGTGAGCTCCTCGATCACGACGCTCTCGCCTGAGACCCCCGGAAGCCCACTCGCGACCCCGTAATTGAGCGTCGGGATGCCGTGCGCGTGGAGTACAGACGAGTCGGCGGTCCAGCGAAGGACGCTCCGCTTCGGAGGTACTCCGAAGACGGCGCCGTGCGCCGAAGCCACCGCGCGGACGAGCTCATGCTCGCCGTCGATCTCGGCGCCGGGCACGGACACGAAGAGCTCCGACTCCGTCCCGTAGTCGGGGAAGCGCTCGGCGAGCGCATCGGTGAAGGAGCGCAGCTCGCGACGCGCGTCGACGAGCGACATGCCGGGAGGAATCCGCACGTCGAGGAAGAGATCGGACCGGCTCGGAGTCCTGCTCGTCCGCCACGGGAACCCTGCCCGAAGAGCTCCGATCGAAACGACCCCTGGCACGTCGTCCACTGCGGTGCGCTCCTCCCACAGCGGTATCCACTCCCGTACCGCCTCGAGCACGCTCCCCATGCGCACGATCGCGTTCTCTTCGAGCCTCCCTTGCGAGAAGGCTGTGTGCACAAAGGGACCGGACGTCGAGATACGCATCCAGATCGCCCCGTAGTGAGCAAGGACGAGCTCGTGCTCGGTCGGCTCACCGAGCAGGCACATGTCCGCGATGCAGCCGTGTGAGACGAGGTACTGAGTGCCGATGCCATAGCCGCGGTACTCAGTACCTTGAGCTTCGCCCCATTGCGTCTTCTCTATTTCACCGCACACCGCCGCGACGATGACGTCACCGCGAAGCCGAACGCCTGCGTCGCCGAGCGCACGAACCGCTTCCACGTAGCAGGCGAGTGCCCCCTTCATGTTCGCGATCCCGAGCCCCGTGATCCGACCGTCCGCGACGACCGGCTCGGGCTTGAAACCCTCGCCCTGCAACCACTGTTCGCGTCCGGAGTAGGACGTGTCCATGTGGCCGTTGAGCATGAGCGCGTTTCCGCCACCCGTTCCCCGCAGCGTTCCGATGACGTTCGGTCGTCCGTCCTCGACCTGCTGCCAGGTGACGCGGAGCCCGGACTCCTCGAACTGCTCACAGAAGTACTCGCCGATCGCCTGCTCCTCGCCGGTCGGGCTGGGTGTGGCAACGGCCCCGCAGGCCGTCTCCACAAGGCGCCTCTCGTCGATGCTCGCTGCGACCTTGTTGACGATCGCCGTGTCGAGCATCAGCGGGATACGTGTGGAAGGACGTGGCGCTCGAAGAGCTCGATCTGCTCCAGGCGATCGTCACCCCAGAGCTCGAGCATGAGGTGCGTGCAGCCGGCGTCCCGGTACTCCTCGATCGCCGCGATGCACTCCTCGGGCGTTCCGGCGATGGGCTTGACCTTGTCGAGGATCTCATCGGTCACCGCCGCCGCCGCGGCCGTTCGTCCTCCAGACTCCATTGCCTCCGCGATCGGCTCGATCTCCTCCCGGGTCAGACCAGCGAGCTCGAGCAGGACGTCCGCGGATCCGCGAATGTTCTGAACCTTGTTTGCCAGGTACATCGCGGCAATCTCACGTGCGCCCTCGCGGCCCGCGTCGTGGTCGAGACCGATGCTCGCAACGACGACGCTTCCGAGGTCGAGCTCAGCGGCGTCCCTCCCCGCCGACCGCGCGCCTTCCTTCATGTTCGCGCGGGCATAGCGAACGAACGCGGGCGTCGTGATGCTCGCGGTGAGCAAGCCATCGGCGATCTCTCCCGATGCACGCTGGAGACGGGGTCCTGTCCCGGCGATGTAGAGAGGCACGCGCCAGCGTGGAGCAGCCGCGTCGCCCTTGAGCGGAGGGATGTCCGCGGTGAACTCCCGCCCTTGGTAGGAGACTGCCTTGCCGGACAGCGACTCGCGCACGATCTCGATCGCCTCGCGGACAGCCGTGTACGGGCGCGCCGGGGTGTCGGCACCGATCCCTGCGTGCTTCATGAAGATCTTTGAGGGCCCGAGCCCGAGGTAGAAGCGCCCCTCACCCGCGACCTCTTGCAGAACGCGCGCCTCGGCGGCGATCTGCAGTGGGTGGCGGCTGTAGGGCGAGATGATCCCCCAGCCGACCGCGAGACGCTCGGTCTCGGCTGCAACCAGCACGGACACGGCCGTCGACGAGCGAGCCTCGAGAGAGTGTTTACGCCACCAGAACTGGGGCTCGGCGAGCCAGAGCGTGTCGAAGCCCGCACGGTCGAGCGCGCGGGCGTGCTCGAGCATCTCCCCCACCGGCTCCATCGCCAGCTGGATGACGCCGATTCGAAACGGTACGGGCATCGGGCAGCTCCTAGGCTCCTTGCTTGGCGCAAGGGCCGCGGTCGTTTACGATCGCTGTTCGATGAGCGGAACCAGAGTTCGTGATACCGAACCTATCCCACTGCCCGACCTGAGTCAAGATCGCGTGCGTACCGTCTGCGTCGTCGGCGCTGGAGCGATCGGGAGCCTGATCGCCGCCCACCTCTCCCGCGTCGTACGCGTCGTTGTACTGACGCGACGAGACGAGCAGGCCGCCGCGCTAGCCGAACACGGTCTCCGCGTCTCGGGGCTTCGCGAGTTCACGGCCGGGCTCGAGGCGACCTCCAGTCCCGCCGCGCTTACAGCTTTCGAACTCGCCATCGTCACGACCAAGGCGACCGACGTCTCCGAGGCCGCGCAGGCGCTGGAAGGTCACTCCGAGGAGGCGGTGATCATGACGATCCAGAACGGGCTCGGGGCAGAAGAGCTCGTCCGCCAGCACGGTCCCTGGCCGATCGTCGCCGGCACGACCCTCATGGGCGGCACGCGTCACAGCGATACGCATGTTGAGTTCGAGCTCGACGCACCCACCTGGCTCGGACCCTACGAAGGCACACGGCACGAGCAGGTCGAGAGAGTCGTCTCGCTCTTTCGGAGTGCGGGTCTTCAGGTCGAAGGCTTCTCCGATCTCGCACCCTCGCGTTGGTCGAAGCTCGTCTTCAACGCTTCGGTTGGCACGATCTCCGCCCTCACCGAACTGCCTCACTCCGCCCCATTCGTCGAGCATGAGGGCGTTGGTGGCCTCGTGCGCGCGGTCATCTCGGAGGTATCAACCGTCGCTACCGCTGCAGGGATCCAACTCGCCGAGGACCCATGGGAGCTCAACGTTCGCGCGGTCGACGACGACTACGCGCACCCTCCCTCGATCCTCCTCGACGTCTGGGCGCGGCGGAGAACCGAGGTCGACTTCAACATCGGCGCGATCGTTCGTGAGGCCGATCGCCTGGACGTCGCCGTGCCCCTCAGCCGTGCGCTCTACGCGCTCCTCAAGGCCAAGGAGTCGTCGTACACGTGAGGGTATGCGTCGTCGGATGCGGTGCAGTCGGATCGCTCTTCGCAGCGAATCTGGCGAGACTGGACGACGTCGAGGTCTGGGCCTACGACCTGGATCGTGCGCACGTTCAGGCGATCAACGACGGAGGCCTTCGG
Organism: Gaiellaceae bacterium; assembly: GCA_035514135.1. Taxonomy (GTDB): domain Bacteria; phylum Actinomycetota; class Thermoleophilia; order Gaiellales; family Gaiellaceae; genus GMQP-bins7. The sequence continues at coordinate 6,730 of DATKBJ010000085.1, read as the reverse complement.
CTATCGGGGGCCGGGGAGGCGATAGCCGAGGTGCACGCGACGAGCGATGCGTCGACACTTCCAGCCTGCGACTTCGGAGTGGTGGCAACGAAGGCCATGCACACAGCCCAGGCGATCGAAGCCTGCGCGCACGCGTTTCGACACGGCTCGGTCGGCTCGGTCCAGAACGGCATCGGAAACGAGGAGGCGATCGCAGCTCACGTTCAGCGAGTCATCCGAGGCACCACGTTTCCGGCGGGCATCGTGGTCGCGCCCGGCCACGTCCGCTGGGACGTGCGCGGGGAGTCCGTTCTCGGACCCTTCGAGCCCTCCCCGGCGCCGACACCCGAGATCGAACGCCTCGCAGACGCCTGTACGCGAGCGGACATGCCAACCCGGGCTGTCGCCGACGCTCGCGGGCCGCAGTGGCGCAAGGTAATCTTCAACGCCGCCTCCAATCCGGTCGGCGCCGTCACAGGCCTCACGCACGGGCGGGTGTGCGAGCGTCCAGACCTCCGCGGGCTCGTCTCGGCGCTCGTGGACGAGGGCAAAGCCGTCGCGGCCGCGCAAGGCGTCGAGCTCGATCAGGATCCCGAATCGCTGATCGACCACGCAGCTCGCCCCGACGTCGCCTACGAGCACAAGGCAAGCATGCTCCAGGACGTCGAAGCGAAGCGTTCGACCGAGATCGACTATCTGAACGGAGCCATCGCGCGCGTCGGCGACGAGCTCGCCGTCCCGACACCCTTCAACGAGATGATGACCGCCCTCGTAAAGGGACTGGAGGCATCGTGGAGCCAGAGCTAGCCCGACGACACGCGGATGCCCGCCGCGCCATGGCCGAGCACGGCCTCGACGCCATCCTCGTGGCCGGGACCGAGTACACGGGTTTCGACGGAGCGGTCGCGTACTACTCCGGCTTCCAGATCGTGCACCGCTACGCATACGTGTTGCTCGTGCGCGAGGAAGACTCGGTGACTCTTGTCTTTCCGAGCGAGGCTCGATACGTCGGAGAGCACGCGGCTGCAGCTGTCGAGGAGCAGGTCTTCCACGAGCACCCGGGCGAGTGGCTCTCCACCCGGCTCCGCGGGCTCCGCGTCGGCGTGCATGGGCTCGAGTACGTGATGCCCGTGCGCGACCACATCCCACTCGCAGCGGCCGCCGAGCTCGTTCCCTTCGACCGAGAGCTCGACCTCGCGCGCGCCGTCAAGAGCGACCTCGAGCTCGACTCGGTGCGCGCAAGCGTTCGAATCAACGAGGAGGGCTTCCAGACCGTGCTGGGCGCCTTCGCGCCGGGCAACAGCGAGGCATCGATCCTCGCGCCGGCGGAGCAGCTCTTTGCCGAGCGCGGGTGCGGGCGGCGCACGATGAACATGGTCCTCGGCGGCGAGCCGGGTCCCGGGGCTGTTGAGTTTCGGGTCGCGAGCCCCGACCGGATCGTCAAAGGCGACGACCTCTTCCTTCCCTCGCTCGAGATCGCCGGCCCGGGCGGCCACTGGACGGAGGTGTCGCGGCCCATTTGCGCCAGTGCTCTCGACGCCGTTACGGACGAGATGTTCGCCGCCTACACCGGGTACTTCGCCGCTGCAGAAGCGACCCTTCGCGCAGGCTCAACCGCTCACGACGTCCATCGCGTGGTTGCAGCGTGCTTCGACGGTCGCGGGTATCGGCTTGGCCATGTCACCGGGCACTCGATCGGGATGACGATGATCGAGCATCCCCGCATCGGCGAGGGTGAGACAACGGTTCTGAAGGAGAACATGGTCTTCTCGATGCATCCGCACCTGATGACGGCGGACGGGAACCGATGCTTCTTCATGCAGGACACCTGGCTCGTCGGGCGCGATGGCGGCGAGCGCCTCTCGACGCTTCCGATTCGAGTCTTCGACGGATCGGTCACCTGATGCCGGCCGCTTTCCATATCGGCCTCCTCCCGGGCCGCCCCGCAGCCGAGGTCGCCGAACTCATCGCCCACGCGGAAGAGCTCGGGTTCGAGGGCGCCTGGGTAGCGGACTCACAGTCGATATTCCGCGATGCCTACATCTCACTTGCGCTCGCGGCCGAGCGAACCTCGCGAATCGCACTGGCGACAGGAGTGACGAACCCTGTCACGCGCCACACCGCGGTCATCGCTTCGGCCATCGCGACCGTGGACGAGCTATCACAGGGTCGAGCGATCCTCGGCATCGGTGTAGGCGAGAGCGCCGTGCACACGTTGGGGCTTCCTCCTGCCCGCCTCGACCGTCTGGCGGAAGTGACGACGGCCCTTCGGGCGCTCCTCGCGGGTGAAGAGGCGAAGCTCGACGGGAGAGTGTTCCGGCTCGCCTGGCCGGTGCGTCCCGTTCCGATCTGGTTCGCGTCCTCAGGCCCACGCTCGCTGCAGCTCGCGGGTCAGATCGCCGATGGCGTCCTCTTCCAGGTTGGTGCCGTCCGAGAGTTGGTTCGCTGGGCGCTCACAGAGATTGCAACCGGAGAGAAGACGGCGAGCAGGCCGGCGGGCTCGGCGCGACCGTTCATCCGCCTTGCTTGCTCGATCGCTCGAGACCGCGAGTGGGCCCGAAACCAGGTTCGCGGATACGTAGCCGGCGCTGCAGGAACAGCGGTCAAACACGTCCCGCGCGAGCACATGCCCGAGGGCCTCTGGGAGGAGATCCAGCACATGCGCGAGCGCTACGACTACTACGCGCACATGAGCGCCGCTGCTCCGCACGGCGAGCTCGTCACCGACACGATCGTGGACGCCATCTCAATCAGCGGTACGCCTGACGAGGCGATACCCCGCTTCCGGGAGCTGATCAAGGCCGGCGTTCGCGGCTTCTGCCTCCCGATCACGACCGAGGATCCGAAAGAGTCGATGCGCGTGCTTGCCGAGGACGTGCTCCCACACCTTCGCTGATGGATGTCGAGCTGGGCTTCCGAGCCTACGACCCACACGAGCTCCTCCCCCACGTCGTCGCGACTCGCCTCGGGCTCTACGAGCAGTCTGGGGTGCACGTTCGACTGCGTGATCTCACTTTCGATGATCGCGCTTCGCCCCAGGTCAGCTGCGGGGCCGCGCTGCTCGGCCGCCTTCGTGGAGAACCGCTTCGGATAGCGCTCGTCGCGTGTCGGAGGCCACTATTTTGGGTCGTCACTCGACACCCTCGGATTCCTCTCGAGAGTGCTCACATCGCGTCGTACCCGGACGGATCCCCGCCCGCGCTCTTCGCGCGCATCCTTTTGCCCGCGGCGAGGTTCGAGCCTGCTCGCGACAACGACGCTCGGGTTGGGCTCCTGGTCGCAGGGGAAGTCGACGGTGCCGTGATCAGCTCGGCCCAACCATGGGCGGCACTTCAACGACTGGGTCTACATCGCGCGCTGGCGTTCGCAGACGCTCTCACTGTCCCAACAACCGGGCTCGCGGTACCCGAGTCGATGCTCCCTTCTGGCGAGACCGCAGCGCTCACCTCGGCGCTGCGCAAGGCCCTCGCCGCCATGCACGAAGGCGAGCATGTCGTCGGAGCGCTGGTCGATGCGTTCCGTTTCGATCCCTCCTCAGCGGAGCTTTGGGCACGAGACAACGTCCGAGCATTCAGCCCAAACGGCTCGATCCCAAGAGACGAGGCTGCTGTTGCTGTCGCGCTGATCGCACAGGCCGCTGACCTCGCAGACCCGGGCCTTGACGCAATATTCACAGCAGGTTGTCTCTCGTCAGAAGCGTCATCGACTGCCGCGCTATGAGACTGACGCGCGCATGAGCCAACGCTCTATCTCGTCGGTACCAATCTGCGCTCTCGGACTGCGACGGGGGTAAAGCGCGCGTTCGAGTCCAAGTCGCTTCCGTCACGCTTCTCGCCGAAACCGCGACCGTATTGCGCAGGTGCACGCAGGCACGGCGGAAACGTGGCTCATTCGCCGACATTCGGGGTCGCGCTACTCGTGCGACCACTGACGATTCCGCATCGCCTCGACCGCCTCGTGTGCCCTTACCCGGCTCAGGTACACCTGCGTGGTCGCCACGCTCGCGTGCCCCAGTGCGTCCCGCACCACGTACAGGGGCGCCCCCGAGCGGACGAGGTCTACCGCGAAGGCGTGGCGGAGCCGTGCGCGTGCACCCGGCGCTCGATGCCCGCCTTGCGCCCGAGCCTGGGCAGCAGGTGCCGGATGTACGACTGGTCCATCGGCCTCCCGGCGAGCGTGCAGAAGAGCGGAGCCGCCGGATTCCCGCGTTCGCTGCCGCAAGTTTTGGTTGACAAGACTAGAACCTACCCATAAGGTAAGAGTCGCGGAGACCAAAACCAGTGGATGCAGACCACCGATCAAACCCAACGACGTCGTCCTGGGTGCCGTCGGCAAGCATTCCGTCTTCCGCTCCCGATGTCCGAAGCGCGAACTGGAGGTCACGATGTTCATCAGTAATCCCTTCGACGCTCTCGTCGTCGCACACGACCGCGGTCGCCGGCTGCGCGCCGAGGCAGCCACGGAGCGTCTGCGCGGCACCTCGGGAACGCGCAGCGCCCTCGCCGTGTTCCTGCGCCGTGCAGCAGAACGTCTCGACCCAGCCCCGCTCGCCCGCAGGCCGGTGTCCAGTCCCGAGTTCTCGGTCACGGGGAGATAGTCATGGAACCAGCAACAGCCCGGGCCTCGGAGCCTTCGTCGGAGCCGGACTCTGCGCGCGACCTCGGTGGCACCGAGCAAACGATGCAGGCGGCCATCCGAGACCGATACGGCCCGCCCGACGTTCTCGAGCTGCAGGAGATCGAGAAGCCAGAGCTCGCGGACGACGGCGTGCTCGTGCGAGTCCGCGCGGCCTCGCTGAACCGAGCGGACTGGTACGGCCTGACGGGCAGGCCGCTCGCCGGCCGCGTGATGATGACGGGCTTGCTGAAACCGAAGAGCAAGCTGCTGGGCGTCGACTTCGCGGGAACCGTGGAAGCGGTCGGCAAGGACGTCACGGAGTTTCGACCTGGCAACGAGGTATTCGGCGGGAGGAGCGGATCGCTCGCCGATTGTGAGGGCGCCGCGTGCTCCGCGGCCGCCCGGCGCTCTCTTGCCCAGGGGAAAAGGCAGTGCGCGGCGACCGCCGGCTGGCGGCTGGGTGCCCACGAGCGGTGCGCCGAGGCGCTCGCGGCGCGGGGGGCTACGGCGTCGGCGCGCGCCCACCATGTCGAGCGCTCGGCGCGCGAGGGCAGTGGGCGGCGTCTCTTCCGCGCGACCGGCCCGAAGTAGTCCATCCCGCCCCCGGCCGGTTCCACGGCCGAGTCGAACCAGCGCGGCTCGTCCATCCGACCGCCGACCCGCCCCTCGAAAGGCGGCTCCTGGCCTTCGAGGATCAGCGCGCGACGGCGGACCGCGCCAGGTCAGGGTCGAAGACGTAGGCCATCGATTCCGTGCATCTCGCCGATCGCATGATCGCCCGTCGCGGCCTCGCGCGCGGGAAGAGTGTCCGGTTACGTCCGGCTCTCGAGCGTTGCCGCGCGCGCCGAGCTCGCCGCCAACGCCTTTGTCTGCGACGTTCTGGCGCACGTCTCGTGTGTCGCTCGCCCGCGCGCACGTCCGGCTTGACCGTCCCGCTCCGGGATGCGCCGCCGAGTGCAGCCGAGCTAGTGGCGCTCGCGCTTCGCGCGGCGGAGCGCGTCCAGCCGGCGCCTGTCCTGCTTCGTCGGCCGGCCGCCGAGATCCGCTCCGAGAGCACGGGCGAGCCGCCGCTCGAGGGTGCGTTGCTCCCGCGCGGCGACCGATTCGGGCGTCTCGTCGTACAGGCCCGCGGCGACCTCGGCCGAGCCCCGCCTCTCGGCGAGGCCGGCAACCACGACCGTCAACTGCGTGAGACCGCGGCGGATCTCGAGCGTGTCTGCGACGCGCACCTCCCTTGCGGGCTTCACGCGTGTCCCGTTCAGCTGCACGCGACCTCCGAGCACCGCCTCCGTGGCTGCGCTCCGGGTCTTGAAGAACCGCGCCGCCCAGAGCCACTTGTCGATCCGTACGTGGTCCATCCGGCCGCATGATCGCAGTCAGCGGGTCTGCGACTCGAGCTCCCGCAGCGCCTCGACCGCCTCGTCGACCGACCAGCAGATGCGTCCGCAGGCCTCGATCGCCCCGGCGACGAAGAGGTTCATCCCGTCGCCGGCCGCGTTTCCCCTCCGTCGCTCGAGGCGCAGGTCCGGGACGAGGCCGACGATGCCGCGGTACCGCCTCTCGTCGCGTTCGACGAGCTCGGCGAACATCCCGATCTCGCAGGCCGTGCCGTCGTCGATGCTCGGCCCGTGAGCCAGGCGAGCAGCACGTTCGCGGAGCGCACGCCCTCGGCGTCGACGCGGTACACCTCGGCGGGCGTGAGCTCCGTCAGCTCGCCGAACTGCTCGTGCGGCACGAAGCACTCGAACCCCTCGCCGCGAAGCCTCGCTGCAAGTCCGTCGAGCCACGCCCGCTCGGCCTCGGAGAAGAGAGCGCCAGAGACGTAGATCCGCGCGTCAGGCCGGCTCGGAACCGGAAGGGATCGTCAGGCGTCGCCGGAGCACGAGCGCAAGCATGCCCCAAGAGTCGCCGGGCGGGGTGGAGCTAGAGGCTTGATGTGGACCTCCGCCGGGCCGGAAGTGCGCGTACACAACTACGCGATCGACCTAGGCCCTGTGACAGCCTCATGAGGCCCGCCGGCTATGGTTCAGAGCAGCTGGGGCTGCCGAGCCCGAAGGGCCTGGACAATAGCATCGGGCAGCTCGAGCGCATCCTTGAGACTCTCGACGCGAAGCGAGACCTCGCGCTTCGACGT
>DATKBJ010000084.1:0-7660 GCA_035514135.1 Gaiellaceae bacterium | reverse complement strand
ACGAGCTCGTCGAACACAGCGAAGTCCGCGCGGAGACGCTGCGCGTCGAGCTTCGTCTCGGGCGTTACGGCCACCGTGGCATCGTACCCCTGGCGTCTCGTCTCACCCGAGGTCGACACGGCCGTTCGTCGCGGCGCGCTCCGCCGCCCGACGCACGCGCTGGGCCGTCAGCACTGCGTTCGACAGGATGTCCTGCACGAGCTCCATGCGCACGCGCTCCGACGTCTCGCCGAGGAGACCGAGCTTGTCGTCGGCAGGGAGCTCGACCTTCCCCGCAAGGGAGTACGAGAGCTGCGGCAGGTCGGACCCAGGGGCCTCGACCTCACTGCCCGTGATCTCACGGAGGAGCTCGAAGAGACGCAGGGCCTCCTCGACGACAGGTGCCTCCGCGGGATCGTCGTCGTCCACGATCGAGCTCACGAGCCCGGTGTTGAACGAGCGCCCGTCCGTCAGCTCCGTGAGCCGAAAACGCCCGCCGCCCTCAACGAGGACGTTGAGCCTCCCGTCCTCGAACCTCGTGAGCACCTCCGTCACGCGCGCTCGCGTTCCGAGATCGCGCAGACCGTCGTCGTCGGCGTACACGAGGCCGAACTCGCCATCGGATTCGAGGCACTCCGCGATCAGCTCCTTGTATCGCTCCTCGAAGATGTGGAGCGGAAGCTGCTCGGTCGGAAGCAGGACGATGCCGAGCGGAAAGAGTCCGAGCTCGTCCATCGGCCCAAGCCTACGCGGCAGATGTCGGATCAGCGCGTCAGGAGGCGCGCTCGAGATCGAGCGCACTCGAGTTGATGCAGTAGCGCAGCCCTGTCGGGTTGGGCCCGTCGTCGAACACGTGCCCCAGGTGACCGCCACATGTCGCGCACATCACTTCGGTACGCGTCATCCCGTAGCTCGTGTCGGTCTCGGTGACGACGCTGTCGAGCGTCGTCGGCTCGTAGAAGCTCGGCCAGCCGCTACCCGACTCGAACTTCGTATCGGAGCGGAAGAGCTCCGCGCCACACCCGGCACAGCGGTAGATGCCATCCCCGTGCTCGTCCCAGTAAGCACCGGTGAACGCGCGCTCCGTGCCTTTACGCCGCAGGACCTCGTACTGCTCGCGCGTGAGACGCTCCCGCCACTCTTCGTCGGTGAGCTCGGTCTTCGGCTCCATGCACCGAGGGTAGCTGCCGGTCAGAGGACGACGAGTGACAACGCGATGAACTGTGTCACGGCAGCTGCGACCACGAGGAGATGAAAGATCTCGTGGAAGCCGAACGTGCGCGGTAAGGGATTGGGCCACGCTGCGGCATAGGTGAGGGCTCCGACGCTGTAGAGCGCACCGCCGATGATGACGAGCACGGCCGCAGCTACCCCGAGCGCAGGAAAGAGCTGTGGAATGAGAATGAGGCCGACCCAGCCGACGCCGAGGTAGGCGACCGCCATGAGCCAGCGTGGCGCGTCGATCCATACAAGATTCAGCCCGATCCCGAGTGCCGCCCCGATCCAGACGGTCACGAGACCGACGATGCGGGCAGTCCCATCGAATGCGACGAGCGCGAAGGCTGTGTACGTCCCCGCGATGAAGACGAAGATCATCGCGTGGTCGAGCCGCCGGGCACGGAGACGGGCCGACGCGCTTCGCCATGGGAAACGGTGGTAGAGCGCGCTCGCGCCGAACATCGCCGCGAGTGCGACGGCGTACACCCACACGGCGAAGCGCTCGACGTAGCCGTCCGCGAGCACGACGAGCAGCGTCCCGGCGATGACCGAGGCAACGAACGCGTACAGGTGGAAGACACCGCGCAGCCGCGGCACGTCGACGTAGGTCATCGAACGATGATGACCGATCCGCGTTACGCCTGCGGAATGCGGGCTTCGAGCGCTGCCGCGAGCGCATCGCGAACCGGCTCGAGCTCGACGCGATCGAGCACGTCCTGGAAGAAGCCGCGCACGATGAGACGCTCTGCCTCGGCTCGGGAGAGCCCCCGCGCCATCAGGTAGAAGAGCTGTTCGCGATCGACTTGACCTAGTGTCGCGCCGTGCGTGCAGCGCACGTCGTTCGCCATGATCTCGAGGCCTGGAATCGAGTCTGCGTGCGCCGACTTCGACAGGAGCAGGTTGCGATTCTCCTGGTACGCATTCGTCTTCTGCGCACCCTCCTCGACGCGGATCATGCCGCGCCACACGGCGCGCGCAGTGTCGCGAAGCGCCCCCTTGAATGCGAAGTCCGACGTGGTCGACGGCGCAATATGCTCCTGGAACGTGTCGTAGTCGAGGTGCTGCGTGCCGTCGGCGAAGTACGCACCCGTGACGCGCGACGTCGCACCTTGACCTGCAAGGTCGTTCTGGATACGCACCTTCCCCTTGGCCGAGCCGAACCCACCGGCGACCCAGTCCAGCTCCGCGTCGCGATCGACACGCGCGTGATGGGACGCGAAGTGCCAGGTCGCGCGCGAGAAGTTCTGGACGGACACGTACTCGACCTTTGCCGCCTGCTGCACGACGATCTCGACTGCTGCGTTGGAGTACGCCTCGAGCTCCGCTGACGCCGACGCATACTCCTCGATCAACGTGAAGCGGCTCTCGGGCTCTGCGACGACGAGGAGGCGCCAGAAGAGCGACCCGCGCTCGACCGAGTTCGCGATGCGCACGTAGAGCGGCTTGTCGAGCACGACGCCTCGCGGCACGTGCACGAGCAGGCCGTTCGTCCACATCGCCGCGTTGTGTGCGGCGAACTTCTCGTCCCAGCCGACGAGCGAGTAGAGGAGCTCGTGATCGTCGGGCAGCGGCTCGAAGCGGATCCCCTCGGGCGCCGAGACGATCTCGATACCGACCTCACCGACATACGCGACACCCGAGGCGTCGAGCTCGAGCATCGTCGGCGGCGAGGTGATCTCGGTCGCGCCGTTCGCGACCCAGCCGTCAGGGTCGAACCCCTTGAGGTCAGTAAAGCGCCAGTGCTCGTCCTTCGTCGTCGGAAGCGGCAGCGCGGCGTAGCGCTCACGAATCTCGGCTCTGGTCGCCGTCACTGTGTCGTCCCGTCCGTGTATGGCGCATAGCGATGGTGTAGGAGAATGCGGTTACCCGCGGGATCGCTGATTCCCGCTCCGTGGCAGACACCGGAGTCCCACATCTCGCCGACCTCGAGACCTGCCGCCTCGAGCGTCGCCTTCGCCGCCGCGACGTCGGAGACGCGCAGTGCGATCGTCGTACCCGGCAACGGCGTGAACTCGTAGTCGTGAGTGTGCGGCGTCATCACCGCAAGCGTGACGTCGCCTGCCTCGTATTCGACCCAGTCGTCGCCGGGGGAGTTCGGATTTCGCCGGAGGCCCAGCACCTCTCCGTAGAAGTGGTTGGCGTGCTCCATGTCCGTCACCGGGATGCGGACGTAGTCCACGCGCTCGACGTCAATCATCGGCGGAGTACCTGCGGTGGAGCATGAACACGTTGCCGTCTGGATCCGCGAAGTGCGCCATGTGGCAGACGCCGGTGTCGAACGTCTCCCCGAAGAACGTGATGCCCCGCGCCTCGAGCTCGCCGCGCGCTTCCTCGACCTCTGCGACGCGAAGCGCGATGGGCGCGGTATGCGGGCCGCGGAACTCTTGCCCGATGTTCGTCGGATCCATGAGGTAGAGAAAGGCGTTCTCGCCGAGCCGGAACTCGGGCCAGGCGCCCTCACCGGTCTGCTCGAGGCCGAGCGTGTCGCGGTAGAACGCCGTCGAGCGCTCGAGATCGGCGACCGGCACCGAGACGAAGTCCGTGCGCTCGACGATCACCGCTCCGCTCCGCGGTGCGGCGCATAGCGCTTGTGCAGGCTCAGAACGTTGCCGTCCGGGTCACTGAAGTCGGCGATGTGGCAGACACCCGAGTCGAAAGTCTCGCCGTTGAACTGCACGCCCTTCGCCTCGAGCTCCGCACGTGCCGCGGCGACATCGTCGACGTGGAGCAAGACGATGCTGTTTCCCTGCGGCCTGTACCCACCGCCGAACTGCGCGGGCTGCCAGATGGCGAAGCACATGTCACCGACCCAGAACTCGAAGCGCGCGTTCGCGTCCGGGCGCAGCCCGAGCGTCTCGACGTAGAACTCGCGCGAGCGCTCGGCATCCGAGGACGGGATGCCGACCGCGTCGACCTTGCTGATCGGACCCGCCAAACCGGTTCCTACCCGACGCTGCCTTCCATCTGCAGCTGGATGAGGCGGTTCATCTCGACCGCGTACTCGAGCGGGAGCTCCTTCGTGATCGGCTCGACGAACCCCGAGACGATCATCGCGCTTGCCTCCGCCTCCGAGAGCCCACGGCTCATGAGGTAGAAGAGCTGCTCCTCGCCGATCTTCGACACCGTGGCCTCGTGTCCGAGGTCGACATCGGACTCGTCGACCTGGATGTACGGGTACGTGTCGGAACGCGACTCGTCGTCGAGGATGAGCGCGTCGCAGACGACCTTCGACCTCGAGCCGACGGCGCCCTTGGCCACCTGTAGGAGCCCGCGGTAGCCGGCGCGCCCGCCGTCCTTCGAGATCGACTTCGAGGTGATCACCGACGTCGTGCGCGGCGCGACGTGGACGACCTTGCCACCTGCATCCTGGTGCTGTCCCTTGCCGCCGAACGCGATCGACAGCACCTCGCCGTGCGCCCGCTCGCCCATGAGCCAGATCGCCGGGTACTTCATCGTCACCTTCGAGCCAAGGTTGCCATCGACCCACTCCATCGTCGCGCCCTCGTGGGCGACGGCACGCTTCGTGACGAGGTTGTAGACGTTGTTCGACCAGTTCTGGATGGTCGTGTACCGGCAGCGGCCGCCCTTCTTGACGACGATCTCGACCACCGCAGAGTGGAGCGAGTCGGACGAGTAGATCGGCGCCGTGCAGCCCTCGACGTAGTGTACGTACGCGTCCTCGTCGACAATGATCAGCGTCCGCTCGAACTGGCCCATGTTTTCCGCGTTGATGCGGAAATAGGCCTGGAGCGGCATCTCGATGTGCACACCCGGCGGCACGTAGATGAACGAGCCGCCCGACCAGACGGCGGAGTTCAGCGCCGCGAACTTGTTGTCGTTCTGCGGGATGATCGTGCCCATGTACTGCTTGACGACGTCCTCGTGCTCGCGCAGGCCGGAGTCCATGTCGAGGAAGAGCACGCCCTTCGCCTCGAGATCGGCCTGGAGCTTGTGGTACACGACCTCCGACTCGTACTGGGCGCCCACCCCGGCGAGGTACTTCTTCTCCGCCTCCGGGATGCCGAGCCTGTCCCAGGTGTCCAGAATCTCGGCCGGCAGGTCTTCCCACGAGTCGGCCTGCTTCTCCGTGGGCTTGATGTAGTAGTAGATGTTCTCGAAGTCGATTCCGGAGAGGTCGGCGCCCCAGCTCGGCATGGGCCGCGCGAAGAAGTAGTCGAGGCTCTTGTGGCGGAACTGGCGCATCCAGTCGGGCTCTTGCTTGTGCTCCGCGATTGCCTCGACGACCTCGTGCGAGATGCCCCTCCCCGACTTGAAGAAGTAGTCCTTCGCAGCGTCGGGATTCGAAAAGCCGTACTTGTACTCGGAGCGAATCCCGCGGACGACGTCGGTCTCGTGCGTGCTGCTCATGCTGCACCGCCTCCGACCCCGGCCGGTGTGAACGCCTCGTAGCCGTCGGCCTCGAGCTTGTGCGCGAGCTCTGGACCGCCGTCGGCCACGATCCGCCCGTCGACGAAGACGTGCACGAAGTCGGGGGTGACGTAGTCGAGGATTCGCTGGTAGTGCGTGATCACGAGCGCGCCCATGTCCGGGCCGACGAGCGCGTTCACGCCGTTCGCGACGATCTTGAGGGCGTCGATGTCGAGACCCGAATCGGTCTCGTCGAGCACGGCGATCTTCGGCTTGAGCATTGCCATCTGCAGGATCTCGACGCGCTTCTTCTCGCCGCCGGAGAAGCCGTCGTTCAGGTAGCGCGAGGCAAGCTCGCGCGGCACCTTCAGGTCTTCCATGGCGCCCAGCAGCTCCGTCCGGAACTCCGGGATCCGGACCGGATCCTCCTCGCCGCCGTTCGCCGCCTTGCGCTTCGCGTTGATCGCGCTGCGCAGGAAGCTCGTCACGGTGACACCTGGAATGGCGTGCGGGTACTGAAACGCGAGGAAGAGACCGCGCTGCGCCCGCTCGTCCGCGCCGAGCTCCGTCATGTCCTCACCGTCGAAGAGGATCTGACCCTCGGTCACCTCGTATGCGGGGTGGCCCATGAGGGCGTACGCAAGGGTCGACTTCCCGGAGCCGTTCGGCCCCATGATGGCGTGCTTCTGCCCGAGGTCGACCTCGAGGTCGACACCCTTGACGATCTCGGTGCCGTCCTCCAGTGCGACGTGCAGATTCCTGATCTCGAGCTGAGTCATGCGGAAAGGAGACCTCCTCGGAGTAGTCGGCAGCTGAGCCGCCCGCCTTCTGCATGGTAGCCGCAACGGTCATCCGTTCCAGCGATGGTAAGGTTGCGGCATGCCGTTCGGCGTCTCCGTCTGGGAGCTGATGATCCTGCTGGTCGTGCTCTTGCTCATCTTCGGGGCCAAGCGGCTGCCGGAGATGGGCCGCTCGCTCGGGAAGGGCATGCGCGAGTTCAAGGACTCGGTCACGGGCGTCGAGGAGGCGGTCTCGATGGAGACGCCGACCACGACCCCGACACCGACGCGCGTGGAGCTCCCATCCGCCACGCCTGCCCCCGACGCGCCGTCCGGCGAGTCGGAAGCGCGCGTCGAGCGGGAAACCGTCAGCTAGGACACACCGCGGATGCTCCGCAGGTGGCTTCCGCGCCGGCTCGACCACGGTGAGGAGGCGACGCTCGTCGAGCATCTCGAGGAGCTCCGCTCTCGACTCATCATCGCGCTCCTCGCGATCGTCCCGATCTTCATCATCACGTTCGCGTTCCACAAGTACATCATGGAGTGGCTCACGGGGCCGCTCGCCGACGATCGCAAGCTCGTGACGCTCGGTGTCACCGAGCCTTTCACGACGTCGGTCAAGGTCAGCCTGATCGCCGCTCTGGCATTCGCGCTGCCGATCCTGTTGTGGCAGGCCTGGGCATTCTTCGCCCCCGCAGTGCAGCCGCACTTCGAGCGGATCGTCCTCGTGTTCGTCTCGCTGGCGACCATGCTGTTCATCGGCGGTGTGACCTTCATGTACTACATCGTGCTGCCGCGGGCTCTCGACTTCTTGACGTCGTACGACGCGGAGCTCTACGACATCCAGATCCGGGCGAGCTACTACTACACCTTCACCGCAATGACGCTGCTCGCGGGAGGTCTCGCCTTCCTCATGCCGATCTTCGTGCTCGCGCTCGTGCGGCTTCGCGTGCTGACGTCGGATCAGCTGCGCAGAAATCGGAAGATCGCGTTCGTCGGGCTGCTCGTCTTCGCGATCCTGCTCCCCACGGTCGACCCCGTGTCGCTCGCGTTCGAGGTCGTTCCTCTGGTCCTGCTCTACGAGATGGCCATCTGGCTGTCGGTGCTCCTGGAGCGCCGCTGGAATCGCGGCTGGGACGAGGACTACGCCGAAAGCCTGACGTGAGCGTCATCTCGGCGGACTGGCTGGTCCCTGTCGAGGGGCCGCCGATCAGGGATGGCGCCGTCGAGATCGCGGACGACGGGACGATCGCCGCCGTCGGCGAGCGACGCGACCTGGGCGACGGCGAGCACCATCCCGAGTGCGTCATTCTCCC
>DATKBJ010000083.1:0-5925 GCA_035514135.1 Gaiellaceae bacterium | reverse complement strand
CCGCTGGTGGGCTCTTACCCCACCGTTTCACCCTTACCGACCTCGGTTTCCCGCGGCCGGCGGTCTCCTTTCTGTTCCACTTTCCGTCGGCTTTCGCCGCCTGGGTATGCCCCAGCGTCCTGCCCTGCGGTGTCCGGACTTTCCTCGAGCTCCTCGAAAGGAGCCCGCGATCACCCGGCCTGCACGACTGATGGTAACGCGATCTCGGCGATTCGCTCCTCGGATTCGGCCAGGATCGAGCGGCACTCCGCACAGGCCAGCGCTCCGCGCACGTGCAGGACGAACTCGCCGCACACGAGGCATTCGAGGCTGGCACCGCGAAGGAACGCCATGAGCTCCTGGTCGAGCGAGCGATTGAGTGGCGCGACCGTCATTCTCCCCTCCTCATCCGATGCTCCTGAACACTCCCGTCACCTTGCCGAGGATCTCGACGTGCTCGGGGAAGAGCGGCTCCAGCGCCGCGTTCTCGGGCTGCAGGCGAATGCGGCCGTCGCGCTCGCGATGGAACGTCTTGACCGTTGCCTCGTCCGCGGACTCGTCGTCTCCGACGAGTGCGACGACGACCTCACCCGAGCGAGCGTCGGCCTGCTTGCGGACGACGACGATGTCGCCGTCGAGGATTCCGGCCTCGACCATCGAGTCGCCCTTCACGCGAAGAAGGAAGTCCGCGTCGCGACCGAGCGGCGCGGGCACAGCGATGTGATCCTCGATCGACTGCTCGGCCAGGAGTGGGCCTCCTGCAGCGATGCTCCCGACGAGCGGCAGCGTCGGCACCGAGGCAGTGCGCGTCCCGGTTTCCTCACGCTTGCGACCGACCAGCTCGATCGCGCGCGGCTTCGTCGGATCGCGCTTCAGCAGCCCGGCGCGCTCGAGGTTGGCGAGGTGCGCGTGAACGGTCGACGGGGAGGCGAGACCGACGGCGTCGCCGATCTCCCGAACGGTTGGCGGATAGCCGTGCGCGTCCACGTACTCGGCGAGGAACTGCCAGATCTCCTGTTGTCGTGTCGTCAGCATCGGGTCTCCAGTGTCGGGGAACGAACGTATGTTCGTCACGGGAGAGTAGATCCCTCTTCGGACGACGTCAAGCGGGGCGACGCCCGACGAACGCGGCCTGTTCGAGCTCGTACGGGTTCTCGACGGTCGTGTCGACGAGCTCGAGGCCGGCTTCTGCCATGAGGCGTTTCCAGGTTGCCTCCGGGTAGACGCCGAGCGTGTGCCGATCGTGCACCACGCGAAGCTCGTCGCCGGGCCCGCGGGCCACGATCGCGTAGTCGGTCACATAGGTCGTTGCGTCCGGCGACGTGAGCGGGTGCGTCCACTCGAGGTAGCGCAGGCTGCGGCCGTCGTCGCCGTCGTGCCCGCCGTGATCGGTCTGCGCCTTGAAGATCTCAGTGGTCGCGTCGGGGGTCAGGATGACGACGCCGCCTGGGCGGACATGGACGAAGGCCGTCTCGATCGCCGCTCGCAGATCCGACTCGGTCGTCAGGTACGAGATCGCGTCGTGAATGAAGACGACGTCGAACTTGCGGCCGAGCCGGAGCGTCCTCATGTCGCCCTCGACGTGCTCACACGCGGGATTGAGGGTGCGGCTGAGCGCGAGCATCTCCGGCGAGATGTCTGTGAGCGTGCACTCGAAGTGGGCCTTGAGATGCGACGCGTTGTTCCCGCCTCCGGACCCGAGCTCGAGCAGTGTGCGCGCGTCGGCACCGACGACCTCCGCGGCGACGCGCGTGACGAACTCGGCCTCGTCCGTGTAGTCGGAGGGGTGCGTCAGCAGGTGGAACCATGGCGCGAGATCCGAGTACATGTGCATAAGGACGAAGAGACCGAGTGGAGGTCAGACTGAAGTCTGACCTCCACGCTCTTTCTTATGCGCTGGAGAGGACTTGAACCTCCACGGCCTAAATGGCCACTAGGCCCTCAACCTAGCGCGTCTACCAATTCCGCCACCAGCGCGCGCCCTGCGAAGTCTAGAGAAGGTGGAACATCAGCACGGTGTTGAGCCCGAACAGCGTGGCGATCACGACCGTGAGACGCGTCAGGTTGCGCTCCACGATGTGCGTGCCGCCCTGCGAGTGGGGGGTGAATCCGAGCCCGCCCATCCCGGCCTCGCGCCCCGAGTGCATGAGCACGAGCGTGATGACGGCGGCGCTCAGGAGCACCTGGATGACTGCTGTGATCTGAAGCCAGGGCATGGCGGCGGACAGGGTAGCAACGGGAGTACGCTCCCCTCGGTGGGCGACGACGCGCGTGCGCGCATCCAAAAGCTGCTCGTCACGGGCGACAACCGCCTGAAGCAGGGAGTCGCGCCGGAGAAAGTGCGCGAGACCTACGAGGAGGCGCTCGAGGTCGCACGCGAGGCCGGGCTCGAGGACGCGATCCGCCCGCTCGTAAAGATCAGGCTGGCCGACCTCCGACGGCTCGCAGGAGGATCTCCTCCACTCGCTCCGCCTGCAGCCTGATGTCGTGAGCTCGGGCCGCTTCGCGGGCCGCGAGGTTCGGTCGCGGGAGCGCGGCGGCTCGAGCGAGTGCCGAGACGATCGCGTCGTCGTCGAGTGGGTCGACGAGCACGCCGGACTCCGGTGTCACGAACTCGGGCGGGCCGCCGATAGTCGTGGCGACGACCGACCGAGCGGCTGCCATCGCCTCGAGCGTCGCGAGGCCGAACGGCTCGACCAGGCTGGGCTGGCAGACGATGTCGGATGCCGCGATCCAGGCGGGCACAGCGTCGTGTGCCACCCGTCCCACGACCTGGACTCGCTCGCGGCCCTCGAGCGCCGCACGCAACGGCCCGTCGCCGACGAAGGTCAGCGTTCCCTCACCGTGACGCTCGAACGCACGAGCCAGCCGCAGGACGTTCTTTCGCTCGGACAGCCCGCCGAGGCAGAGGAACGCCGTGCCGTCGTGCTCCACGGGCCGGCGCGGCGCGAAGCGTTCGAGGTTCACGCCGCAGTCGACGATCTCGGTCTTGCTGCGCGCGTCGGGGATCGCTTCCGCGAGCCGCTCCGCCAGCCAGTGCGAGACGGCGATGACCGTGGCAGCACGCCGAACGACGTAGCGCGTGGCCGTTCGCACGCCCGGTATCGATCCGACGTTCGCGACGTCCTGCCCGTGCGCGGTGACGACGAGCGGCGCGCTGGTCGCGAGCTTCGCCGCGAGGCCGGCTGGCACGAGGAAGTGCGCGTACGCCACCTCGGGTCGGAAGCGTCGGGCGACCAGGGCAGCGTCGCGAAACAGCCTGGCGTGCCGCGCCTTGCCGCCGCGCGTGTCGACGACCGCACGCTCGATCTCGTGTCCGCGCCCGAGAAGCTCGTGCTCGAGGTTTGCGACGAAGACGCCGAGGTCCGGGTCGCGCGGTCCCGGGTACATCTGCGAGACGAGGAGGATGCGCACGGCCCAATCGTGACGGTTTGGCACGGGCTCCGGCATGTTCACGCGGTGAGCGACTCGGACGACGCACCAGACCTCTCGAGTGACTGGCCGATCCTGGTCGGTGTCTGGCCGCGTCGGAGCGACGGCTACCCGCGCGTGACCTGCAGGATCCCGAGGCACATCTCGTCGGTCGTGCCCTCGCCCCAGAGGACGTAGCGCGGCGACGCCGGGACGCCTGACCCGCGCTTCCCGCGCTTGCTCGTGTCGTGTCTGCAGGTGACACGGATGACGTCGCCCGGAGCGGCCTTCACCGAGCGCGCGAGCGTGTACGCGTTCTGCCAGTGGAAGTCCCAGCGGGGGATGTCGAGCAGCACCTTTGCCCGTGCGGTTCCCGGGTTCAGCTCGAGTCGAACCGCGGCGCCGAGGAGGTGCATGTGGCCCGCTGCGACATGGATCGTCGTCGGCGTCGTGATCCGGCGGTCGCAGACCGAGAAGGCGCTCGCTCTCGGGTTGGCGGCGTTCCCGCGGCAGAGGATGAGGAGCCCGGCAGGCGTGAACGCCGCGCTCGTCCCGTACTTCCGCGCGAGGTCGAAGAGAGCCTCGTTGCGGTCGCAGAGCTTGGCCTGCTCGCCCTTTGCACACGCGAGCTCGACGGGTCCCGGGAGAAGCACCGTCTGGAGCGGCTCGAGCCCCGCAGAGCGCGGAGCGACAGTCAGCAGCGCACGCGAGCGGTCCGGCGCGTTCCCGTTCAAGAGGTTGTAGTGGACCTGCATCACGATCTGGCTGCCGGCCGGCAGCGAGACACCCGTGCCGTCGGGGAGCCGGGTTCCTCCCCAGCCGGGTGCCCAGGCGGCGATCCAGCTCGCGTCGTTCAGCGAGTCGGCGAGGCCTGCTCCGTTGCCGGTCGGCAGGCCGGTTCCACCGAAGCAGGACCATCCGGGGCCGGCGTCATCGGAGTCGAGGCTTTTCGCCGATATGACCTGCTCCGGTGTGACCCGGAACAGGATCACGTGGTGTACGACCTTCGGCTGTCCGGGCTCGATCCGCACCGACGTGACCGAGCTGTCGCTCGTCCGCTTCGGGTCGAGCAGGAAGCAGCGGTAGTCGTCCGTTATCCCCTTGGCCGCCGACGGTCGGTAGGCCGCCTGCATGCGGAGGTTCAGGAGCGCCTCGCCGGAGCGCACCTCTGGTCCCCTCGCTCGTGCGGGTTTGCGGGCCGGCCCGTCGACCTTTCCACCCCTCGTGGCCCAGGCGACGATCGTCGCACGCTCGCGTGCGGTCAGTGTGCGAGCTGCCTGGCCCGTGTAGGCGGGGGAGCTCTTCCCGGGAGGCCATGGCGGCATGACTCGTTCGCGGACAGCTGCGCCGATGAGCGCGGATCGCGACGAGATCTGCTTCGCGGTCTCGAGTGGGAAGGGCGCGATCCCGCCCGACTGGTGACAACCGGCGCACTTGTCGGCGATGATCGGCGCCACATCGCGGGTGAAGCTCGACGTTGCGCCCGACATCGCCACCGCGGCGAACGGGATCGCGACTGCTGGGATCAGCGCCAGCCCGAGCACGATCCAGGTACGGCGACTACGCATGCTGGGCGTCATATGTACCCCAAAGATCGCGCAGCGCGCCACAGACCTCGCCGACGGTGCATCCGACGCGCAGGGCCTCACGCAGGGCGGGCAGGAGGTTCTCGTCGCCTTCCGCCACCCGCCGAACCTCCGTGAGCGCGTTGGCGCTTGCCGCACCGTCGCGCTGCGCGCGGACGCTCGCGGTCCGGTCGCGCTGCTGCTGCTCGATCGCCGGATTCATCCGAAGGAGCTCGACCCGCCCGGCGCTCTCCTCCGTGAACACGTTCATGCCGACGACCATGCGCTCGCCGGACTCCACGTCGCGCTGGTAGAGGAACGCCGACGCTTCGATCTCCCCCTGGACGAATCCCTGCTCGATCGCCGCTACCGCTCCACCGAGGTCGTCGATCCGCGCGATGAGGTCGCGCGCCAGCTGCTCGAGCTCGTCGGTGAGCGCCTCGATGTAGTACGAGCCGCCGAGCGGGTCGGCAGTGTCCGTTGTGCCGGCCTCTGCGGCGAGGATCTGCTGCGTGCGGAGCGCGATCGTCGCGGCACGTTCCGTCGGGAGCGCCAGCGCCTCGTCGAACGAGTTCGTGTGCAGAGACTGCGCGCCACCGGCGACGGCCGAGAGGGCCTGGATCGCTACTCGCACGATGTTGTTCTCGGGCTGCTGGGCGGTGAGCGTCGAGCCGCCGGTCTGGGCGTGGAAGCGAAGCGCGAGCGCAAGCGGGTTCGTCGCGCCGAAGCGGTCACGCATGATCTCGGCCCACAGACGGCGCGCGGCGCGGAACTTCGCGACCTCCTGGAAGAAGTGGTTGTGCGCGTTGAAGAAGAAGGACAGCCGCTTGCCGAAGTCGTCGGGCGAGAGTCCAGCCGCGACAGCGGCCTCGCAGTAGGCGATCCCGTTCGCGAGGGTGAACGCGAGCTCCTGTGCTGCGCTCGCTCCTGCCTCGCGGATGTGGTACCCGGAGATCGAGATCGTGTTGAA
>DATKBJ010000082.1:0-4521 GCA_035514135.1 Gaiellaceae bacterium | reverse complement strand
GACGAGCCGGCGACGCTGCGAGGACGGCTGACGAAGCGGTTCTCGCGCGACGCCGGGCTCCGCGCGCTCGCGCACCGCTTCGAGCTCTTCAACCGAGCGCAGCTCTTCGGCTGGGTTGCCGACGCGGGACTCCCGGCCGTCGCGTCCGGAGACTTCCACGAGCCCGGCCATCTCCACGGCTGGAAGACGCTGCTTCCCTGCAGGCACGACGAGTCGGCAATCGTCGACTACCTGCGCTCGCCGCGGCCCGTGTACCTCACGCGGCTCGACGACGAGCTCGCGCGCGCCGCAGCCTGAGCTCCTCGCTAGCCTCCCGTCGATGAGCGCGGTCGACGTCAGGACGCTGCCGTGGAGCTGGTACACGGATCCTGCCGTGCTCCAGCTCGAGCGCGAGCGGATCTTCCACCGTTCGTGGCAGTACGTCGGCCACATGGGCGACGTGCCCGAGCCGGCGTCCTTCCACGCGACCACGGTCGGCGACATCCCCGTCGTGGTCGTGCGCGACCGCGAGGACGAGCTCGGCGCATTCCTCAACGTGTGCCGGCACCGGGGCTCGATCGTCTGCGAAGGGTCGGGTCGCCGCGAGACGCTCCAGTGCCCGTACCACGCATGGACGTACGGGCTCGACGGCCGCCTGATCACCGCGCCACGCGGCAACAAGGAGGGCGGGATCCCCAAGGAGGAGCTCGGCTTGATCCCCCTGCAGCTCGGCACATGGGGGCCCCTGATCTTCGTGAACCCCGACCGCGACGCGGCTCCGCTCGACGAGTTCCTCGACGGCATCCCCGAGCGGATAGCCGCTGCCGGCATCGACCTTGACGCGCTTCGCTTCCTCCAGCGCTCCGAGTCCGAGCTCGACTGCAACTGGAAGGTCTCGGCCGAGAACTTCCTCGAGTGCTACCACTGCCCGACGGCGCACCCCGGGTTCTCCGCGGTCATGGACGTCTCGGTCGATGCGTACCTCCTCGAGACGAACGCCGGCCGCATGACGCAGCACGCCCCCCTGCGCGTCGAGCCCAAGGGTGCATACGACCCGACGGGCGAGGTCGAGCGCGGCCAGTTCCACCTCCTCTTCCCGGGCACCGTCGTGAACGTGATGCCAGGCAGACCGAACCTCTCGATCGGCCCGCTCGTTCCCCGCGCGACCGAGAAGACCTATCGCTTCCTCGACTACTTCGTCGCCGAGGACGCGGACGATGTCTGGATCGAGGAGTCGCTCGCGTTCGACGCGCAGGTAGGCGCCGAAGATCGCGTGCTCATCGAGCGCGTCCAGGCGGGGATGCGCGCGGGCGTCGTCGACGAAGGCGTGCTGCTCCCGGAGTCGGAGAAGCTCATCGCGCACTTCCAGGCGCTCGTCGTCGACGCGCTCGCGTAGCGCTTGCCGACAGGCAGTCGCGGCCCCTTCACCAGATCCTCACCTCCAGTGCAGTCGCTGCCGATGCAGAATGCACCGATGACAACGCGTGTCCGCACCGAGCCCTCGGAGACGCTGCTCAACCGCGAGCTCTCCCACCTCGAGTTCCACGCGCGCGTCCTCGAGCTCGCGACGGACGAGACTCTGCCGTTGCTGGAGCGCGTGAAGTTCTGCGCGATCTTCTCCTCGAACCTCGACGAGTTCTTCCAGGTACGCGTTGCCGGGCTTCTCGGCCAGGCCGAGGCGGGCATCACGATGCGCTCCCCCGACGGGCTCACACCGCAGCAAGCGCTGGCACGGATCCGCGAGCGCGTCCTCGAGCTCTCGGCGCTCCAGTCCCGGCTCTGGAAGCGCGAGCTCCGACCTGCGCTCGCTGCCGAGGACATCACGGTCGGGGGCATCGAGGATCTCGGTCAGAAAGAGCTCGCGCAGCTCGAGCGCCGCTTCCACCGCGAGATCTATCCAGTTCTGACGCCACTCGCAGTAGGCCCCGGCCAGCCGTTCCCGTACATCTCGGGCCTCTCGCTCTCGCTCGCGATCTTCGCAGAGGATCCCGAGGTCGGCGAGGAGCGCTTCGCCCGCGTCAAGATCCCGGAGGGGCTCCCCCGCTTCTTCGACCTGGGTGATCGCGGACTCTACGTCCCGCTCGAGCAGATCATCGCCCACTTCCTCCCTGCGCTTTTCCCCGGCGTGGAGATCGTCGAGCGCGCGGTCTTCCGCGTGACGCGCGATGCGGACTTCGAGGTGTCCGACGACGCCGACGACCTGCTCGAAGCCGTCGAGAGTCAGCTCCGGCGGCGCCGCTTCGGCGACGTCGTCCGCGTGGAGGTGAGCTCGTCCGCCTCCTCCGAGATGGTCGCACGGCTACAGAGCGGCCTCGGCGCAGACGAGTCGCAGATCTACCGGGTCGAGAGCCCGCTCGACCTCTCCGAGCTCATGGAGTTCGCGAGCATCGACAGGCCCGAGCTGCAACTCGAGCCCTGGATCCCCTCTATCCCGCCGCGCCTAGCTGCCGCGCAAACCGATCCTCCGCAGATCTTCGACGAGATCCGTCGCGGGGACGTGCTCGTCCACCAGCCGTACGGCTCGTTCCGCGCCAGCTTCGAGGTGTTCGCGCAGGCCGCAGCTCGCGACCCGAGCGTCATCGCGATGAAGACCGCCGTGTATCGCACGAGCGACGACAGCGTGCTCGTCGGCTCCCTGATCCAGTGCGCCGAGAACGGCAAGCAGTCGGTATGTCTCGTCGAGCTCAAGGCACGCTTCGACGAGCTGCGGAACATCGAGTGGTCGAGAGAGCTCGAGCAGGCGGGAGTCCACGTCGCCTACGGGTTCCCCGACCTGAAGATCCACGCGAAGATGACGCTGATCGTGCGTCGCGAAGGCGACGGCCTGCGGCGCTACGCGCACATCGGGACCGGGAACTATCACGCCGCCACGGCCCGGCTCTACGAAGACCTCGGCATCTTCACGGCTGACGAGGAGATCGCGGCCGACGTCGCCGACCTTTTCAACTACATCACGGGCTTCGGGCGGCCTCAGAAGTTCCGCAAGCTGCTCGTTGCACCCTTCACGCTGCGCAGTGGCCTCGTCGACGAGATCCGTCGGGTCGCGGCTGCCGCAACGGAGGGCAAGCACGCGCGCATCAGGCTCAAGCTCAACCACCTCGTCGACCCGAAGATCGTCGAGGAGCTGTACGCGGCCTCGCGGGCGGGTGCGCGTGTCGACATCATCGCCCGCTCCACGTGCGCGCTGCGCCCCGGCGTCGAGGGCCTCTCCGAGAACATCCACGTCCGCTCGATCGTCGGCCGCTTCCTCGAGCACAGCCGCGTTTACTCGTTCGAGGCCGGCGAGCGCGTAACCACCTGCTTCGGAAGCGCCGACCTCATGCAGCGCAATCTCGACCATCGGATCGAAGTGCTCATGCCCGTCGAGAACGCGCGCGTGCGGGCGGAGATCAACGCGATACTGGACAGCGCGCTGGCCGACGACGTGAACGCGTGGGTGCTCGAGCCAACGGGTGAGTGGCTCCGTCTCGTTCCGGCCAAGCCCGCGAAGCCCCACTCGCACCACGAGACGATGATGCGCCGTTCGCTCAAGCGTGCGCGCCGCGGCGCCCGCGAGCGGCGTGCTGGATAGCCCGACCGACGCGGCCGAGAGAATCCCGCCGGTGCGCGTGGCCGTCATCGACGTCGGGTCGAACTCCGTCCGCCTTCTCGTCGCCGCGGTGAAGCGCGATGGGCAGGTGCGGGAGATCGCACGCGACCGCGTCTACCTGCGCCTCGGGGACGACGCGTATCGCCTCGGACGCATCGGCGACCGCAAGCTCGTCGAGCTAGCCGACGTCGGCAAGCGCTTCGCCCGCCGCGCGCGGGCGGAACGAGCCGAGAGAATCGAGACGATCGTCACCGCACCGGGTCGTCAATCGGCGAATGCCGACGAGATCGTCGAGACGCTCGACGAAGCGACGCGAGCGCCTGTGGTCGTGCTCACGGCCGAGGACGAGGGCTGCCTCGCGTGGGAAGGTGCCGTCTCGGCGCAGCAGCTCGCTGGCAGCACCGGAGTCGTCGATCTCGGCGGCGGGTCGTGCGAAGTCGCGATCGGCTCGACGACGACCGGGCCGACCTGGGTCTGCTCACGCGACGCCGGTGCGCTCCGCGTGACGCGGCAACTCCTGGCACGCGAGCGCCCGAGCGCGCGTGACGTGCAGCGGGCCCGTGCCGGAGTGCACGAGCTTCTCGACGGAGTCGACCCCGTCCATCCCGACGTTGCGCTCGCCGTCGGCGGGACAGCACGCGCCCTCGGGAAGGTGGTCGGGCCGCGTTTCGGCGTACGCAAGCTGGAGTCGCTCGCGCAGGCGATCGTCGAGCGCGGGGCGTCTGTTGTCACGCAAGGGCTCGACATCACCCCTGCGCGTACCGAGACGCTCCTCGGCGGCACCCTCGTCCTTGAGGAGATCGCCCGGCGCCTCGACGCCAAGCTCGAGGTCGGACGCAGCGGTGTGCGCGAGGGAGCAGCGCTCGCGCTGGCTCGCATCGAGTCCGCAGCCGCCTAGGGTTCTCCACTTCTCCACCGGGCGTTTGCCATACGGAGACGCGTGGTCGCCCGCG
>DATKBJ010000081.1:0-25566 GCA_035514135.1 Gaiellaceae bacterium | reverse complement strand
CGATCGCCGCCTCGGAGTCGTACCCCGCGCGCTCGAGGGCCTCGTGACGCCACTGCTCGATTCGGTCGCGCTCGGACACGTGGACGAGCTCGAGTTCTGCCGCAGACATTTCCCCGCCGCCCTTCGCCTTGGGTATCGGTGTCACTCGCCTGTTCGTCCGTTACGACGTATCGGACGTCCCCTTTTCGGGGGAATTGCGTTGAGGAGCGGTAAACGTTCCGTGAAGTCGAACCGAACCGCACCACGCCTCCGGTGCCGCGGCGAACCCACACCGGCTTGACCGACCGGGCCAGTCACGCAGAATGACGCAACATGCCCGATGAGGAAGTCGTCGAAAGTTCGGCCTCGGCCGAACTTGTCTCGTTCGTCCCACGGTTGACGCTCGAGTGGCTCCGCGACGCTCCGGAATCCCAGTGGCGCGAAGTCGAGGGAACGCTTGCGTTCGTCGACATCTCGGGCTTCACGGCTATGTCCGAGCGACTCTCCGATCTCGGTCGAGCCGGCGCGGAGGAGGTCACGGAAGTGATGAACGCGACCTTCGCGGCCCTGCTCGCCGTCGCCTATGCGCAGGGCGGTGGCCTGCTCAAGTTCGGCGGCGACGCGCTGTTACTGCTCTACGAGGGCGACGATCACGCCGCGAGAGCGGCGCGTGCGGCCTTCGAGATGCGGCGCACGCTGCGCGTGATCGGCCGACCGAAGACGTCGGCGGGCTCGATTCAGCTGAAGATGCACGCCGGCCTCCACTCCGGGCGCTTTCAGTTCTTCCTCGTAGGAGAGTCGCACCGTGAGCTTCTCATCGCGGGTCCCGCAGCGACTCGAACGGTGGAGATGGAAGCCGCGTCCGAAGCGGGCGAGATCCTGCTCAGCGAGGAGACCGCAGCGCTTCTCGGAGAGGACTCGATCGGCGAAGCGCGAGGAGTGGGGCGACTTCTTCGCGCAGCTCCCGAGGTCCGAGGCGCAGTGCAGCCCCTCCCGCACGTGGAGGGGGTCCCGCTCGAGGTGGCCGTTCCAGCGCCGCTACGGGCGCAGTTACTCCAAGTGGGGCCGTTAGAAGGCGAGCACCGAAGCGCCGCCATCGCGTTCATCCGGTTCGGAGGGACGGACGAGGTGATCGCGACCGAAGGGCCCGAGGCGACGGCTGCGGCGCTCGACCGCCTCGTCCGCATCGTCCAGGCCTGCGCCGAAGCGCACGGCGTGACGTTCCTCGAAAGCGACGTCGATCGAGACGGTGGCAGGGTCATCCTGGTCTCGGGCGCGCCTCAGACGTTCGGCGACGACGAAGAGCGGATGCTCCGAACGGTGCGGGCAATCTTGGACGAGGGACTTCCCCTCCCTGTCCACATCGGGGTGAGCCAGGGTCGCGTCTTCACGGGCCAGGTGGGTGCGAGCTTCCGGAGGACGTACACCGTGCTCGGCGACACGGCAGCACTCGCGGCCCGCCTGATGGCGCGCGCGGGGGAGGACGAGATCTGGGTCTCGTCGGAGGCGTTCGCGCGGGGGGGCGCGTTCTTCGAGGCCAGCGAGCTCGAGCCGTTCCAGGTAAAGGGAAAGAGCGAGCCGGTGCATGCCGTAGTCCTGGGCGAACTGGTGCGCGAGAGCGCGCGTGCAGACGATCGCACGCAGGACAAGCTGCCGTTCGTCGATCGCGAGAGAGAACGCGCGGTCCTTGCCGCCTCGGTCGCGCCGGTCCGGATGGGTTTTGGCACGCTCGTGGAGCTCGTCGGAGAGCCGGGCATCGGGAAGTCGAGGCTCGCGGAGGAGCTGCGGGAGAACTGCGCGGACATGCGCCAGATCTCGCTGCGCTGCGAGCAGTACGAGACGTCCACGCCGTACCACGCCTTCCGCCCGTTCCTCCGCTCGCTCCTGGACGTCGAGCTCAACGGCGGCGCCGAGCACAACCGCGCGGCGCTCGCCGAGCGGCTCGTCTCGGTCGACGAGGAGCTCGTTCCCTGGGCTCCGCTCCTCGCAGCACCACTCGACGTCGATGTCGAGACCACGCCCGAGGTGGACGACCTCGAGCCCTCCTTCCGCCGTGCACGCCTCCACGGCGTCGTCAGTTCACTGCTCGCCGGGCTGCTCGACTCGCCGACCCTCCTCGTGCTCGAGGACGTCCACTGGATGGACGACGCGTCCTCCGAGCTGCTGCGTCACCTGGGCACCCAGCTCTCGACCAGGCCCTGGCTCACCTGCACCACCCGGCGGGCGGTCGAAGGCGGATTCGCGGCCGCGGAGGGCACCCCACCGCTACCCGCACTCACCCTGCGACTCGAGCCGCTTCCCGCGGACGACGCGAGGACGCTCGTGCGGGCAGCGGCGGGCGATCGACGCCTGACCGACGACGATCTGGCCGCGCTCATGGAGCGCGGCGCCGGCAACCCGCTGTTCCTCCAGGAGCTCGCCTCGCCAGATCAGGCACGGGAAGCGCCCGAGCAGATGCCTGACAGCGTCGAGACCCTCGTCGCGACACGCATCGACGGACTCGCGCCGGGCGATCGCGCCCTGCTGCGCTGGGCCTCGGTTCTCGGCGCGTCGTTCTCGGGAGCGCTCGTCGCCGACGTGCTGGAAGGAGACTCCACGGCGGCCTCCGATTCGGAGGCGTGGGACCGACTCGGCGAGTTCGTCGAGCGTGATCCCGAGGTTCCCGGCGCCTTCCGCTTCCGCCACGCGCTCATCCGCGACGGCGCATACGAAGGTCTTTCTTACCGGCGCCGGCGCGAGCTGCACGCCCGCGTCGCCGCGGTTCTCGAGGTGCGCACGCCCGACGCCGTCGAGCTGCTGTCCCTCCACTACTACCGCGCCGACGACGGGCCGGCGACGTGGAGGTACTCCCTCGCGGCCGGACAGAGCGCACAAGAGAAGTGGGCGAACCTCGAGGCAGCCGAGTTCTACGAGCGCGCACTCGAAGTCTCCGACCGCGTCTCCGAGCTCGAGCAGGCGGAGATCGCCGAAGTCTGGGAGGCGCTCGGAGACTGCCGACAGCTCGCCGGCAGGCTCGAGGCCGCCGGCGACGCGTTCGCAGCCGCTCGCGAGCGAACGCCGAATGATGCGCCGCGACACATCGAGCTCATGCGCAAGCAGGGGTTGCTGCGGGACGACATGGGCCGTTACGCGGACGCAATCCGCTGGTACAACCGCGGGCTCGAGGCGACGGAGAGCCTCGAAGACGAGTCGGAGCGCAGACGGTTGCGAACGCAGCTACGCCTGACGCTCGCGCAGACTCGCTATCGACAAGGCGAGTTCAAGGACTCCATCCGTCGCTTCAGAGAGGTCGTGCAAGAAGCACTAGAGGTCGACGACCGCTCAAGCCTCGCACCGGCGTATCTCATCCTCCATCTCATCCATACACAGCTCGGCTCGGCCGAGCGGGCCGCCTATCGCGGCTTGGCGCTTGCGCTCTACGAAGAGCTCGGCGACCTCAAGGGGCAGGCGAGCGCACTGAACAACCTTGGTATCGAGGCGTACTACGACGGCGAGTGGGTGGAGGCAATCGAGCTGTACGAGCGCAGTCGCGCCCTGCACGAGCGGATTGGCGACGACACCCACGTCGGCATCACGACGAACAACATCGCGGAGATCTTCTCCGACCAGGGTCTGCTCGAGGAGGCTGACCGGCTGTTCGAGCAGGTCGTCCGGACATGCGACGCGATCGGCTATCGACCACTCGCCGCTGTGGCCCGTGCGAATCTCGGTCGGTGCGCAGCACGGGCAGGTCGGTATGCCGACGCTGAGGACTTGATGCAGGCGGCAGCGCATGAACTGCGCGAGATCGGCGCGGGTAGCTTCGTCCTCGAAGTGGAGATGCGCCTGGCGGAGCTCGACGTGTTGCGCGGTGATCGGGCGGACGCGTCACTGGCTTCGATCGTTTCCGTGCTCGAGCGCTCGAGAGATACGTCGGGCATCGCCCCGCTCGAGGCCGCCGCGCACCGTGTCCGCGCGTCAGCGCTGTTCCAGCTGGGCGAACGAGAGCAAGCCGGCGAGGCGCTTGCGGAAAGCATCCGTATTGCCCGTGCCGCGGATGCTCGCTACGAGCTCGCGCTCTCGCTCGACGTCCTCGGAGAGGTCGGCGACGACGAAGCGGCTCGAGAAGCCGCCACGCTCTTCGCACGTCTCGGCGTCACACGGTTGGCGCGCCCTCCGCTCGACTAGCGAGCGGAGGGCGCGCCGGAGTCCTCCGCGCGTTATCCGAAGCCGCCGCCAAACGGGTCACCGTCGAACAGCATCGTTATGACCGCATCACCGGCGTGGCTCGACGTCTGACTCACGATGCACTTCGGCGTCGGGTTCTTCTTGGCGCACGTCTGGAGCCTCTGCAGAGGCCCGTCCGAAGTCTCGCTGACACAGACGACGATGTTCGACACACCGACACCCTGCAGCGCGGGCTTGTCGATCGTCAGCACCGCTGTATACGTGCCGGTCGTACCTGACAGAGGCACGATCGCGAACGTCGAGCCGAGCGGCGTCAACGTTCCACACTCAGCTGTGTTGGCCGCGCCTACCGAGAGACCAGCCGTGCCGCCTAACGCTTCCACGTCCACATGCGTGTCAACGCCAGACGCAGTGCAAGGAGGGCAGAAAGCGTCGTATACGTCGAATGCATCACTGTCCGCTGCGAGTACGCCCGGATACGAAGCCCGCAGCACGTAGCCGAAGCCGGACTCGCTGACCGTGAGATCGTTGAACGATGCAACCCCGGACGCAGACACGGGCTGAGGGTTCGTTCCGGCCAGGTCTCCTCCGCCGCCGTAGGTCGTGTCTTGCGGCTGAACGAGCGTGACGGTGACGTTGCCCGAGGGGTTGGTCGGGTTTCCGCACGTGTCCACGACCGCGACTTTCACCTCCGGTGAGCCGAGCGTCTGCTGCTTGACCGCATCACCGGGCTGTTCCGTGAACACAAGTTCAGCAGGCGTGCCACCGGCGCCACCGACTGCTGTGTGAAGGTTGCTGTCTGCCTCGACGAGGCTGAAGTCGTTGCCTGGCGGGCCCTTGAAATCGTTGCTCTGCTTCGCGCGGATCCCCCACTTGTCGGCCGCATCCGTAGAGCACGGCGTCGTCACGTCGATCGTGATCGTCCGCGATGTGCCAGGTGCGATGTCGAGATTCCGAAGCTCTAGAAGCGTAGTGGGGAATGCCTCTTTGACGTCCCCGGCACCGTCGATATAGGCACCTGTGATGCTGAACCCAGCCTGCGCGGTCACGTTCGCTGACCCGATTACCTGCTGACTGGCACGGTTCTCGAGCTCGAGATCGACTGTGTCGGAGGTACCGGCTGCCACCGGAGTCTCGAACGTTGCGACATAGGGCTTGGTCGACGGCGCTGCCTGCGCCGAGCCGATCAAGGCGACGAGTGTTGCAAGAACCAGCGCGGCCACACCGATCGACGGCGCAGCGAGCGCGAAGCTATTCCGGCGAGCATTCATTCCCCAGCACCCCTCTCACGATCTCCGCAGGTTTGTACAGCACCCCAGCATAGACGCGTGTCATGGCAACCGCCTAGGTTGCATCGCTCCGTTCCGCGACTAGGATTGCGACGTGGCGCTGCGTTCGGACGCGAAGATGAAACTGCTGAAGGATGTCCCGCTCTTCGCGGGTTGCACGAAAGCCGAGGTTCGGCGCCTAGCCTCGATCGCGGACGAACTCGACATCCGCGAGGGCACCGTTCTCACGCGCGAGGGACGCACGGCGCACGAGTTCTTCGTCCTGGTCGATGGGACCGTGCGCGTCTCGAAAGGCGGACGCAGGCTCGCCGATCTCGGGCCGGGCGACTGGCTGGGCGAGATCGCTCTGCTCACCAAGGCCCCGCGGACGGCGACCGCCACTGCCACGTCCCCCGTGGACGCACTTGTGATCGTCGACCGCGACTTCCGTCATGTGGTCTCGGAGATGCCGTCGATCGCAATGAAGATGCTCAGCTGCGTCGCCGAGCGGCTCTCCCGCACACCGCACAGCTGACAGCGTTGTAGGGGCGACGCTTGCGTCGCCCGGATCCGCGACGCGGCTGTTACGCGACGGCGGCTTCGCCGAGGAGCGCACGTACCTCGGCGAAGAAGTCCGCCTCGGGCTTGACGCGGTACTCCGGCCCGAGGGCGAGCGTGCGCTCGCCGAGCGACGTCTCGAGCGCGACGTACACCGGAGCGTCGCCCGGAAAGTCGGCGACGAGCGAGGCGAGCTCCCGGATGAGCCCGGCGGGTGCCCGGCGCGCGTCGATGCGAAGGCGCACCTCGCGACGGATCAGCGCCGACTCGAACGCCGCCACCTCGCTCGCGACGAGCTTCGTCTCGCCCGCCTGCTTGTGATCGACGCGGCCCTTCACGACGAGGATGCGATCGGCCTCGAGGAGCTCCCGCGCCGACGCGTACGTCGAGTTGAAGACGACGACCTCCGCGCTTCCTGTCGGATCGTCGAGGGTGACGAAAACCATCGGCTCGCCACGCTTCGTCGTTACCTGCTTGATCGCCGACACGATGCCCCCGACCGTGACGAACTCGCCGTCGCGCCGTCGCTCGAGGTCGGTCAGCGCGCAGTCCGTCTTGCGCCGGAGCTCCGAGCGAACCCGCTCGAGCGGATGCTCGGAGACGTACAGACCGAGGGTCTCCTTCTCGAGACGGAGGAGCTCGCGCTCGTCGAACTCCTGTGTGGACAACACGGGGTGCTGGGGTTCCGTGGCGATCCCGGCGGCGCCGGGATCGCTGTCGAAGATCGACGCCTGCCCGGCGAGCCGGTCGGCCGAGATCCGCTGGCCGTGACCGAGCGCGGCTTCGAGCGCAGTGAGCATCCCGAGACGTGTCGCGTCGGTCGAGTCGAGCGCGCCACACCTGACGAGCGACTCGAGCGCACGCTTGTTCAGCATCTGCGAGTCGACGCGCTCGGTGAGCTCCCAGATCGAGGCGAACGGCCCGCCCTCGGCGCGGACGCGCACGATCGCCTCTGCAGCTGCCTCACCGACGTTCTTCACGGCGTTCAGCCCGAAGTGGATGACGCCGCCGACGACGGCGAAGTCCTGCTGCGAAGAGTTGACGTCGGGCGGCAGCACGTCGATGCCCATCTCGCGACAGGCATTGACGTAGAACGGCACGCGATCCTTCGTGTTCATCACGGAGGAGATGAGCGCGGCCATGTACTCCTTCGCGTGGTTCGCCTTGAGCCAGGCGGTGCGGTAGGCGATGAGCGCGTAGCAGGCAGCGTGAGCCTTGTTGAAGGAGTAGTCCTGTGAGGACTCCATGTCCTTCCACAGCTGCTGCGCCACGGCAGGTGTCACGTTGTTCGCCGCACACCCCTCGAGGAACTTGTCCTTGAGTGACGCCATGAGCTCGTGGATCTTCTTGCCGATCGCCTTGCGCAGCGTCTCCGCCTCGGCGGGAGTGAAGCCGGCGAGCTCCTTCGCGATCTGCATGTACTGCTCCTGGTAGATGCAGATGGCGTACGTCTGGCCCGTGATCGCCTCGAGTCGCGGGTCGGCATACGAGACCTGCTCACGCCCGTTCTTGCGTGCGGCGTACATCGGGATGTAGCCCATCGGGCCCGGGCGGTACAGCGCCACGAGGGCGATGAGATCCTCGAACTCGGTCGGCTTCACGGAGCGCAGCGCCTCGCGCATCCCCGACGACTCGAACTGGAACACGCCCGTCGAGTCGCCGCGCGCGAGCATGTCGTACGTCTTCGTGTCGTCGAGCGGGAGAGCGCCGATGTCGACTCCGCCGACGAGCTCGACCGCCTTGTCGATGACGTCGAGATTGCGCAGGCCGAGGAAGTCCATCTTCAGGAGCCCGAGGTCGACGACGTCATGCATGCCGACCTGCGTCACCATCTCCGAGTCGGCGCCCTTCTGCTGAAGCGGGACGACCTCGATGAGCGGCTGCGCGCCGATGACGACGCCGGCCGCGTGGATCGAGTCGGCGCGGGTCAGCCCTTCGAGCGGTCGCGCGAGGTCGATGATCTCCTTCGCGATGGGATCCGAGTCGACGGCCTGGCGAAGTTCGGCGCCGGGCTTCATCGCCGCTTCGAGCGTCTGACCCGGGCCCTCCGGTACGAGCTTCGCGATCCGGTCGACGACGCCGTAGGGAATGTCGAGCACGCGGCCCGCATCACGGATCGCGGCGCGGGCGGCCATCGTCGAGAAGGTGATGATCTGGGCGACGCGATCGCGCCCGTACTTCTCGGCGACGTAGTTGATGACCCGATCGCGTCCCGCGACGGAGAAGTCGATGTCCATGTCCGGCAGATCGGCGCGGGCCGGGTTCAGGAAGCGCTCGAAGAGAAGGCCGTACCGCATCGGGTCGACGTCGGTGATCTCCAGGCAGTAGGCCGCGAGCGAACCTGCGGCAGATCCGCGCCCCGGCCCCACGCTGATCCCGTTCTGCTTGGAGAAGTGGATGAAGTCCCAGACGATGAGGAAGTAGTCCGCGAACCCCATCTCCTTGATCGTCTTGAGCTCGAAGCGGAGCCGTTCGGTCAGCTCCGGCGAAGCCTTCCCGTACCGCTTGACGAGCCCCTGCTCGCAGAGCTGGACGAGGTAGTCGAACGCGTCGCGCCCTTCGGGCACGGGGAACGTCGGCAACAGGATTCGCCCGAGCTCGAGCTCGACCGAGCAGCGCTCGGCGACCTCGAGCGTCCGCGCCATCGCGTCCTCGAGCCCCGGGAAGTCGCCCGCCATCTCCTCCGGCGTCTTGAAGAAGAACTCGTTCGTGTCGAAGCGCCAGTGCGCCGGGTTCTTCAGCGTGTCGCCCGACTGGATGCACAGCAGCGCCTCGTGGGCGAATGCGTCCTCGGCGTCGAGGTAGTGGACGTCGCCCGTCGCGACGAGCGGAAGGCCGGTCTCCTGCGCGAGGGAGATCAGCTGCGGGTTGATCTCGTGCTGCTCGGCGAGGCCGGCGTTCTGGATCTCGACGTACGTCGAGTCACGGCCGAAGATCTGCACGAGCCGGTCGAGGTCGGCGCTCGCATCCTTCGGCCTGCTCTCGGACAGAGCGCGCGAGACGCGGCCCGAGAGACATCCAGAGAGCGCGACGATCCCTTTCGCATGCCGCTCGAGAAGCTCCCAGTCGACCCGCGGCTTGTAGTAGTAGCCCTCGAGATAGCCGAGAGAGGAGAGCTTGATCAGGTTCGCGTAACCCTCGTTCGACTCGGCGAGCAGGGTCAGATGCGCGTACCCCTTCGTCTGCGCGCGGCGGTCGTCTGCAACGTAGACCTCGCAGCCGATGATCGGTTTGACGCCGACCTTGCGCGCCTCCCTGTAGAGCTCGACAGCGCCCGCCAGCGATCCGTGGTCGGTGAGCGACACGGCGGGCATCTCGAGGCGCGCTGCCTTCTCGACCAGGCCCGGGATCCGACATGCCCCGTCGAGGATCGAGTACTCCGAGTGAACGTGCAGATGAACGAAGGGCGGAGCGGCTCGACTCACGGGAGGGCCATCGTACTGCCCCGGTCCGACGGGGTCCGACGCGCCCGAAGACCCTGCTCTAGGCTGCTTCGCCGGACCAGAGGCGGTCCGCGAGCAGCCGCCACGTGTCCGTGAGGTCCGTCCGCCCGGTCACGCGCTGGAGCTCCCAGTAGATGCGCACGAGAGCGCCGAGATCGGCATCGTGACCCGCCGTCCGGCCCTCCTCGAGCACTCGGACGTACCACGAAGCGGCGTCGACGCCGAGCTCGGTGGTGAGGGAGAGAGCCCGTTCGCGGAGATCGTTCGTGGCGGTGTCGAGGCGATCCATGCGAGCGCTATCGGCACGCACCTGGCGCCGGATGAGGGAGTCCACCCGGACGAGGTAGCCGGCCGCTGGCACACTTCGCCGCCGTGCGTCCCCCGACCGTCATCGAGCCGGGTCGCCTCATCGCCGGACGGCATCCGTGCGCCTTAGGCCACGAGAACGCATGGCTCGAGGTCCGCAACCTCGCGCAGGCCGGCGTCACGCTCTTCGTCGACCTGACGCACAGCGGGGAGCTGGAGCCCTACTCGTCCCTCGTCGACAGGCCGTCGCGGTACGTCAACCGGGCAATCCGCGACTTCTCGGTCCCGACGCGCGAAGGGCTCGTCGCCACACTGGACGAGATCGACGCCGAGCTCGAGGCTGGAGGCATCGTCTACGTGCACTGCTGGGCAGGCTGCGGACGCACGGGCGTCGTCGTCGGGAGCTGGCTCGTACGCCACGGGATCGATCCCGACGAAGCACTCCGGCGGATCGCCGAGGCCCGCGGCCTCGGCTGCCCGCAGACGCTCGAGCAACGCGCGTTCGTCCTTGCGTGGCAGCCCGGCCTCTGAGCCACGTAACCCGAGTCCCTGAGACGAGTGAGCGAGCGCACCGCGCGCCGCTCCGATACGCCAGATGAGGATGCCTGCCGGCTCGCCGTACCGAGTGGTGCCCGCGTCGATCGACTGCGCGTCGAAACGTGCTGTCGTCTAAGAGCGACTCGAAGCAGGAGACGCGCTTCGCCGCGCGTCTCGACGTGCTCCTCGAACGCGTCGACACGCTCGCCACGACCGTCGCGACAACAGCGTCGGCGATCGCGAAGAAGGACGGTGAGATCGCAGGCCTTCGCCGCGATCTGCAGGCACGCGACGAGACGCTTCAGGCACTGGTCGCACAGGCCCGTTCGGGGTCACAGGCACCGGCGGGCGCGCCCGCAGTCGACGTCAACGAGCTGCGCTCGCTCAGGAATGCCGTCGCAGCGCTGACGAAGGAGCGCGCGCAGGGCGAGGGACTGCCGCAGGTCGAGGACCTCGCGCGGAAGGTGCACGCTCTCGGTCAGCGCGTCGAGGCCCACTCGACGACTCTGGAGACACTCGCGGAGCGACGGTCGGCGGAGCCGGAACGACCGCCCGAGGAGCTCCGCGGGATGCTCGTCACGTTGCGCGCCCAGGTCGAGGCGCTGACCGGGCTCCGCGCTGGCGTGACCGAGGAGCAGCTCGACGAGCGGCTCGCCGGTGTGGACGAAGCCACGTCGCGGCTCTCGGAGCGCATCGACTCGCTTGCGTCGACCATCGAGTCCGCCGCGACGAGCCTTGGCGACAAGGAGCACGAGCTGGCTGCGCTGCACTGTCACTTCACCGAGTCGAGCGCGCGGATCGAGACGATCGTCGAAGACATCCGCGAGGCGCTTTCGGCGTTCCCGGAGCTCGGGCCGGGGAGCGTCGACGAGCTGGCGGCCCGCGTCGAGCGCGTCGTCGAGCGCGTCGCGAGCGTCGAGACCTCGTCGCGAGAGACCGCGGATGCGCGTGAACGCAAAGCGAGCGAGCTCACCCGCCGCATCGACGCCATCGAGCAGCAGGTCGCCACCGTCGCGAACGAAGTGGCTCGAGCAAGGACGCTCTGGCCCGTGGCTCTGCGCTCGCTGGAGGCTCGACTCGACGACGTCGCAAGCCACCCGCTCCGTCTCGACGGCGCACCGACGCAGACGCCGGCCAGCGTCGATGTCGGCGGCGACGCTGTCGCAGACGACGACCTCCTCGCAGGCCTCAGGGACAGCCTCCACGCAATGGAGACCGTTGCGGCCGAGATGGCGCGAGCGTCCGATGCTCTGACCCCCACCGACGAGCAGACCGACTCCTACGAACAGCCGGTCGCCGTCGCCGGAGCGACCATCGTCCCGCTCCGTCCCCCGGATCCGTAGGCCGCCATGCTGCGGCCCGCCGACACCGTCCTCCTCGCACTCGGCCGCCGGTACGGCGCCTGGGCGCGCGGCTGGATGGTCTACCGCGCGCTCGCCGTGCTCGTCGTGGCTGAGCGCCCTCGACGCTCGACGAGGTACGCCATCAGGATGGCGTCGACGAGCTCACCGCCGCGCTCGTAGTGACGCTTCCTGTACCCCTCGCGTTCGAAGCCGAACGACTCGTACAGGGAGAGCGCGGGCTCGTTCCACGGAAAGACGTGCAGCTCGAGCTTCTGCACGTCCGCCTCGTGCGCCCAGTCGACCGCCCGCTCGAGGAGCATCGTTCCGACGCCCTGCCGGCGATGGCTCCCGGCGACCATGAGCCCGAGGTCGGCGACGTGGCGACTTGCCGGGTGCGGGTCGCGCGAGAGCGACAGACGCCCAACAATCCGTCCCTCGTCGTCGGCCGCGAACACGGCGGCATCGGGGTGACGCTGGATCGTCCGGAGATACCGACGCTCGTCGGCGACGGAACGCCACGGCCCCGTGCCGAGGATCCAGCGCCCGTCCTCGCTCCCGACGCTTTCGGCAAGCTCGACGAGCGCGTGCGCGTCCAACGGAGTCGCAGGACGAACGAGCGTCATTCGACGACGGTCCCGACCCCGCCGCGGCGCGGGTCACCGGCCGCCTGGAGGACATCTCCTTCTCGCTGAACCGCCTGGACGCCGCCGAAGAACAGATTGAGGCCGTCCCACCGGTTCACGTCCCAGCTCTCGGGAAGCGCGGCGACGTCTGCCTCGGGCCACCCGCCTTCGAGATGCAGCGTCGTTCCCTGGACATGGACTCGCGGGGCGCAGATGGCGTCCGCGACGGCCATGCCGCCGAGGATGCGCCACGTCACCTGCGCGATCGCGCCCGCGAGTCGCACGGAGCCCGCGCTTCCGATCACGAGCTCGGGCCGGCCCGCGCGGAGGACGAGCGTCGGCGTCATCATGCTCGCGAGCCGCTCGCCGGGAGTCTTGTCGTGCGACCCGATGACGTCGAGCTCGCCGAGCATGTTGTTCAGCTGCGTGCCGCCGCGGAACACACCCGATCCCGACCCGAGCGTCGACGAGAGCGCCGCAGCCGCACCCGTGCCGTCGACGGCGGAGATGTGCGTCGTACCCGGAAGCGGCCCGGACCCGAGCGGCCCGTAGGCGTCGGCGACCGCTCGAGCATCGTCCGCGAGAGTTGGCTCACTCTTCGCAGCCAGCAGTGCGAGGATCCGCTGGACGACGGCACCCCCCTGCGACGGTGTGGAGAGCACGGTGCGGCCGAGGACTTCGAGCTCGAGCGGCTGCATCTCGAGCGAGCGATAGGAGTGGAGATCGTCGGCGTACTCGGGGAGCAGCTCGGCGACCATCGACGCGCCGGCATCGCGAACGCGTTCGAGCGCCGCTGTGCAGGACTCCGTGCGCACACAGTCCGGATCGCCGTAGATCCGGCGCCCGCCCTCGTCACGTAGGAGGATCCCCTCGAGGATGAGGTGCAGGAATGCGCGTGGCTCGTCGCGTACGAAACCGTCGCGCGCGAGGGCAATCGCGGGCTCGACGAGATCGCCCCACTCTCGCGTCGCGAAGCGCTCGTGAATCAGTTCGAGGCCGGCGAGGAGGCCGGGCACCGCGACCGACCCGTCGCCCACGTGGAACACCTGCGTCCCCGCGTCCCCGAAGTCGATGACGAGCTCCTCCATCTCGCCCAGGCTCTGCGACGGCACACCGAAGAAGCAGTCGAGAACCGTCGTCTCTCCGCTCGGCTCGTGAACGAGCGCGAACCCGCCACCGGCCGGCCCGGTCAGCGGCCCCTCGGTGACGAACGCCGTGAATGCCGCCGCGAGGAGCGCGTCCACCGCGTTTCCGCCCTCGCGGAGGACGCGCGCGCCGGCCTCGGCCGTGAGTGGATGACCGGCTGCGATCGCGCCGCGCATCGGTGAAAGGTACTGCGGGGCGCTACGCGGTGTTCAGGAACGACGGCAGCTCGGGATCGATCGCTCGATTCCGCTCCGGCGTCATGTCGAACTCCGGACGACCCGCCCGCCGGCGCATGCCGCCCAGCCCCGTCGCGACCACCGTGACCCAGACCTGGCCGGTCAGGCGCGGATCGACGGTCGCGCCGAAGATGATGTTCGTCTCGTCCGTCGCCGTCTCGCGCACGACCTCGGCAGCCTCGTTGACTTCGACCAGCGAGAGGTCGTCGCCGCCCGAGATCGAGAGCAGGATGCCCCGGGCGC
This sequence comes from Gaiellaceae bacterium, assembly GCA_035514135.1. GTDB lineage: Bacteria > Actinomycetota > Thermoleophilia > Gaiellales > Gaiellaceae > GMQP-bins7. The sequence goes on along the minus strand of DATKBJ010000081.1, from coordinate 11,717 downwards.
GGACGATCTCCGCGTCGATGAGCGGCGAGCCGAGAGCGCGCTCCGCCGCCTCGCGAGCGCGGTTCGGGCCCGTCGCGTAGCCGATGCCCATGAGCGCCGAGCCCGCATCCTGCATGACGGTGCGCACGTCGGCGAAGTCGAGGTTGATGAGGCCCGGCGTGGTGATCAGATCGCAGATCCCCTGCACGCCCTGGCGCAGGACGTCGTCGGCGATCTTGAACGCGTCGATCATCGACGTCGAGCGGTCGAGCACCTCGAGGAGCCGGTCGTTGGGGATGACGATGACCGTGTCGCAGGCGGCTCGTAGCTCGTCCACGCCGCTGTCCGCAGCTGCGCGGCGGCGCGTCCCCTCGAAACGAAACGGTGTCGTGACGATGCCCACCGTGAGCGCACCGAGCTCGCGCGCGATGCGAGCGACCACGGGCGCCGCCCCGGTACCGGTGCCGCCGCCCTCACCCGCCGTGACGAAGACCATGTCCGAGCCGCGAAGAGCGGCCTTCAGCTGGTCGATCGCTTCCTCGGCAGCCGCACGGCCGACGGACGGATCCGCGCCCGAGCCGAGCCCCTGCGTGAGCGCCTCGCCGATCGCGATCTTCGTGGGCGCGTCCGAGATGGCCAGCGCCTGGCGATCGGTGTTCACGGCGACGAAGTCGACCTGCGCGATTCCCGCGTCCATCATGCGGTGGATCGCGTTGAGCCCGGCACCGCCGACGCCGACGACGCGAATCGCGGCAATGTACGCCGAGCCCCTGGGCGGGGGGACGCGATGGAGCTGCGGCGCCGGTTCGAGCATCGTCTGGAAGTAGCGCGCGGCCGCGCGGGATGCGGCGGCTTCGCTCGGAACCTCTCGCTCCTCGGGCTCGACGACCGGCGCCGCCTCTGCGGCCGGCGGCGACACCGCCGGCTCGTTCGCGAAGTCGGGGACGTGCTCCACGGTCTTGTCGAGCGCAGCCTGCGCGCGCGGATCCTGCGCGGGCTCGACAGCCTCTCCCTGGGAGCGCTGCGCTGCCTCGGTCTTGCGAAAGAGCTCGGCCAGCGGGCCCTCACGCATCGTCGCGCGCTTGCGCGCCATCGAGCACCTCCTTCGCCAGGTCGCGGTACGCCTGGGCTGCCGGCCCGGACGGCTCGTACTTGAGGACGGAGTTCCCCTTCACCGGAGCCTCCGCATAGCGGACGGTCTTGCGGATTCGCGTCTCGTACACGAGGTCGCCGAAGTGCTCCTCGAGGATCTCGATCGCCTCGCGCGCATGCAGCGTGCGCCCGTCGTACATCGTCGGGACGATGCCCTGGACGTGAACCTTCGGGTTGAGGTTCTCGCGCACCATCGCGAGCGTGTTCTCGAGCTGGACGAGACCGCGCAACGAGAGGTACTCGCACTGCACGGGGACGATCACGCCGTCCGCCGCGACGAAGGCGTTGATGGTCAGCAGGCCGAGCGACGGCGGCGTGTCGATGAGGATGTAGTCGTAGCGGTCGCGCACCTCGACGAGCGCCTTCTCGAGCGCACGCTCGCGGCCGATGAGCGCGGAGAGCGCGAGCTCGGCACCGGCGAGGTCGATCGACGCGACGGCGACGTCGACCTCGACGGTCCTGATGATGTCCGAGATCGGGATCCGGTGGACGAGCACGTCGAACATCGAGCGCTCGATCGCATCGGGGTTCATGCCCTGGCTCATCGTGAGGTTGCCCTGCGGGTCGAGGTCGATGACGAGGACGCGGTGCCCCAGCTCGTGGAGCGCCACGCCGAGGTTCAGGGTGGTCGTGGTCTTCGCAACGCCGCCCTTCTGGTTCGCGAGCGCGATGACGTTCGCCATCAGCGCACCTTCCGGCTCGGGAGCATGCTTCGGCTCCGGAACAGCCTGCAGGCGGGGAGGCTCTTCGACGGCGGCGACGGGCTCGTCCGGGACCGGCTCGGTGACAGGCTCGGGCCGTGGGTGGAGACGCGGAAGGAGACGTGACAACGCCATAGCCGCATCACCTTCCCGGCGGGTTGCGAAACTCCTTCCGCCCCGATCAATCCTCTCCGTCCCAGTAGTCGAGCTGCTCCCCGATGCGCGTGATCAGCCCGAGGCCGATGAAGTAGACCTTGCCCGAGCGCGGGTAGTAGCAGACCTCACGGGGATCTCGCGTCCCGTACATGAGCAGAGTCATGCCCTCGTCTCCTCCGCGGAACGCGTGCGCGACGCCGGTGCCCGCGGGACGACAGACGACCGAGCCGGCGCGAACAGCGTGCTCTTCGATCCCGTCCGGTTCCCAGAGGAGCACGTGGCCCTCACCCTCGAGAACGACGAAAATCTCCTCCTCGGCCGAGTGACAATGCGGCGGCGCATTCAGCTTGCCGGGGAAGACCTCGGCATGTCGAATGCCCGTCCAGTTCGATCCCGCCTCTCGTCCGGGGTAGCGCACTCGTCGTCCGACGGTCGCACCGTCGCGCTCGACGACTTCGAGCTCTGGAACGTGCACGATGCTCGGCGGCCGCGGCGAGAGCTCGGCCACCACGGGTGGCCCGGCGGCGGCCTCGCGCGTCCAGGGATGGTCGTCCTCGAGGCCGACCGGCGCCCAGGTCTCGCCGAGCCACGCAACGCCTGCGCGCGGCAGCCACGTGACTCCGTTCGCGAATGTCCGCTGACCGAAGGCGAGGACGTCAAGCCCGTCCGGGCCTGCCTGAAGCGTGTGCGCGCCCTCGAGCGCACGGTGGACGAGACAGTCGCCGGCGCGCACCTCGTAGCCGACGGGATCGCCCTCGCCCTCCCACTGGACCGACACGCCCGACCCGCCGAGAACGTAGAAGATCTCCTCCTCGGCGCCTTCGAGGTGGAGCGGCGTCGACCACATTCCCGGATCGATCTGGATGCGCTTCACGCCGACCGTCTGCGACTCGCGCCCGGTGAGGCTCCACCACGTGCCCGCGATGTGGCCGCGCTCGCCGCGCCAGGTCCGCGCATCGTCCCAGTGCGAGATCACCTCCCGATCATGTCACGGTCGAGCGCCGTCCGGAGCTCCGTGACCGCTCTTGCTCCCGCCTCACCTCCTTCCCGACGCGACCACGCCTCGGCTTCGGCGAGCAGCGCGCGAAGCTCGCCGACGAGCTCGGGCGATCCTGCACCACGACGATCCAGCGCTTCGATCCTCGCCAGTCGCTCGAGCACGGCACGCGATTCGTCCACGCCTCGACCGTAGCCCGCGTACGCTCGCGGCCGGGTAACGGAATCGAGCCGAAACTGCGTCAGACGGCGACGGCGCGTGGCGCGTGAGCGCGATCGAGCCCGAGGAGCTCGCGGTCGAGATCGCGCGCGAGTCGCTCGCGGTCGCGCGAGCGGAGAACCGCAACGACGGCGCGACGGGCGGCGTCGACCCCGGCTGGTGTCGCGGCGTCGCCGCCGTGGAGACCCGTCAGCTCGCAGTAAAGCTCTTCGCGCGACCGCGCATCCTCGGCGAGCAACATGCAGCAGCGCATGGGCCAGGTGTCTCCGAGAAGCGAGGCCAGGGCCGTGCGGATCTGCTCGCTGCGAAACGGCTCGGACTGGAAGAGCGACAGCTCCCAGCGGTCGAGGGCGTCGGCGAGCTCGGGATCGCCGTCGGCGTCGGAGAGCGCCGCGAGGACGTCGACCGCTATCGGCATCCGGAACGCATCGAGCCGCGACGCCTCACCCGGAGGCTGCGTCGCGGCGATCGGGAGCACGGGCTGGATGCCGAACGGCCGCCCGTCGAGCGTCTCGAACATCACCGGCCCGCCTGCCACGGCGGCCATTGTCGTCAGGCGCAGCGCGCTGACCGCGTCGGCGATCTCGCCCGGTGAATCGGGAGGCGCCTCGCCCGCGTCGAGCTCACGCCGCAGCTCGACCACGACCGAGCGATCCGGCAGGCGCCCGAAGTCCTGCGGAAGCAGCCCGCGCGACTCGGGCCAGTGGGTCGCGAGCTCCCCCGTCACGAACGGACGCAGGGTGAGATTCGCTGCGAGCTCGATGGGCTTCGCGAGCGAGATTCCGACGAGCGGCGCGATCGCGACGTATCGCCTGCGTTCCCCGAAGAGCGAGTGCTCGAGCTCGGCGTACGCGGCCTCGAACGCGTCGTCGTCCCAGTCGAAGCCGCCGCAGGACTCGGCCGTGGAGACGAGCAGCCCCAGGAGCACCGTCCGGAACAGGGCCTCGTCCTCGCTCGCCCGCGTGCCCGCGTGAGCGCGCGCGAAGATCGCAGCAGCGGGCTCTCGCCGGAGTTCCTCGACGGCAAGCCGGGCGTCCTCGCGATCGCGCAAGACCGGCTCGCGCTCCTCGATGAACGAGCGGACGAGCGGACGGAGCTCGTACAGGGACGGCCCGCGGCGCTCGACGTGCTCCTCGAACGCGAACGGGAGCTCGGCGCCCTCCTCGAGCTCGCGCCCGAGCAGGACGAACGAGCCGAGGACGAAGCCGCGGAGGAGCGGGTAGAGATGGGGCGCGCGCACGGCCACGCCTCCGGGTACGCGACCGGACCCTCCTCTCCTCCGTCAGGGCACCGCAACCTCGACGCGGAGGCCGTTGACCTGGCGAAAGTGCGCCTCGTCGCGATCGCCGACGAGAACGCCGTAGCCGAGGTGAACCGCAGTCGCCGCAACCTGAACGTCGTTCGGTGGAATCATCCGGCCGGCTCGCCGGAGATCGACGAGCAGCCTGGCCCAGACGTCCGCGATCTCATGCCCGAACTCGACAAGCGCGACGCGCGAGAGGAGAGCATCGACCTTCTCGCGTCCACGTCCTGTGAGATGCACTCCTACGAGCATCTCGGCAAGCGCGATCGCCGGCAGCGCGACACGGCCGGTGCCAACCTGCGTGATCAGGCGCTCCCAGTCTCCATGCGCCCGCTCGTACGCGACGAGCGCACTCGTATCGATTACGACTCCCACGGCTCGTCGGCTGGCCAATCCAGGTTGTTGACCAGCTCGAGCGCGTCCGCGAACTCCGGATCCGGCGGTCCCGCAGCTCGCCATGCGGCGAGGGCCTCGGCCAAGGTCGTAGGCGAGCCTTCGGCGACTGGTGAGACCCGAGCGACCGGATCCCCGTTTCGCTCGACGAGGAAGGAATCGCCGCGATAGCGGACGCGCGCGAGAACGTCGCCGAGCGTTCGGGCGAGCTCGGTCGCGCTGATGCGGTGCTCCATTCAGTCAGTCTTACAGAACTACGTAAAATGCACAACTGTTCATTTCGGCCAGTTCTTTCATGGCCTGAGGATCGCGCGGCGCGGGCCGGCGAGGAATCCGGCATCGACGAGGAGCTGCATGACCTCGGTCTCGGTGACCGGCGACCCGTCGAAGCGCTCGACGGCGAGGCGCTTGGCACCACCACTGCGCACATGCGCCACGAGGGCGGCGAGCGCAGGCCGGAGCCACTCGGGATCGGGATCGCGGAGCGGCACGAGCGATCGGCCGCCGCGCTCGACGAAGAGCGCAGCCTCACCGTCGAGGAGCACCACCCACGCACCGGCCACGCGCGCTGCGCGTGCTCCTGACCGCCGCGGCCAGGGAAGCGAGGCTCCGTACGGCTGCGCCGGATCGGCGGCGGCGAGCACGAGCACCTCCGGCTCGTCGCCGTAGCGACCGGCGCGGAGCTCGCGCAGCCGCTCGACGGCGCCGGGCAGGGCGAACTGCGCACCCCCGAGCCCTTCGACGAAGTAGCCGCGCCGGCAGATGCCGAGCGTCTCGAGCGCCTTCAACTCGGCGTAGACGGCGCCGTAGCCCCCGCGGATGCCTTCCCCCCGTACGCCGTCGCGGGTGACGATTCCCTGGCGTTCCAGGAGCAGCTCGGCGAGTGCGCGGCGATCGGCGCCCTCCGCGAAGAGCACTGAGGCGAGCGACCAGCGGCCCTGCGTCGGCGACGCGATCGTCCGACGCGTGCGCGCGAACCTGCGGCCCGCTCGATCCGCTCGCGGAAGCTCGTACCTCCGCGACGCTCGCAGGGGTGCCCACGCGTCGTTGGTCACCTCGCCCGCCCACACGAGCCCCCACAGCACCGACAGCACGTCCGCGGGCGGGAGGCCGGACGCGTCGACGAGGTCGGCCCAGAAAAGCGCCCTCCCGGCGAGCGCCGAGCGGATCGCGGCAGCTGGGTCTCCTTCGGGGGCGGTCTCTGCCGCCGGCCGGCCGAGCAGCGGCGCATCGTCGCGGAAGTACAGGGCGACTCGGTCGAGCCCCGCGCCCACCCACACGAGCTCCCCGGAGGCGCAAAGAGCGTCGAGGTCGGCGGGCCGGAACGACGGAACCCGACGCGGGAGGACGTCGCTCTCCCAGAGCGTGGCCGGCAACGGGATGCCCTGGAGCGGGACGAGCGCCTCGCGCAGGCTCTGGCGTCGACCGATCCCGTGCCAGGCGGGAAGGAAGCGCCCGAAGGCGGCCTGCTCCGCGGGCTCCACCTCACGGCGGAGAACGGCGAGCGTCGCACGACGGATCCTGCGCAGAACCTCGGGATCGCACCACTCGCGCTCCGTGCCGCCGGGACGCAGCTCGCCGCGAACGAGCTCGTCGTCCAGCTCGATCGCTGCCAACTCCGCTTCGACCACCCCGCCGTCGAGCGCGAGCCGCGAGGCGACCTCCACGGTCGTGAACGGCCCGTGCGTCTTCGCGAAGCGGCGGAGCAACGAGCGCAGTGGGCGCTCGACATGCTCGAGGAAGACGTTCGGCACGCCACCGGGCGGCGCCGCACCCAGCGCGTCGCGCACGACCCCCGCATCCTCGACCGCAGCGATCAGCTCGAGATTGCCCAAACGCACGCGGATCGCGCGCCGCTCGCGCAGGAGCGTCTCGGCGAATCCGCGATCGTACTCGCCCTCGAGCAGTGGGCCTGCGCGGCGCAGCAGATCGTGCAGCTCGTCCACGTTCCGCGGCGTCGGCCGGAGTGACGCCTCCACCTGCTCGATCGCCCCGAGATCGAGCAGCTCGCGCAGCTCCTCGATGCCCATGAGCTCGCGCAGGAGGTCGCGGTCGAGCGAGAGTGCCTGCGCACGCCGCTCCTCGGGCGGCGTGTCGTCCTCGTACATGTACGTCGCGACGTAGTCGAAGAGGAGCGAGGCCGCGAAGGGCGATGCGGAGGCAGTCTCCACCTCGACCACGGCGAGCGAGCGCGTCTGGATCCCACGCAGGATCCCGCGCAGCGCCGGAAGGTCGAACACGTCCTGCAGCACCTCGCGGTACGTCTCGAGCACGATCGGGAACTGCGGGTAGCGCCGCGCGACCTGGAGCAGGCTCTGCGCCTTCAGGCGCTGCTGCCAGAGCGGCGTGCGCTGGCCCGGACGCCGCCGCGGGATAAGGAGCGCCCGGGCGGCGTTCTCGCGGAAGCGGGCGCCATAGAGCGCCGACTGAGCGAGCTCACCGACGAGAAGATCCTCGACCTCGCCCGGCTCGAGCACCATGTCTGCGAGCGGCGGCGGCACATCCGCATCGGGAAAGTGCAGCGCGATCCCGTCGTCGGACCAGATCGACTGCACGTCGAGGTCGAGCGACTCGCGCAGCCGTCCGCGCAGCGCCATCGCCCACGGCGCGTGCACACGTCCGCCGAACGGCGAGAGGATGCAGACGCGCCAGTCGCCGATCTCGTCACGGAAGCGCTCCACGACGATCGTCCTGTCCGATGGCACAACACCGGTCGCTGCCTCCTGCTCCCGGAGATACGTGACCAGGTTGCGCGCAGCGAGCGCGTCGAGCCCGTACTCGCTCTCGACCAGCTCGATCGCAGCGTCGTCTCCGAGCGCGGAGAGCGTCCGCGACGCCGCGCCGATCATCTCGCCGAGCTCTGCGGGGCGCCCGACGCCTTCACCCTTCCAGAACGGTGCGACACCCGGCACGCCAGGAGCCGGTGAGACGAGAACACGATCGCGCGTGATCTCCTCGATCCGCCACGTGGACGCTCCGAGCAGGAAGGTCTGGCCCTCGCGCGCCTCGTACACCATCTCCTCGTCGAGCTCGCCGACACGCCCGCCGCCGTCGGCGAGAAAGACGCCGAAGAGGCCGCGATCGGGGATCGTCCCCGCGTTCGTGACCGCGAGCCGTCGAGCGCCGGTGCGGCCCCGCACGGTGCCGGCGGTGCGATCCCAGACGATCCGCGGCCGCAGCTCGGCGAACTCGTCCGACGGGTAGCGCCCGGCCAGCATGTCGAGGACGTTCTCGAGCTGCTGTCGCGAGAGCTCGGCGAACGGATAGGCGCGACGGACGAGGTCGTGGAGGTCGTCGACCGACACCTCCTCGTCAGCGCAGATCGCGACGATCTGCTGAGAGACCACGTCGAGCGGGTTCCTCGGGATACGGGTCTCCTCGATCTCTCCCGCTCGCATCGCACGTGCGACGACCGCCGACTCGAGGAGATCGGCGCGGAACTTCGGGAAGATCCGACCCTTCGAGACCGAGTGCAGGTCGTGGCCCGCGCGACCGACGCGCTGCAGGCCACGGGCGACCGACTTCGGGCTCTCGACCTGGATCACGAGATCGACCGCCCCCATGTCGATGCCGAGCTCGAGCGACGACGTCGCGACGAGGCACGGAATCTCGCCCGCCTTGAGAAGCTCCTCGACGACGATCCGCTGCTCGCGCGCGAGCGATCCGTGGTGGGCACGCGCGAGATCCTCCCCTGCGAGCTCGTTGATCCGCAGCGCGAGCCGCTCGGCGAGCCGGCGGTTGTTGACGAAGACGATGGTCGATCGGTGCTGGCGGACGAGCTCGAGGATCGCCGGATAGATGGAGGGCCAGATGGACTTGCTCGACCGTTCCACGCCGACGCCCATCTCGACGCCGTCCGCCACGACCGGAATCGAGAGCTCCGCCGTCGATCCGAGCTCACGCATGTCCTCGACGGGCACGACGACCTCGAGGTCGAGCTCCTTGCGCACGCCGGCATCGACGAGCCGGATGATGCGGCCCGTCCCCGCGACGAACCGGCCGATGTCCTCCATGGGGCGCTGAGTCGCAGACAAACCGATGCGCTGGAATGGCGAGTCCACGAGCTGCTCCAGTCGCTCGAGCGAGAGCGCCAGGTGCGCTCCGCGCTTCGTCCCCGCGACCGCGTGCACCTCGTCGAGGATCAGGGTCTCGATCCCGCGCAACGTCTCGCGCGCCTGCGAGGTGAGGAGCAGGAAGAGCGACTCGGGGGTCGTGATGAGGATGTCGGGCGGCGTGCGCAGCATCCGCCGCCGTTCCTCGGCCGGCGTGTCGCCGGTACGGACCGCGACGGTGAGCCTCGAGCCGAGCCCGGCGAGCGGGCTGCGCAGGTTGCGCTCGATGTCGTAGTTGAGCGCCTTGAGCGGGGAGACGTACAACAGCCGCAAGCCTTCACCAGGCGTCTCGTTCAGGCGGTCGAGCCCGAGGAGGAAAGCGGCGAGCGTCTTCCCCGAGCCGGTCGGCGCCTGGATGAGGACGTGCCCACCGCCGGAAATCGCAGGCCACCCGAGCTCCTGCGCAGGAGTCGGCCCCTCGAAGGCGCGCTCGAACCACTTCCTCGTCACGGGCGAGAGGACGTCGAGCGCAGACACGAGGTCAGAGTACTCCGGGAATGATGAATTTCGGCCCGTCGTTCGGTCTACGGTCGGAAGGATCTCCATGAGCGAACTCGATCCGAAGAGAGAGCAGGCGAACGGCGCGGACTCGCCCCTGGCCGGCCGACGCGAGTGGCTCGGCCTCGCTGTGCTCGCGCTCGCCTGCGTCCTCTATTCGATGGATCTCACCGTGCTTCACCTCGCGGTGCCGGCGATCAGCGCCGATCTCGAGCCGACGAGCGCCCAGCTCCTCTGGATCGTCGACATCTACGGGTTCATGCTCGCCGGGTCGCTCCTCACGATGGGCACGCTCGGCGACCGCATCGGCCGGCGCCGGCTGCTGCTGATCGGCGCATTCGCGTTCGCCGCAGCCTCCCTGCTCGCCGCCTTCTCGACGACTGCGGAGATGCTGATCGTGTCCCGCGCGCTCCTGGGCATCGCGGGAGCAACGCTCGCGCCGTCCACGCTCTCGCTGATCCGGAGCATGTTCCACGACGCCCGTCAGCGCACGACGGCGATCGGAGTCTGGATAACCGCCTTCGCCGTGGGTGCCGTCATCGGTCCGCCCATCGGCGGCGTGTTGCTCGAGTACTTCTGGTGGGGATCCGTGTTCCTGCTTGCGCTGCCGGTGATGGCGCTGCTGCTCGCGATCGGCCCGATCCTGCTCCCCGAGTACCGCGACCCCGACGCGGGGCGGCTCGACCTGGTGAGCGCCGCCCTCTCGCTCGGCGCCGTGCTCGCGGCGATCTACGGGCTCAAACGCGTCGCTCTCGACGGCCTGGAGCCCGTGCAGGCGCTCTCGATCGTCGCCGGCATGGTTCTCGGGGTGATCTTCGTGCACCGGCAACGACGACTGGCCGACCCACTCCTCGACCTGAGGCTGTTCAGGGTCACGGCGTTCAGCGCCTCCCTGGCGACGTACCTGCTCGCAACCTTCCTCCTGTTCGCCATCTTCCTCTTCATCTACCAGTACTTGCAGTTGGTGGCGGGCTTCTCGCCGTTGGCCGCGGCGGCCTGGGGAATGCCGTCGGCCGGCGCGTTCATCGTCGGGGCGATGCTGACGCCGCCGATAGCGCAGCGCGTCTCGCCCGGGTACGTCATCGCTACGGGGCTCCTGATCGCAGCCGGCGGCTACGGACTGCTCAGCCTGGTCGAGGTGGGCTCGTCGGTCGCGCTCGTCGTGGCCTCCTCGATCGTCTTCTCGCTCGGTCTCGCTCCCGCGTTCACGCTGACGACGGATCTCGTCGTCGGCTCGGCGCCGGTCGAGAGAGCCGGATCGGCATCGGCGATCTCGGAGACCAGCTCCGAGCTCGGCGGCGCGCTCGGGATCGCGATCCTCGGCAGCGTCGCGGCAGCCATCTACCGCGACGAGATGGCGCAGGCCGTACCCGCAGGTGTGCCCGCCGATGCAACTGCGGTCGCACAGGACACGCTCGGCGGAGCGGTGGAAGTCGGTAGCGCGCTGCCGTCCTCGCTCGGCGCGGAGCTCCTCGACGCCGCTCGCGAGTCGTTCACGCAGGGTCTTCAGGTCGCTGCGGTGTCGAGTGCCGCGATCGCGGCAGGTACGGCCCTGATGGCAGCCGTCCTGCTCCGACACATTCGCCCGAGTGCCTCGTCCGAGACCGAGTCGGTGCACGAGTCCGCCGTGGGCTTCGATCTCGAGGCCGAGCGAGCCGTCTAGTATCGAGTCATGCCCGAGGCGCTCTTTCTGACCGAGTCGGACGAGGCGAACAGGCTCATCGCCGAGGAGCCGCTCGCGCTCCTCATCGGCTTCGCGCTCGACCAGCAGGTGACGGTGCCGACCGCGTTCGCCGGCCCGCAGAAGCTGAAGGAGCGGATCGGCGAGCTCGACGCGAAGCGGATCGCGACGATGGATCCGAACGAGCTCGAGGATGCGTTTCGCGAGAAGCCCGCGATCCACCGCTTCCCGGGATCGATGGCACGGCGCGTGCAGGAGCTGTGTGCGGTCGTCGCGGAGGAGTACGGCGGCGACGCGGCTCGCGTGTGGACGGAGGCGTCGGACGCCGACGACCTGCGCCGGCGGATCGGCTCGCTCCCGGGCTTCGGGGAGATGAAGATCACGGGCCTCGGCTCGGTGCTCGCGCTGCAGTTCGGCGTCGAGGTCGCGCGGGAGCTGGTTCCGGATCACCCCTGCCTCGGGAAGATCGACTCGCCTGCGGCGCTTGCCGAGTACCAGGCCGCGAAGCGCGCCCATCGGGAGACTC
>DATKBJ010000080.1:0-17230 GCA_035514135.1 Gaiellaceae bacterium | reverse complement strand
CACCGACCGCCGGGTGCTGGAACTCGGGGAGAACACGTTCGGTGCTGTGCATGTCGAGGCCGATCAGGTTCTCGATCCAGTCGTACGTGTAGGCGCCACCACGCGGCCGTGGCCCCATCTGGGCGATCCACGGCCAGACCGCGCTCGGTGGCGCAGCGACGTCGATCGCGCGGGTCGCGACGCCGTCGGCGTCCTCGAGCAGTTCGTCCCCGGGTAGACGAGCCGCAGCCTCGTCCGCGGACGCGCCCCATCGTAGAACCCGCTGGCGCAGGAACCGCGAGTAGAGAGCTCCGAGCGCTGCGAGTGCGACGGCGATGCGAACGACCCTCACGTAGCACGTGTGGAGCGACGGCGCTCGGTGTGCATACGGGAATTCCCGGACTCGCGCTCGCAGTTGCGCGCGGGCGTCGCGATCCGGCAAGCTCCCCAGATGGTCGAGGAAGCGAAGATCGAGACCGGCGAGCACGGCAGCGTCCCGACAGGCGACGGGTGGTTCGTCCTCAACGCACGCGACGCGCGCTGGTACCACGTCGAAGGGCGAGGCGCGTTCTGCGATCTAGAGGGCGAGCAGGACTTCCCGCAGGTGGGCATCAACATCCAGGTCTTCGCGCCGGGAGAGGCGATGGCGATGTACCACTGGGAGGCCGACCAGGAGAACTTCCTCGTCGTGGCAGGGGAAGCGCTGCTCATCGTCGAGGGCGAGGAGCGGCCTCTTCGGCAGTGGGACTTCGTGCACTGCCCGCCCCAGACGAAGCACACGATCGTCGGGGCGGGGAATGGTCCGTGCGTTGTCGTGGCCGTGGGCGCGCGCCAACACCAGGACGGGCCGGACTGGGGCGGCTACACGGTGGACGACGTCGCGCTTCGTCACGAGGCGGGAGTCGAACGGGAGACGACCATCCCGGACGAGGCGTACGCCGCGATCCGCGCGCGCCATGGCGCGCGCGAGCCGACGAGCTATCGCGACGGCTGGCTTCCCTAGCTCAGCGCGCCCGCAACCCAGGTGAACGGCTGGACCGTGCCGCCCGGTGTCACGTGCTCCTCGCGCCGCGTCGCGACGACCTCGAACCGGTCTCCGAGCGCGACGCGTAGGTCGTCGGCCGAGTAGCGCCTGACGGGGAGGCCCGAGCAGACCTCGGGCCCGTCGGCCGCGAACGTCCCGACGATCACACCGCCGCCCCGCCCGACCGCTGCGCTCAACGTCCGGAGGTATTGCTGACGTTGGCCGTCGTCGACGAGGAAGTGGTAGCCCGCGCGGTCGTGCCAGAGGTCGTAGCGCCGGTCGGGCACCCACTCGAGGACGTCCGCCTGGACGCACCGCACGGGCGCGTCAGCGGGCAGTCGACCTCAGGTCGCTTCGAGCGCCGCCGCCGACACGTCGAGCACGGCGAGGTCGGTGAAGCCACGGCCGAAGAGGTGGTCGACGAGGAAGGACGTTCCTCCGCCCACGTCGATCACGGCAGCATCGGGTCGTACCCGGAGCTCCTCGATCAGCTCGAGCGAGACGGTGGGGACCGCCTGGTACCAGCTGACGCCGTCGAAGCCGCGCGACGTGTACGCCGCATCCCAGTGAGCAGCGGTGCGCGCTCCTTCGGCCATGCCGCAATGTAGCGCGGCGCGACCTTCGATCTCCTGTGCGAACATGTGTTCGTGTCGGAGACCGGGACGATCCTCCACGCCGACCTCGATGCGTTCTTCGCGTCGGTCGAGCAGCGCGACGATCCTCGGCTGCGCGGACGGCCGGTGATCGTCGGCGGCGGGGTCGTCCTCGCGGCGAGCTATGAAGCGAAGGCCTACGGCGTCAAGACGGCCATGGGTGGACGGCAGGCGCGACGTCTCTGTCCGCGAGCGGTGGTCGTGCCCCCGCGGATGTCGGCGTACTCGGAAGCCAGCAGGGCGGTCTTCGAGGTGTTCGAGGACACGACGCCGCTCGTCGAGGGGCTGTCGATCGACGAGGCGTTCCTCGACGTCCGCGGGCTCGAGCGACTCGCGGGCCCACCCGCTGCGATCGCCACTCGTCTCCGCGAGCAGGTGCTCGCCGAGGTAGGGCTGCCGATCACCGTCGGGATCGCACGGACGAAGTTCCTCGCCAAGGTGGCAAGCGGTGTCGCGAAACCGAACGGGCTCCTCTCGGTTCCCCCGGACGACGAGCTCGGCTTCCTGCACCCGCTGCCGGTCGAGCGGCTCTGGGGCGTCGGTCGCGTGACCGCGACGAAGCTCCATGCCGGGGGACTCAGGACGGTCGGGCAGGTGGCAGCCCTCGACGAAGCCGTGCTGGTGTCGCTCCTCGGGCAAGCCTCGGGGCGCCACCTCCACGCCCTCGCCCACAACCGCGATCCGCGACGCGTCCGGACCGGCACGCGGCGACGGTCGATTGGCTCGCAGCGGGCGCTGGGCCGAAGGCCGAGAACCTTCGGGGAGGTTGACTCGTCAGTCATCGCAATCGTCGATCGCGTCGCGCGGCGATTGCGGCGAGCCCGGAGGCTGTGTCGTACGGTCGTTCTCCGGATCCGCTTCGACGACTTCACGCGGGCGACGCGCTCCTTCACGATGCCTCGATTGACCGATCGGTCACAGGTTCTTCTCGACGTGGCACACGGCCTGCTCGGAGACTCCTGGCCACTGATCGAGCGCCGCGGAATCACGCTCGTCGGCATCTCACTCACCAACCTCGAAGACGCCGACCGCATCCAGCTGACACTGACCGAGGACTGGCGTCCCGATGCGCTCGATGCCGCGCTCGACGAGGTGCGTGACCGCTACGGATCCGCCGCGGTAACCCGGGCAGTGCTCGTGGGCCGCGACGAGGGCATCTCGATGCCGCTCCTCCCGGACTGACGAGGTTGTGGGGCAAGCGCCCGTACGACAGAATCGCCGTCCGTAACTCCAGCACCAACCGCGACATGGCGCGGTTCCGCGAGATCGCGCGGATGGAGTCTGCGCCCACGGGGTTGACGGAGACGTTCTCGATGCTTCGCGAATGCGTGAAGCGCGTGATGTCCCTCGCCGACCGCCCAAGCCGGGGCGACCGTCGACCTGATCTTCACGGAGACCGAGGAGGATGCACGTCGCGTCCACGAGGCTCTCGATGCGATGAGACCGCCCGAGACCGCAGGGCGCAGGACGAGCGTCGGAACGCACGAGGTCATGGTGGACGAGCAGCCTGGCTGACTCTAGGTATGCGGGCCGCTCGCCGGCACCTCCTGCAGGACCCACGTGTTGCCGTCCGGGTCAGCGAAGTCGGCGAACGACGCGTAGTCGTCGTGCTCCGGATGCGATCCCGGCCGCCACTCGCCTGCGGCGCGGTCGTAGTGGCGCACTTCGCCGACATCGACTCCGCGCGAGACGAGCTCCTCGCGCGCGGCGTCGATGTCATGGACGACGAGGTGCGTTCCACGGTACGAGCCGGGCTCCGCATCGGTGAGGCCGACGCCGATCGTGATCGAGCAGGCCGAGCCAGGTGGCGTCATCTGGACGACGCGGAACTCGTCGCTGATCCGGTGATCGACGTCGAGCGAGAAGCCGAGCTTCTCCGTGTAGAAAGCCTTCGCTCGGTCGACATCCGAGACCGGGACGAGGACGAGCTCGAGCTTCCAGTCCATGACTCTCCTCTCGTGGGTCAGGCCGCTTCGGGCGCAGCGTGCGCGTCTGCCACGCTATGCGCTTCGGTCGGCAGCTCGCGCGGCCTCAGCAACGTCACGCCGATCGCAGCGGCACTGGCGGCGAAGATCGCGCCGACGAGGAACGCGGCGTGGTAGCCACCCGCGAGCGCTTCGAGCTCTCCGCTTCCGGCGGCCGTCAGCGTGTCCGTCCGCGACGCGGCGAGACTCGCGAGGACGGCGAGGCCGAGCGCGCCGCCCATCATGAACGCGGAGTTGACCACGCCCGAGGCGAGTCCCGCCTCCTCCTGCGAGACATCGCTCATCGCAGCGAGCAGCAGCGGGTTGAACGCCATGCCGGCGCCGATGCCGAGCAGGATCATGCTCGGGAGCACGTCGACGGCAAACGTGCCGTCCACCGGCGCCCGCGCGAACAGGAGCAGCCCGAGTGAGGCGAGCCCGAGGCCGATGCCGAGCGGTGCACGGATCCCGAAGCGCATCACGATCCTCGCCGAAAGGCCGAGCGAGAAGACAGCCATGATGATGTTGCCGGGCAGGAACGCGAGGCCGACCTCCATCGGGCTGTAGCCGAGGACGAGCTGCAGGTAGAGCGCCGACAGGAAGAACCACGCGAACATTGCCGCCGACCACAGAATCCCCACGACGTTCGACACCGCGAGATTGCGGAGCTTGAAGAGCCCGAGCGGGACGAGCGGCGCGCCGACGCGCGACTCGATGAGCAGGAACGTGCCCATCAGCGCAGCGGCGATCCCCAGCAGTCCGAGCGTCCGAGCGGTCGTCCAGCCCACCTCGTTGCCATTCACGATCGCGTAGACCGCGACCATGACAGACACGGTCACGGCCACCGCGCCGGCGATGTCGAGCCGGACGCCAGAGGCAATCCCTCGACCGCCCGGCAACACGACGAGCGAGAACGCGATGACCGCGATCCCGATCGGGACGTTCACGAGGAAGATCCAGCTCCAGTCGAGCACGTCCGTGAGGACGCCGCCGAGGAGCACGCCGATTGAGCCGCCGCCGGCGGCGACGAAGCCGAACACGCCCATCGCCTTCGCCCGCTCCCCGGGCTCGGTGAAGAGCGTGATGATGAGCGACAGCGCGACCGCGGAGACGACCGCCCCGCCGACGCCCTGCACCGCCCTCGCCCCGATCAGCGCCGCCTGCGAGCTCGCGAGACCGCAGGCGAGCGAGGCGAGCGTGAACAGCGTGATCCCCGCGATGAACAGGCGACGGTGCCCGAAGAGGTCGCCGAGCCTTCCACCCAGCAGCAGGAACCCGCCGAACGTCAGCAGGTACGCGTTCACCACCCAGGCGAGGGAGGTCTCGGAGAAGCCGAGATCCTCGCGGATCGACGGGAGCGCAACGCCGACGATCGTCACGTCGAGGACGATCATCAGGTCGCCGAGGCAGACGGTCAGGAGTGCGAGCCAGCGGGAGCGGGAGTCGAGGAGCATCGTGCGTCCTTTCGCGGTCGTCGGGTGTCCGCTCTGAGACGCCCGACGACCGCGAAACTCATCGCTCAGGCCTCGCTGGGCTCCGGCCGCGCGACCGGCGAAGGCGAGACAGGCTCGCCGTCGTGCGGCGGCTCGATCGTGATGTTCGGCAACAGTCGATCGAGCCAGCGCGGCATGTACCACGTCTTCTCGCCGAGGAGCGTGAAGAACGCCGGCACGAGCGTCATCCGGACGAGAAGCGCATCCGTGAGGATCGCGACCGCGAGCAGCAGGCCGAACTCCTTCGAGATCCGGTCGGACGTGAGAATGAACGCGGCGAAGACCGTGCCCATGATGATCGCCGCGGCCACGACGACCCGCCCGATCGCCGCGATGCCGTGCTCGACCGCTTCCCGCGTCGACAGGCCGTGCACGTGCTCCTCCCGGATGCGGCTCATGAGGAACACCATGTAGTCCATCGAGAGCCCGAACAGGATCGCGAAGGCGATCGGTGGCACGAACGTCTCGATCGGCCCGGTCCTGTCGAGCCCCATCAGCGAGAGCAGGTAGCCCTCCTGGATGATGAGCGTGAGCACGCCGAAACCGACGAATGCCGACAGGAGCGTCGTGACGGCCGCGGTCAGGGAGACCACGATCGACCGGAACGCAATCGCGAGCACGATGAACGTGACGCCGATGACGTAGAGCAGGAACAGCGGCAGCCGCTCGTAGATGCGGTCCGCGATGTCCGCGAACGCAGCCGTGAGGCCCGAGACGTACGCGACGGCATCGCCGCCCTCGACGGCGGCCGGTACAACCTCCGAGCGCAACCGCGTCACGAGATCGCTCGTCGCCTCGTCCTGCGGCGCCGAGTCCGGCGTCACGAAGACGATCGCGACCGTCTTCGGATCGTTGAACTGCGGCTCGCCCGCGGAGGCGACGCCCTCGAGGTTCTGCACGCGCGCATACACGCGCTGCGCGGCTCCTTCGTCGCCGTTGACGTCGACGACGATCGGGATCGGCCCGTTGAACCCAGGCCCGAAGCCCAGGGCGAGCAGGTCGTACGCGCGGCGCGCAGTCTGATCCGTCGGCTGCGTGCCCTGGTCCGAGGCGCCGAGGCGCACGAGCGCCGACGTCCCGGCAAGCCCGAGCAGGACTACCAGCACGACGACGAACACCGCGCGTGCGTTCCTGGTGACAAACCGTCCCCAACGGGCGATCGGGGTCGTCTCCCGCGCGGCTTCGGAGTCGTCGAGCTTGGGCAGGAACGGCACCTTCAGCCGGTCGACCTTGTGCCCGAGCTTGGCGAGAACCGCGATCAGCAGCGAGTTCGCGATCAGCACGGTCGTGAGCACGCCCAGCGCCGAGCCGATCCCGAGCTTCGTGATGAAGTCGAGGCCGAAGAAGGCGAGCCCGGTCACCGAGATCGCGACCGTCAGGCCCGCGAAGAGCACTGCCCGCCCCGCGGACGCACCCGCCTCCGCAGCCGCGTCACGAGGCGACAGTCCCTCGTGCAGCAACTGCCGGAAGCGCGTGACGATGAACAGCGAGTAGTCGATCCCCACGCCGAGGCCGATCATCGACACGAGCAATGGCGTGATCGTGTTGATGTCGGTGAGACCGGCGAGGATGAACAAGAGCAGGAACGCGGTCATGAGCGCGACGATCGCCAGCGCCAGCGGGATCGCCGTCGCGACGAGCGTGCGGAACACGATCAAGAGCACGATGAGCGCGGCGAGCAAGCCGAGGAGCTCCTGGGTTCCCTGTTCGATCGGCGGGAACTCCGCGTCGCCGCTGAACTCGACGACGACTCCCGCCGGCTCGACCGTCTCACGCACGGCTTCCTGCACCGCCACCACGGCCTCGCGACTGTTCTCGTAGATGATCCGGTCGAATTGGGCCTCCGCGTAGGCGATGCGGCCGTCGTCCGAGAACGTCTGCTCGTCGAACGGGTCGCCGACATTGTCGATCCCCGCGGCGTCGTCGGTCGGGGCGAACTCCGACGTCTGGATCTTCGCGATCGCTTCTTCGATCGCAGCCTTGCGCTCGTCGGTGTCGAGGCGCTCACCCTCGGGGGCGGCGAACACGAGGTTCAGCACGCCGCCCTGCTCGGACGCGAACTCAGCCTCGATGAGATCGGTCGCCCTCTGGGTGTCGGAGCCGGGGATCTCGAACTCGTCCTTCAAGCTCCCGCCGACCGTCGCGACAAGAAGGATGAGCCCGGCGATGATCCCGACCCAGGCGATCATCACCCGCCAAGGATGCGATGCGCACGCGCGCATCCAGCTCGCGAGCGCGCCCGTGGACAGTCGTTCGTGTGCTGCGAGCCGTGCTTGCTGCTCAGACATTCTCCACCAACCCTCGTAAGATCGTTATTGACGGCATTGACTGCGTAGCGCCTTGAAACTCATCGGCCGCGTAACCTATTCCACGGCCTTGAGCACGCGGTCCACTTCCCTCAGGCCAGCCTCGAGCTCGCGGGTCTGCTCACGCAGCTGCGCGAGCGCTTCGT
Source organism: Gaiellaceae bacterium (assembly GCA_035514135.1). Lineage (GTDB taxonomy): Bacteria > Actinomycetota > Thermoleophilia > Gaiellales > Gaiellaceae > GMQP-bins7. The sequence goes on along the minus strand of DATKBJ010000080.1, from coordinate 9,665 downwards.
TCGCCTTCTGGAGCTCGGCCGTCGTAGCCTGTTGCACCGCCGTGAGCTCGTCGACGAGCTTGCGGTACTCCTTGTCCCTGCGTCCCGCAAGGCCCATTCGGCCGGTCGAGAAGGCCTGCCAGATCAGAACGCTGAGGACGATCGTGATGAACGCGATGCCTGCGATCGCGATCGCCGCCTCCGGCCACTCGGTCACTGCCAGAATCGTCATTGGGTCTCCTTTCGTTCGGTCGTTTCCGTTGCTTCGGGTTGAAGCGTTCGAGCCGCCTCGACCACGAGTTCCGGTGTCAGGTGGATGGCGAACGGCGTCACGTCGTAGAACCGCATCGCCTTCCCGTCGTCCGAAAGCTCGAGCCGCCCGGTGACGAGGCCCGCGGCCTCCAGGCGCTGCAGGTGCATGTGCACGAGCGGACGGCTCAGGCCGATCTCGCGCGCGAGCTGACTCACGTGAACATTCCCACCAACGAGCGCCGCAAGGATGCGCAGTCGTTGTGGGTTAGAGAGCGCGGCGAGCACCCGGACGAGCTCCGCGCCGCTCATTTTCTCTTCGCCATTCACATGTAAGAGATTACTTACATGTGAGAGGAGCCGTCAAACGGCCGCTGAGTTTCCGACCGGCACGCCGTCCAAGGAGCGATGCCCACAACAGGGCCGCACGAGGTCGCCTTCGCAATCCGCGGCCCGATCACTCGCGCCGATCTCCCCGGCCTGTGCGACCGCGTCTGCGCGCTCCTGGCCTCGGGCGGCGCCGTCGTCACGTGCGACGTCGCCGGCGTCGCGCCCGACGCGGTGACCGTCGACGCGCTCGCCCGCCTGCAACTCGCCGCGCGGCGCAGCGGGCGCGAGGTGCATCTCCGCAGCGCCTCGCCTGCCCTGCTCGACCTCGTCGCGCTGATGGGGCTGACGCACGTCCTCCCGGACGAGCAACGACACGATGCGTGACGCTGTCGATCGCGCATGCGCTCGTGGAGCACCGGCTCCTCAACGAGCTACGGCTCTGGGTACATCCGTTCGTCGTCGGCAAGGGCGGCCCGGCCGACCTGCTCTACCGCGACAGCCGCGTCACGAAGCTCACGCTCACCGACACCACGGTGCTCGCGAGCGGCATCGCCGTCCTCACCTATGCGTTCGACTAGCCGTCGTAGGCGAGCGGAAGCCCGAAGCGCGGGAAGAGCTTCTCGACATCGAGGAAGAACGTCAGCTCGACGATCTTCCCATCCTCAATCTCGATGACTTGCAGCGCCCAGGGCTCGTAGCCGTCGTCGGCGTCCGCCGGCTTGTACTGGCCGAAGGCCGGCGCGCCGTTCGCAGACTGGACGGGGATGACGCGCGATCCACGGCAGCCGTTCCCGGGACCGACCCACCACGTGAAGATGTCGTCGCGGCCCGTGAGCCACAGGTCGAACGGCGGCATCGACTGCGTCGCGTCCTCGTGGATGAGCGACGTGAGCGTGTCCATGTCGTACTGCTCGAAGGCGGCGACGTAGCGGCGCAAAAGCTCCTCGTCGGCGGCGTCGACCGAGGGCGCCGTCGACGTCGGCTTCGCATCGCTGGACTCGAGCGTCGCGCGGGCGCGCTGGAGCGCGCTGTTGACCGAGGCAACGCTCGTCTCCAGCAGCTCCGCGACTTCCGCCGCTTTCCAGCGCAGCACCTCGCAGAGGATGAGCACCGCGCGCTGGCGCGGCGGAAGCTCTTGCAGCGCAGCGACGAAGGCAAGACGCACCGACTCGCGGGCGCCGACGATCTCCGCGGGATCGCCACCGCCGAGGACGAGGCTGTCGGGCATCGGCTCGATCCAGAGCTGGTCGGGCGTGCGCAGGTTCTCGACGATCGGCTCGCCCGCAGGCCCGAGATCCATCGGGCGCGCGCGCCGTTTCCGGCTCGCGATCATGTCCAGGCAGACGTTGGTCGCGATCCGGTAGAGCCACGAACGCAGCGCCGAGCGGCCCTCGAAGCGCTCGTGCGCGCGCCACGCGCGGATGAAGGTCTCCTGGACGGCGTCCTCGGCGTCGACCGAGCCGAGCATGCGATAGCAGTACGCGGTCAGCTCGACCCGATGCTGCTCGAGCTGCTGCTCGAGCGAGAGTGCGACGGAGGACGACATGGCCGCCCACCGTAGCGAACGGCATCAGCGAAGCAGCGGCAGGACCCGGTCGCAGATGAGCTCGACGCCCGACAGCGGCGTTCGACCCTGCGGGGTGCCGAGCTCGACGCGGTCGACGCCGGCATCCCAGAGCTCCATGACGCGCTCTGCGACGTGCTCCGGTGTGCCGGCGATGCAGAAGCGCTCGAGCTGTGGCTCCGCGCCGGGTTCGAGCGTCGGGTCGTGGCGGGCGACGACGTCGAGGTACGGCTGCACCATCGCGGCGGCGTGCTCGCGGGCCCAGTCGCCGTCCTCGTCGACGACGGTCACGCAGCCGAGGACGAGCCGAACGCCGGGGTTGTCGATCCACGTACGGACGAGCGGCACGAGGGCCGAGTTGGCGCTCCCGCCGATCTTGAGCTCATCCGCGACCGTGCCCGCCCAGCGCGCCGTCTCGACCCCCCACGTTCCGATGAGGAGCGGCACCTCGCCACGTACACGCGGGTACGCGAAGGCAGTTTCGGGCTCGAGCGTGAAGCGCTCACCCGCGACGCCTGCGGTGTCTCCGGCGAGCAACGCCCGGACGATCGCGACCGCCTCCTGTAGTGCTGCGAGCGGTCGCTCCTCCCCGATCCCGAGTCGGTCGAGCCAGGCTCCCTTGGCGAGCCCGAGGTACGCGCGCCCCTCCGACACCGAGTCGAGCATCGCGGTCTGACCCGCGATCTCGTAGGGGTGCAGCGTGAACGGATTGAGCGCAGCCGGCCCGAGCCGGATGCGCTCCGTGACGCGGGCCATGAGCAGCAGCGGGCCGATCGCCGGCTGGTAGAGCAGGTCGTGGAACACCGAGATGACATCGATGCCCGCGTCCTCGGCCCGCCGCGCGATCGCCTCGTACGTCGCAGGCTCCTGATCGGTCCGGAGCCCGATGCCGAGCTCGCGCGCTACGTCAGCTCCTCGGTGACGAGCGCGCGCTCGCCGATCCGTTCGATGCGCATGACCAGCCGCTCGTCGGGATCGGGGCAGGCGACAAGGGAGTCCCGCTCCAGCCAGTCCTCGTCGGGAAGGCGCCGCATCTTGGCGGGCAGGAGCGCGAGCACCGACTGCATCGCGAAGAGGCAGAAGTGCTTCCCCTCCGGAATGCGGACACGGCTCGACTCGGTGACCTCGAACCAGTCGCCCACCTCGAGGCCGCAGACCGAGCGCCCTTCGATCCGCTCGACGGTAACGCGCAGGTCGTAGAGCCGCATCTCGGTCACGGCGCGGACGATAACCACATGGACTCGAAACGCATCGCTAGGGTGCCGCTTCGATGACCGCGCACCGCAACCCCTGGCTCGTCCTGTCGCTCGTGTGCATGGCGCAGTTCATGGTGATCCTGGACGCGACGATCGTGAACGTCGCCCTGCCCTCGATCCAGACCGATCTCGAGATGTCGGACGCGGACCTACAGTGGATCGTCAACTCATACACGCTCGTCTTCGGCGGGTTCCTTCTGCTCGGAGGACGAGCGGGCGACCTCATCGGTCGGAAGCGGATCTTCCTCGTCGGCGTCGTGATCTTCACGGTCGCGTCGCTCCTGAACGGGCTTGCGCCGACGTCCGAAGCGCTCATCGTGTTCCGCGGCCTGCAGGGACTCGGCGCGGCGCTCGTCGCTCCGGCCGCTCTGTCGATCATCACGACGACCTTCGCGGAGGGCGCGGAGCGGACGAAGGCGATGGGCGTGTGGGCGGCGATCGCGGTGGGCGGCGGTGCGGTGGGGCTCGTGCTGGGTGGCGTGCTCACGACGACGCTCTCGTGGCCGTGGATCTTCTACGTCAACGTCCCCGTCGGCATTGCGGTGTTCATCGCCTCGTTGCGGATCGTCCCCGAGTCGAAGGACGAGCACGCGCACAAGAGCTTCGACGTCGCGGGCGCGGTGACCGTCACCGCCGGCCTGCTCGTACTCGTCTACGGAATCGTCAAGGCGCAGGAGAACGGTTGGACGTCGCTCCGCACCGGCGGCTTCTTCGCTGTCGCAATCCTGCTCCTCGCCGCCTTCGTCGTGATCGAGCGCCGGTCGGCGGAGCCGCTCGTCCGCCTCAGCATCTTCCGGGTGCGGACCGTGCGAGCGGCGAACGTCGTGATGTTTCTCGTCGCTGCCGGGCTCTTTGCGATGTTCTACTTCAACACGCTCTACCTCCAGCGCGTGCTGGGCTACACCGCGCTGGAGGCCGGGCTCGCGTTCCTCCCGTTCACGGCGGGGATCATCATCGGCGCCGGACTCTCTCAGAAGCTCGTCGCGTCGCTCGGCGCCCGCGCGGTGCCGCTCATCGGCATGCCGATGGCGATCGTGGGGCTGCTCCTGTTCATGCGTCTCCAGCCCGACGGCTCGTACGTCACCGACCTGCTGCCCGGGATCATGCTCGCATCGATCGGGATGGGCCTCACGTTCGTCCCGATCACGCTCATCGCGACGAGCGGCATCCCCTCCGACGACGCTGGGCTCGCATCCGGCCTCTTCAACACGTCGCAGCAGATCGGCGGGGCGCTCGGGCTCGCCATCCTCGCGACGCTCGCAGTCGACGCGACCGGCGACACGCTTCAGGGTCTCGGGCGCGAGCCGCAGCCGGCAGATCAGGCGCAGGCGCTCGTGGACGGGTTCCACGTCGCATACCTCGGCAGCGCCCTCCTCATCGCGGGGGGCTTCTTCGCACTCCTGTTCCTGTTGAGCCGTCGCGACGTCGTCGCCGTGGGCGAGGGCGAGGCGGCTGTCGCAACCGCCGCGGTCTAGGCGGACATGCCCAAGCTCGGTGCGGTGGCGCGCGCGTGGGGCCGGATCGGGATCGTCGGTTTCGGCGGGCCGCCGGCACACATCGCGCTGCTCCGCGAGCTGGTCGTCGAACGCCGCCGCTGGATGCCGGCCGCACAGTTCGAGGACGGCCTCGCAGCGTGCAACCTCCTCCCCGGCCCAGCATCGACCCAGCTCGCGATCTTCACTGCCTGGAGGACGAGCGGCGTCGCCGGTGCGGTGGTCGGCGGGCTTGCGTTCATCGTCCCCGGGCTCGTTCTCATCGTCGCCCTCGCGGCACTCTTCCTCGGCGATCCGCCCGACTGGATCCGCGGAGCCGGCGCCGGCGCGGGAGCCGCCGTCGCGGCTGTCGCCGTCCACGCCGGGCTCGCGCTGCTGCCACCAGCGTGGGAACGCGTCGCGCAGGACGTCCGTTGGCGGTTCGTCGTCTATGCGCTCCTCGGAGGAGCGGCGGCCGCGACGCTCGGACCATGGCTCGTGGCCGTCCTCGTCGCCTGTGGCCTGGTCGAGGTCGGCTGGCGGCGCACGATCCGCGGCAGCCTCTCGCTGGCGCCGTTCCCGGCGGCCCTGCTCCTCGCCGCAAGCGGCGGCACGCTCGCCTCGCTCAGCTGGGTCGCCTTCAAGGTCGGCGCGCTGTCGTACGGAGGCGGCTTCGTGATCATTCCGCTGATGCAGGCCGACGCCGTCGAGCGCTACGGCTGGATGACCGACACCGAGTTCCTGAACGCGGTTGCGCTCGGCCAGGTCACTCCCGGACCGGTGACGCACACGGTCGCGGTCGTTGGGTATGCCGCCGCCGGTATCCCGGGCGCGCTACTCGCCGCGGCCGTCGCCTTCGTGCCGTCCTTCGCATTCGTCCTCGTGGGGGCTCGGCGCTTCGATCGCTTCGTCGCGAACCGCGACGTCAGGGCGTTCTTCGACGGCGCCGGCCCCGCCTCGATCGGCGCGATCCTCGGGTCGGCAGTCCCGCTCACGCTTGCGCTCCAGGAGACGTGGCAGTACGCCGTGCTGGCACTCGCCACGGTGCTGCTGTTCGTCGCACGGCGGGGAATCGTGCTCACGTTGCTCGTGGCGGGCGCCGTCGGCACTGCGGCCGTCGTCCTCGGGGCGCCACTCGCAGGCTGATTACCAGCCGCGTGTTCCGGGCTCGCCCTTGAAGGGGCCGACGACGTCGGATGTGATCCACCCACCGTAGAAGTCGCCCGGCTGCGCAACGACGCGCTCGTCGTCCACGTAGCAAGCGTCCATCCGTCCGGGGTAGAACGCGATCGCGTCGCGAAGCTGCTCGAAGCCGAGGCGCGGATCGTGGTACGCCCAGGCCGCCCGCTCGACCCGGCGGTCGCCCACGACGACGTCGTAGTACGAGGCGATGCCCTTCCATTCGCAGAACGTCGTCCGCCCGCCCGACGGAACGAGAACGCCGGGCGCGATCTCAGTGGTCGCGATGTAGTAGACGGGCGGGTGACTGGTCTCGCGCACGCGCTGCGCGCGCCTCGTGTCGACGATCGTCTCACCGCCGAGCTCGACGCGGATGCGGCGCGCGGACGCTTCGACGCTCGGTGGGCGAGGATAGTCCCAGACCGACTCGGCCATGGCCGAATGGTGCCTACGCCGTCTGCGTCGCCGCTCTCGCGGCCGCGACCTTCTCGCGTCGCGCCTTCGTCAGCTCCTGGACGAAGATCTGGATCGTCGCGGCGAGCGGGACGGCGGTGAGCGCGCCGAGAACCCCGAGCAGCGCGCCGAAGAGCGTGACCGCGACGATGATGAAGAAGGCCGAGAGCTGCACCGCCTTCCCCTGGATCTTGGGCGTCAGCACGTTGTTCTCGAGCTGCTGGTAGGCGAGAACGACGATGAGCATGATGATCGCCGCCGTCACTCCTTCCTCGGCCCAGAGCGTCGGGACGAGGATGAACCCGGCGATCGTCGCTCCGATGTTCGGGATCATGTCGAGCAGGCCCGCGATCACGCCCAGCGCGATCGCATAGCTCGAGCCGAGGAGCCACGCCGTCGTCCCCTGGATCGTGCCGGCGATCGAGGCGATGACGATCACGCCGATCGCCCAGCGCGAGATCGTCTCCGTCACGCGCTCCCAGACCTCGACCCAGCGCGTGTCGTCCCCGGGCATGAGGACGCTCGTGAGCGACCGCTTGAGGTTGCCCACGTCCGTGAGCAGGAACAGGCAGATGAAGAGGATGGTGAAGCCGGCGAGGAAGACCGTGAAGAAGCCGCCGGCGATGCCGAGGACGGCGGAGATCGCATCCGGGACCGAGACCGAGATCTCCTCCGCGCCGTCCTGCACGTTCCCGGCCGCGCCAGAGTTGCCGAGCCAGGAGGAGAGCTCGTCGGACGAGCGCAGGTCGTCGACGATCGCTGGCAGATCCTGCAGGAAGTCGCGCACGCTTCCGACCATCGGAACGAGCAGGAGGAGAAGGAGCGCGACAACGAGGAGTGCCGTTCCGAGCACGGTCATCGTCGCCGCCAGGCCACGGCCCAACCGCGTCCTCGCCATCACGAAGCGAACGGGATACTCGAACACGAACGCGAGGAAGATGCCGACGAACACGACGAGGAAGGTGTCGCCGATGACAGCGAACGCGGCCATGAGCGCAATCGCCGCAGCGACGATCAGGACCGTCCGCATCGGCAGCACGAGCTCGACGCGCTTCGTCTCCCGCGACTCCACCGCCGAGACTCTAGGAAGCGAGCCGGTCGAACCCGCTCTCCGGGCTATCGTCCGGCCCGGTGGTGGACTGGGACACCGTTCGCGAGCTCGCCCTCTCGCTGCCCGAGGCCGAGGACTCGGGAGAGGATCGCACTGCCTTCCGCGTGCGCGGCAAGCTCTTCGCCTGGGCGGCACGCGAGCGGGACGGAGGCGGGCTCGGCATTCGCGTCGAGCGCGAAGAGAAGCAACTGATCCTCGACTCGAACCCGGAGATCTACTTCTCCAGTCCCCACTACGAGGATTGGCCGGGGGTGCAGGTTCGGCTCGAGGCGATCGATCGCGAGGAGCTTCGCGAGCGCCTGGAGGACGCGTGGCTCATCCAGGCGCCCAGCCAGCTTGCGAACGCCTATCTCGCGGAGCGCGGCGAGCGCTCTTCGTAGGGGCGGGTAGTCGGGTACGTCGGCTGTCGGGCTGAAGCAGGAAGCCCGACAGCTAGCAGGGTGCCTGGCTTCAGCCAGGCACCAGCCGTTCATCCTTCAGGCAGGGCTCGCGCCCCTACAACGCGTCGGCGACGAAGGCCGCGATCGCCGCGGTGAACGCGTGCCTGCTCGTCTCCCAGGCGTAGAACATGTGCCCGCCGCCCCAGTGCTGCACCGTGAGCCGGCCCGCCATCTGCGGGTCGAGCCGCATGAGGTTCCGCAGCCGATCGCTCGCGAAGTACGGCGTCACGAGGTCGTACTGTCCGTGCGTGATGAACGCCTTCATGTGCGGGTTGAGCGCCATCCCGTAGCGGAAGTCGTCTGTCGCGCCGGGCGGCGATGCAAAGGCGTGATGCTCGGCGTCGTTCTTCCAGGACGTGAAGACGTCATAGGAAAGGAGCGCGTACTCGCGATCCGTCTCGACGCCGATCTCGGAGCGGAGCATCCGGTTGACGGCCATCGTGTACGCGGGGCCGATGCCGGCGAGCGTCGGATCCGGCCAGGTGAAGTCCGTGCGGTCGGGGAACGGGTCGATCGAGGTGATCGTCGCGTCATAGAGACCGACGACTTTGCGCTCGTCCCGAAGCAGCTCGCGGACGAAGGTCAGTATTCCGACGCGCCCGTCCGCGCGCGCAACGACGTCTTGCGGAAGTCCGACCACGTCCGCGAGGCGCTCGATGATGCGAGCGCGCTCCTTCGCAGGCATGGCCGCGCCGCGCGTCAGGAGCGTCGCGTACTCACCTGTCGCGAAATCCTCGGCGGCGCGCAGAGCCTTCTCGAGCGACGAGCCCTTCCTGAACGCGCGCGAGCGGCCGTGATGCAGGGCGGCGGCGGCCATCGTCGGGACGCGCTCGACCCAGGGCAGCACGTCGTAGTCGGTCGGCGTGAGGCTCGTGATCTCGAGCGCGGGCGAGATGAGGATCGCGCCGTTGAGACCGATGCCCGCCGTCTCCTGGAGCACACGCGCGAGCCGGCCGACGCGGTAGCCGCCATAGCTCTCACCTGCGATGAAGATTGGGGACCCCCAGCGCCCGTTCTCGGACAGCCAGCGGCCCATGAATTCGCACAGCGACTCGAGGTCGCGCTGGTAGCCGAAGTACTCCTTCGGATCGGGGTCGGCGTCGTCCGGCTTGCCGCCCTCCTTCCCCTCACCCTTCTTTTCGGGCTCGACGACGCGGCTGAAGCCCGTTCCGACCGGATCGACGAAGACGACATCCGTGAACGCGAGCCACGAGGACTCGTTCTCGACCAGACGGGCGGGCACCGAGGGCAGCGTCCCGTCCGCCGGGAAGTCGACGCGGAGCGGCCCGACGGCGCCCATGTGGAGGTACGCGGAGGCCGCCCCAGGCCCGCCGTTGAAGACGAAGGTGACGGGCCGGGCCGGGTCGTCGCCTGTCGCGATGTACGAGACCGAGAAGATCTCGGCGGCCGGCTTCTCGTTCTTGCGGAGGACGGTCCACTTCCCCGTCGCGGTGTAGCCGATCGCCTTGCGTCCGCGACCCCAGCTGCCGGTGGTCTCCGCGCCCTTCGGCGGCTCGTGGTCTGCCTTGCGCTCGTCCTTGGCGTCCTTCGTTTCGTCGGTCATGGGCGCGCACGCTACCGACTTCCCCGCAGCGCGCCACAGCGGAATCGCCGATGCCCGCGAGGCGGCGC
>DATKBJ010000079.1:0-11701 GCA_035514135.1 Gaiellaceae bacterium | reverse complement strand
GGGCTGATGATCGCCACGGGGCTGAACCTCCCCATCTCGCTCGAGGTGTGCTCGCGACTCGACCGCTGGTGGGATCGCGACGCATGCCGGGGCGGCGCCTTCATGGAGAACATGTCGTCTTCGTACGGGTTCACGTCGATCTTTCTCAAGGACGACGACCCGCTCTATCCGTGCAACTGAAGAAACGCTGCTACCAGATCGTCACGTCGCGGATCCTGCCTCTCGTCGGGGACGACTGGGAGCGGACGGCCGAGATCTGCGCCGGCGTCGAGAGCGACTTCGTCGTCTGGTGCTTCCGTTCGTTCGGTCGCGATGCCTCGACCCGAACCGGTCGTGACCCCGAGCAGGTTGCCGAACTGTGTGTGATCACGCGCGAGTACGGTGGCGAGGGCGAGTGCGTCGGCGCTGCCGCCTACGACATGACGGCCAACTTCACGAGTGCTGAGCGTGCTCGTGATCTCTGCGAGACGGTCCACTCGGGCGTTCGGGAGGACTGCTACTACGGGCTCGGGACGGTCCTCGGCCGGTTTCGGATGACAGCGGAGGCTCGAGTTGCCGACTGCGAAGCGCTCGTCACCAAGCCCGAGATCGTTGCTGCGTGCGTGCGCGGCGGGCGCGAGAACCTTCCGCGGACGTAGTCGGTTGGACAGCCGTCGGCGGAGGCGCCGCCGCTAGAGTCAGCGCCGATGAAGATCGCCGTCTGCGTCAAGCAGGTGCCGGATGCGACCGTGCACAAGCGGATCGATCCGGCCACGAAGCGGCTCGATCGCTCCGGCGAGGCGGCCCTCAACCCGACCGATCTCAACGCGGTCGAGGAGGCGTTGCGCATCAAGGAAGCTCAGGGCGGCGAGGTTGTGCTCATCTCGCTCGGGCCGTCGAAGGCTGCGGAGTCGTTGCGCAAGGCGCTCGCGATGGGGGCTGATCGGGCCGTGCTCGTGTCGGACGAGGCGGCTCCCGGCTCGGATCTGCTCGGCACCGCGCGGGCGCTGGCGGGTGCGCTCGAGCGTGAGGCCGCCGATCTCGTGCTGTTCGGACAGGCCTCGGGCGACGGCGACGGCGCAGTGTTGTGGTCGGCCGTTGCCGACATCCTGCGCCGGCCGGTGATCTCGCAAGTCGCGTCGCTCACCGCCGAGGCCGAGTCGGTGACGGGGAAGCGCCAGACAGAGCACGGCTACGACGTCATCACTGCTCCTCTCCCAGCGGTCGTCGCCGTCTCGGATGCGATCAACGAGCCGCGCTACCCGTCCCTCAAGGGGATCATGGGCGCGAAGACGAAGTCGCAGGAGACGCTGTCGCTGGCAGATGTCGGTGTCGACGCGGTTTCGGCGGGTGAGGCGGGCGCGCGGACGACCGTGCTCGACCTCGGGCCGCCGCCCTCGCGTGGCGACCAGGTGAAGATCGAGGACGACGGGTCGGCCGCGCAGAAGATCCTCGACCTCGTCGTCGAGAGGAAGCTGCTGTGAAGTCGCTCGTGTTCCTCGAGCATCACGGCGACGCGCTCGAGAAAGGTGGCCTGGGTGTGCTCTCGAAGGCTGCCTCGCTCGGGGACGCAGTTGGTGTCGTGCTCGGCGACGGCGCAGCGGGTCTCGCCGCGGGAGCCGGTGCATACGGCGCGTCGAAGGTCTACGCCTGCGAGGCGCCCGAGCTCGTCTCTCCGCTCCCGCAGCCTCGTGTCGACGCGCTCGCGACGCTGGTCGAACAGTCGGGCGCGGACGCGGTTCTCTTCGCCGCCTCCGTCCTCGCAGCCGACGTCGCTGCCGGGTTGGCGTCGCGGCTCGGCGCGGGGCTCAACTGGGATCTCACGAATCTGTCGGTTGCGGACGGTGAGCTCGTCGGCACGCGGCCCGCGCTCGGCGACACGGTGCTCGTGGACGTGGGGTGGACGGGCGGCCCCAGGCTGGCCATGGTCCGGTCGGGCGCACTCGATCCGGTCGAGTCGGGCGGGACGGCCGAGGTCGAGACCTTCGAGACGGCCTTCTCCGAGTTCTCAACGCTCGCGACGCTCGTCGAGCAGACGAAGGAAGAGTCGAGCGGCCCGTCCATCGAGGACGCCGACATCATCGTCGCCGGCGGTCGCGGGCTCGGATCGCCGGAGGGCTTCACGCTGCTGGAGGAGCTCGCCGCCGCGCTCGGTGGCGCAGTCGGCGCGACCCGTGCCGTCGTCGACGCCGGTTGGTACCCGTACTCGACGCAGGTGGGTCAGACCGGGAAGTCCGTCTCGCCGAAGCTCTACATCGCCTGCGGGATCTCCGGGGCGATCCAGCACAAGGTCGGGATGCAGGGCTCGGGCACCATCGTCGCGATCAACAAGGATCCCAACGCACCGATCTTCGACTTCTGCGACATCGGCGTCGTCGGCGATCTGCACCAGATCGTCCCGAAGCTCACGGAGCTCGTGCGCTCGCGCGGCTAGGCGCTGTGGCCAGGCCGATCGACTTCGCACCTCCGTTCGGCGCCCGCGATGCCGTGGGCGCGCCGACCGATCCGAACGACGAGCGGATCGACGTCGGCGTCGCGATCGTGGGTGCGGGGCCAGGCGGGCTCGCATGCGCGATCCGGCTCGGCCAGCTCCTCGAGGAGCACCCGGACGTGCGCGAGCGGCTCGGCGACGTGCCGATCGCCGTGCTCGAGAAGGGCAAGCAACCGGGCTCGCATTTGCTGTCGGGCGCGGTGATGAATCCCTCGCCACTGCGGGAGCTCTTTCGCGGGAGGCTGAAGACGGCCGACTTCCCGACGCACGGCGAGGTGCCGGGGGAGGCCGTGTACGTGCTGACACGCCGGTCGGCGCTGCGGATTCCGCCGCCGCCGACGATGCGCAACCACGGGAACCTCATCGTCTCGGTCTCGGAGCTCGGTCGCTTCCTCTCCGAGCAGGCCGAGGCGGTCGGGACGGTCGTTCTGCCAGAGACATCTGCGACGAAGCTCCTCGTCGAGCACGGCCGCGTCGTGGGCGTGCGCACAGGAGACCGCGGGCGCGGACGGGAGGGCGAGCCGTTGCCGACGTTCGAGCCGGGCAACGACGTCGTCGCCGGGTTGACGGTGCTCGCCGAGGGCACGCAGGGCTACCTCACCGCGGCTGCGGTCGACCAGTTCGGGTTGCACGGCGAGAACCCGCAGATCTGGGCCCTCGGCGTGAAGGAGGTCTGGAGGGTGCCGAAGCCTCTCCGCAAGATCGTCCACACCATGGGCTGGCCGCTGCGGACGTCCGCGAGCTTCGGCGAGTTCGGTGGCTCCTTCATCTATCCGATGGGCGACGACCTCGTCACGGTCGGATTCGTTGCGGGGCTCGAGGCAACCGACGTCGAGTTCTCGGTGCACGACGTCCTGCAGGAGTTCAAGACGCACCGGCTCGTGTGGAAGATCCTCGGCGGTGGGGAGCGCATAGCGTGGGGCGCGAAGACGATCACCGAGGGCGGGTACCACTCGCTGCCGCGGAAGTTCAACGCGCCGGGGCTGTTGCTCGTCGGTGAGGGCGCAGGACTGGTCAATGTGCCCCGGCTGAAGGGCGTGCACTACGCGATCGAGTCGGGGCGGCTTGCGGCCGAGGCTGCATTCCGCGCGCTGCAGCGCGGTGAGGTGGCGAGTCGAATGGGCGCACTCGACTCCTACGACGACACGCTGCGCGCCAGCAAGCACATGAAGGAACTCCGCGAAGTGCGCAACATGCGCCAGGCGTTCGATAGCGGGTTCTTCGTCGGCGGCGCCCTTGCCAGCGCGATGACTGTGACCAAGGGACGCCTGCCGAACGGCCGTTTCCCCACGCATCCGAACGCGGCGGCGCCGTTGAAGAAGACCGGCCGCCGTTCGCGCTATCCGACGCCGGATGGCGCGTACATCTTCGACAAGCTCTCGTCCGTCTTCGCCTCCGGGAACCGCACGCGCGACGACCAGCCGAACCACATCAAGATTCGCACGACGGTGCGCCGCCCCGTCGCGGAGGCATGGCACTGGATGTGCCCGGCGCACGTCTACGAGGTCGGACGTGACATCGGCGACGGGATGGTGACCGTCGAGATCACGCCGTCGAACTGCGTCCAGTGCGGCGCGATCACGGCGAAGGGCGGGCGCTTGACGCCGCCCGAGGGCGGCTCCGGCCCCGAGTACACCCTGACCTGAACGGACAGGTCAGGGGTCAGACCCCCGGACATGTCCCGCCACGCGGTTCCAGTGCCACACACGTGTCCGACGCCCCGACCGTCCGCACGGCCGCTGTCTCGAAGAGACGCGCCCAAGGGTCAGACCCTACGGGTCTGACCCTTCGTCATCCCACGCCCGCGCCATCGCGATGCGATCCGCCAGCGCGGGGTGCGTCCCCGCCATGAACTGCACCCACGCGGGTGGGTCGGGGTCGCCGAGCCCCTGCTTCGAGAATCCGACCATGAGACCCTCGAGCCCTGAATGATCCTGCGTCACTTGCAGTGCCTTCCAGTCGGCCTCGGCCTCCATCCTGCGCGAGATGAGGTTCGCGAGCGGCGCCGTCGCGAGCTGGAAGACTGCGACGACGAGCAGCGCGAGCGGAACGGCCGCCGGCGAGCCCATCCCGCCACGACGCCGCGTGGTCCGCATGAGGATCCAGGCGCCGGGGATCGCGAACAGCGCGAACCAGCCGAGACCCTCCGGAAGGTGGCGCTGCGAGTGGTGCGCGAGCTCGTGCGCGAGGACGACCTTCTGCTCGTCCTCGGAGAACGGTGGCAACAGCATCGTGTCCCAGAAGACGACGCGGCGCGACGGGCCGAGCCCGTAGGCGTACGCGTTCGCCTGGTCGGTGTCGGTGCTCACCTCCTCGACGCGAAGCGGAATCTCGCCGACGCCGAGCCCGGCGCTGTACTCGCGGGCCGCCTCCAGCAGCACCTCGTCGCGGAGCGGCTTCGTGGTGAAGTCGAGGTACGGCGCGACGAACGTGAAGAGCGCGGCGATGGCAACGAACACCGCCGCTCCCGGGAGCCACCACCGGTCGCCGAGCCTCCGCGCGAGCCCCATGACGATGAGGAGCGCGACGCAGACGGAGAGGAACTGCGCGCCGAGGATCGCCCAGTCCTCGACCAGCCAGTCGACGTAGCTCTGCTCGCTCTGATCCCAGCGTCGCCGCCACCAGTGCGCGGCGAGCGAGAAGGGCACGTTGACCAGCCATGCGATCCCGAGGCCGAGCATCCCGAGGAGCATCCCGGTGCCGATCGGGCCCGCGGACGACTCGCGCACGAGAATCGCGCCGCGCCTGGAGTAGATCCAGAGCGTTGCGAGAAGCGCGACCTGCGCCAGGAGCCAGTCGACGTAGAAGAAGCTCTCGTACCGGCGCGCACGGTCTACGAAGTCCTCGCCGAAGACGTCGTCCACGTCGATCGGGCCGAGCACGAGGTCGTCCGGGACGGCGGTGGGATAGAGGAGGAGCGCGCCGATCGCAAGTGCCGCAGCGCCGAGGGCGAGGAGCGCGACCCTCAGAACGCGTCTCCGACGAGCGGCAGCGGGGGGACGGCCACCTTTGGCGCGCGCTCGCGGAGAACAGGAGCTGCGTATGGGTAGCGACTCGTCAGGAGGAGGGCGTACGCGTAGGTCTGCCCCGAGTAGCGCAGGCACGAGGCGCCCAGGTTCCGCATGCCTTCGGGCATTCGCCCGGTCGCGAGTGCGTACCACCAGCCGAGCACCGCGATCACGAATGCGACGCCACCGAGCGTGCTCGCGACGATGAACGCCGGGATCGTCAGGAACCACCGAAACAACGTCGTCCACCGGCTCTGCAACGCAGGCGGGGCGATCTCGAGGTCGATCCCATACGAGCCCGCGCGTCCCGTGAATCCTGGGAACCGGCGCCCGATCAGATAGACGAACGCCCCGAGATGCGTCGAGTACCGGACGAACGAGGCGAGGAACCGATGCAACGAATCGGGCATGCGCCCGGTGACGAGCGCCGCGATCCACGCGCTGAACGCGACGAAGAACACACCGATCGCCCACAGCGCCCACCAGATGAAGTGCGGGATGGCGAGAAAGAGACGGAAGAGCACTGTGAGTCGGGGGCGCTCGAGATCGTCCGTGACGACGATGCGAACGGGGTGCTCGGGCAGCTTCGAGTACGGCTCGGCGAAAGCCGGGTCCGAGGTCGGATACCGGGGCGTCAGGAGGAAGAGGTAGCCGCCTGCTTGTGCCGCGTACCCGAGCGCGTACGCGACGAGGTCACGGAGCCCGCGGGGCGATCGACCTCGCGCAAGGATGGCGAACCACGCGAGAAACGCGGCCGCCGCAGCGGCCCCCCCGAACGACGACGCGCTCCACCAGAACGACTCCTCGCGGCTCGAAGCCGTCCAGGAGCCCTGTCCCGACGAGCCGGTCGCCAGCCCTCCGCCGAGTGCCGCCGCGAGTACGAGCGCCGGGAGCGCGAGAATCAGGCGGGAGAGCCCGCCCCAGCGACCCTGTCGGACAGGCGGATCGATCTCGAGATCGACCGGGTAGTCCTTCTGCACTCGAAACCATGGATACGGATCGGCGGCGAGGAACACGTACGCGCTCACCTGCGTCGCGTACCGGAGATAGGACGCGACGAAGTCGTGCAAGCCAGTCGGCACTTCGCCCTGGATGAGGACGGCAAGCCAGTTGACGAAGCCGACGGCGAATGCGGCGATCCCACGCAGCGACACCCAGACGAAGAGCGGGATGGCGAGAACGAGGCGAAACGCGACGGTGAGGCGGGTTCGCGCGAGATCGTCGCGCACGACGAGGCGGATCGGTCGCTGCTCGGCGTGCTCCACCGCCGCATTCTGATGCAGGACTACGATCCCGCGATGGTCGACCACGACGACATCGCCCGCGCGAGGGAGGTCATCCGCGGCCCCCTCCATCGCACGCCGCTTCTCTCGTGTCGCACTCTTGGGCCACGCGCGTACCTCAAGGCCGAGCTGTTTCAGAAGACGGGCTCCTTCAAGCCGCGCGGGATGCTTGCCAAGGTCGCGTCACTCTCCCCGGAGGAGAAGGCGCGTGGAATCGTCACGTGGTCGGCCGGGAACGCCGCGCAGGGCGCTGCGTTCGCTGCCGCAGAGGCCGGCATCTCGTGCACGGTCTTCATGTGGGCGACGGCGAATCCGCTCAAGGTCGCCGCGACGCGCGGCTACGGCGCGGAGGTCGACCTGACCGCGGAAACCCCTGCGCAGGCTCACGAGCGCCTGCTCGCGTACGTCGAGGAGACGGGCCGCACGTTCGTCCATCCCTTCGACGACCCCGCGCTGCAGGCGGGCCATGGAACGCTCGGCCTCGAAATCGTCGAGGACCTTCCCGGCGTCGCGACGATCGTCGTCCCCGTCGGAGGCGGCGGGCTCATCGCGGGCGTCGCTTCGGCCGTCGACTGCCGCGTGGTCGGAGTCGAGCCCGAGAATGCGCCCTCGCTGACCGCGGCGCTCGCGGCCGGCGAGCCGGTTCGCATCGAGCCGAGCTCGATCGCGGACGGGCTCAACGCTCCGTTCACGGGGGCCGGCACGCTCGCCGTCTGCCGTGAGCGCGTCGCCGAGGTCGTCCTCGTGAGCGACGACGAGATTGCCGAAGGCATGCGCTTTCTCTACACCCGCGCGAAGCTCGCATGCGAGCCCGCCGGGGCAGCTGCGGTCGGCGCAATCCTCGCCGGCAAGGTCTCCGCCGGCGACGGTCAGGTCGTCGCGGTCGTGTCGGGTGGCAATGCGGATCCGAAAGTTGCGGCTGGTATCCTGGCCAGCCGATGAAGACCGACATCCATCCCGACTACGTCCTCGCGCATGTGACGTGCTCGTGTGGCAACGAGTTCTGGACGCGCTCGACGAAAGAGGAGCTCCACGTGGAGATCTGCGCCGAGTGCCATCCGTTCTACACGGGCAAGCAGAAGCTCGTCGACACCGGCGGTCGGGTGGAGCGCTTCCAGCGCCGCCTCGAGAAGGCCGGCGTGCAACGCGTCGCCGACGACGACTAGCGCCGCATGGCGGCCAGTTACGGCGGACAGGCCGTTCTCGAAGGCGTGATGATGCGCAGCCCGTCCTCGTGGGCGGTTGCGATTCGCACTCCCGAGGGCGACATCACCGAGGTCGTCCGCGACATCACGTCGCCGATGCAGCGCCGTAAGATCTGGCGCCTCCCTGTCATCCGCGGCGTCGTCGCGCTGGGCGAGTCGCTCGCCATCGGGTTCCGCGCGCTGGCGATCTCCGCGAACGTCGCTTCGCAGGAGCGCGACGAGAACGGCGAGATCCAGACCCAGATCAGCCGCGGCCAGATCATCTTCTCGTTCGTGATCGCCATCGGCTTCGCGCTGATGCTGTTCAAGATCGGCCCCGCTCTGCTCACGAGCTGGCTGCCGATCGAGTCGACCGAGCTGTTCGTGATCGTCGAAGGATTCATCCGCGTCGCGGTCTTCATCACGTACATCCTCGTGATCTCGCTCCTTCCGGACCTGCGCCGCGTGTTCCAGTACCACGGCGCCGAGCACAAGGCGATCAACGCGCTCGAGGCCGGCGCAGAGCTCACGCCGCAGAACGTGCAGAAGTTCAGCTTGATCCATCCACGTTGCGGAACAGCATTTTTGCTCTGGGTGATGGTGATCGCGATCTTCGTGTTCGCGCTCGTCGGTCGCCCCGAGTGGTACTGGCTGATCGCGAGCCGAGTCCTCCTGCTCCCCGTGATCGCCGGGCTCGCGTACGAGCTCATTCGCTACGCGGGCAAGCACCAGGACAACCGCGTCCTCATGACGCTGCTCGCGCCGGGGCTCTGGCTGCAGCGGCTCACGACACGCGCGCCCACGGACGACCAAGTCGAGGTCTCTATTCAGGCTCTCCAGCGCGTGCTCGAGAAGGAGGCCGCCGAGACGCCAGAGGAGCGCAGGCTCGACACCCGCGTGGAGGTGATGGCGTAGGTGCCGCGGATCGTCCGCGAGGCGGACATCGACTGGGAGGGGACGACGGCGCGAGGGTCGGGTGTCGTTCGAGCGGTCAGCACCAAGTCGTTCGAGCTCTCCGCCACGATCGCGGCGCGCGTCGACGTCATCGAGGGCAAGACGAGCCCCGAGGAGCTCCTCGCCGCGGCGCATGCGACGTGCTTCGTCGCGTCGCTCGGTAGCGAGCTGGCGCGACTCGGTGCGCCACCGGAGCACATGCACGTACGCTGCACGATCACGATGGACGAAGTCGAGGGCGCGGGACACCGGATTGTCGCCTCCGACATCTCGGCGAGCGCCGTCGTGCCGGGCGCGGACGCAGAGACGTTCGCGACAGCCGCCCGCGCTGCCGATGAGGGCTGCACGTTCTCGGCGCTGATCAGGGCGAGCGCAACCGTGAACATCCAAGCCGTTCTCGAAGAGGGGAGATCCTGATGGCGGATCGCACCGCACACGTCACCTGGTCCGGCTCGCTCATGGAGGGCGACGGGACGATCACGAGCGTCGACAGCGGCGCGCTCGGGCCGCTCGACGTGACGTGGGCCGCGCGTGCCGAGGGTGACTCGGCGGGGCTGACCAGTCCCGAGGAGCTCATCGCGGCAGCGCACGCGGCGTGCTTCTCGATGGCGCTCTCGCACGACCTCGCGCAAGCAGGGACGTCTCCGGAGAGGCTCGACGTCACCGCGACCGTGACGTTCGTGCCCGGGACGGGGATCACGAAGAGCGCACTCACCGTGCGCGGAACGGTGCCTGGGCTGAACGAGGCCGCCTTCCTCGAGGCCGCCGAGGCCGCGAAGGTCGGCTGCCCCGTCTCGAAGGCGCTCGCAGCCGTGCCCGAGATCACGCTCGAAGCGTCGCTGGCGTAGACGGGGTCAGGCCCCGCGGGTCTGACCCCGCGACTAATCTCACGCGATGGCCATCGACCGCCTCGTCGACGAGCTCGACCGCTCCTACGCGGAGACGCAGGAGCGCCTGTCCGACCCCTCGGTCTACAACGACCACCGCCAGGCTGCCGACGCGGGGAGGCGCCTGAAGGAGCTCGAGACGCCCAAGCGCCTCGCGGACGAGTGGCGGCAGGCGCGGGACGATCTCGAGGCCGCGCGCGACGACCCGGAGCTCGCCACGATGGCGGCCGAGCTCGAGGCCGAGCTCGAGCGCCTCGAAGGCGAGCTCTCGCTGGCGCTCGTCGAGCGCGACCCCGCCGACGAGAAGGACGTCATCGTCGAGATCCGGCAGGGCGTCGGCGGCGACGAGGCCGCCTTGTGGGCCGGCGACGTCCAGCGCATGCTCATGCGCTACGCGGAACGGATCGGTCTCAAGACCGAGACGCTCTCGACCAACGAGAGCGAGGGCGGCGGTGTGAAGGAGGCCGTCTTCGCGGTGAAGGGGCGGGGCGCGTTCTCGATCTTCAAGTTCGAAGGCGGAACGCACCGCGTGCAGCGCGTCCCCGAGACGGAGTCGCAGGGCCGCATCCACACGTCGACCGCGACGGTCGCCGTCATGCCGGAGGTCGAAGAAGTCGAGGTCGAGATCCACGAGAACGATCTCAAGGTCGACGTGATGCGCTCGACCGGCCCGGGCGGGCAGAGCGTGAACACGACGGACTCAGCTGTACGAATCACCCACCTCCCGACCGGCCTCGTCGTCGCGATGCAGGACGAGAAATCGCAGCTCCAGAACCGCGTGAAAGCGATGCGCGTCCTGCGCGCGCGCCTGTACGAGCTCGAGCGCGAGCGCCAGCAGGCGGAGCTCGCCGCGTCGCGCCGCTCGCAGATCGGGACCGGCGAGCGCGCCGAGAAGATCCGGACGTACAACTTCGCGGAGAGTCGCGTCACGGATCACCGCATCAAGCTCACGCTGCACCGTCTCGACCAGGTGCTCGACGGCGACATGGGCGAGCTCACCGAAGCACTCCGCGCCGAGGAGCAGCGCCAGGCACTCGCGGCCGCCTCCGCGTCGGCGTGATAACGCTCCGGCGCCGGCTTCGCCGCCTCGTGCGTCCGACCGCCCTCGAGCGTCGCGTCGCGTCGTTCGAGCTCGGGCCCGATGACCTTGCGATCGACTGCGGTGCGAACGTCGGAGATGTGACGTTCGAGCTCGCGCGTACAGGCGCTTTCGTTCACGCGTTCGAGCCGAACCCGGACGCGTTCGCCGTGCTCAGCCGCCGCTTCGAAGGTCGCGCCAACGTACAGGTTCACGAGCAGGCTGTTCTCGATCGCACTGGCAGCGTGCGCCTCTACCTCCACGTCGACGCCGAACGGGACGCAGTAGGCGCCTCGGTCGGCTCGAGCGTCCTCAGCTTCAAGGGCAACGTGGACTCGGAGCGCTTCGTGGAAGTCTCTTCGGTGGACCTGGCCGCGTTCATCCTCGCTCTCGAGCGTCCGACGAGTGTGCTCAAGATCGATGTCGAGGGCGCCGAGTGCCCGGTCGTTCATCGTCTGCTGGACACGGGTGCGATCGATCGCGTCGGCCTGACGTTGATCGAGCTGCACGACCGCCATATCCCGGAGCTTCGCGCTGAGAACGACCGACTACGTGATCGACTCGAATCCGAGGGTCTGTCCGGCCGAGTTCTGACCGACTGGCACTGATGCGCACAGCTCACAGCATCGTCGGCCGTGTCACAGAGCGACTCCACGCAGCCGGCTGCGACTCGCCGCGCGTCGACGCGGAGATCCTGGTCGCGCACGTGCTCGGCCTGAGCCGATCGGCGCTTGCGCTCGAGCGTGCGCGGAAGCTCTCGGGGAACGAGGAGCGGGAGCTCGACCGGCTCGTCTTACGGCGGGAGACGCGCGAGCCGCTCGCCTACGTCCTCGGCGA
>DATKBJ010000078.1:0-5540 GCA_035514135.1 Gaiellaceae bacterium | reverse complement strand
CGGAGCGTCCCCCTGCCCGGATGCAGACATGGCGATGCCCAGCAGCTCGTCCACGACCCGGCGCGGAAGCGCCCACGTGCGCGCGTGAGCCAGCGCGCGGAGGTACCGCCGTTCGGCCTCCGCGTAGTCGCCGGAGACGAGTGGGCAATCCGCGAGGAAGTGCAGGGCGAGCTGCTCCGCTCTCGGGACGGCGTTCCTCACCCCGAGATCCAGCAGCTCTCGAGCCATCGACTCCGCCTGCTCGGTCTGTCCCGACGACACGAAGAGATGGCAGAGACCGGCCATCGATCCCCAACCGTCGATCTCCGGGCCACCATGCTCGGCGCGCACCGCGAGGCTCCGCTCGTGCGCGAGACGTGCCTCGTCGTAGTTGCCGAAAGCGTCGTGGATCCAACCGAGCGTCTCGAGCGCCGACGCTTCTCCGGAAGCGTCGCCGAGCTCGCGCCAGAGGACGAGAGCGTCGTCGACGTACGACAGCGCTTCGTCCTCCCCGATGCCGTCGACGTCCGCGAGGCTCGTGAGAAGGCGCGCTCGGACTCGATCCCGTGGCCGGTAGCGCTCGAGCGCCGCGCTCAGCCGCTCGTGCGCCTCACGGCCGTACCCCCGAACCAGCCAGTGCTCCGCGACAGCGCCGATGAGTCGCGCTTCCGCCTCGGGCCGGCTGGCCCCGGCCCAGTCGAGCGCAGCGCGGATGTTGTCGCGCTCCGCGTCGAGACTGGGCGCGCTGGCATCCCTCTCGGCGAGGGCGAGGCACCAATCGAGGTGACGATCGCGGATCGTGTCGGCTTCCGTGCTTCCAGCGAGTCGCTCGGTCGCGTACTCGCGGATCGTCTCGAGCATCCAGAAGCGCTCGCCACGAACTCGGATCAGGCTCTTGTCTACCAGCGATTGGAGGGTGTCGAGGTCCGCCCTGCAGACGTCTTCGGCGGCCTCCAGTGTGCAGCCGCCGCGGAAGACGGCGAGGCGGGCAAACAGCTGTTGCTCCTCTGCTTCGAGCAGGTCGTAGCTCCACTCGATCGTCGCCCTCAAGGTCTGCTGGCGGGGATCGACCCCGCGGCCGGCCTTGAGCAGATCGAGACGGCCGGCGAGACGCTCGAGCAGCTGCTCGGGTGAGAGCGTGCGGACGCGCGCGGCCGCCAGCTCCAAGGCAAGCGGCAGGTTCTCGAGCCGCTCGCAGAGCTCTGCGACGGCGCCGTCCTGGTGGAAGGCGGGATCGGCCGCTCGCGCGCGCGCGACGAACAGCTCGGCCCCCTCATGCGGCTCGAGAGGCGGAACGGGGTATGTCTGCTCGCCCGGAACGCGCAGAACCTCGCGGCTCGTGACGAGGACGTCGAGGTTGGGGCAGGCGGTAACGAGCGCTGCGAGATCGGGAGCCGCCTCCACCACCTGCTCGAAGTTGTCGAAGAGACAGAGCATGGACTTGTCCTGGATGTGCTCGGCGAGGCCGTTCTTCGATCCGAGCGTTTGACCAGCGGTGGCGAGCACGAGCGCCGGATCGCGCAATGGAGCGAGCGGGATCCACCAGACGCCGTCCGCGTAGCTGTCCGAGGCGAGACCGGCGGCCTGTACAGCGAGTCGCGTCTTGCCCGTCCCCCCAGGCCCGGTGAGTGTGAGCAGGCGCGTGTCAGGAGACGAAAGGAGCGACAGGACTTCGGCGAGCTCCGCTTCTCTTCCAAAAAACGGAGTCGTCGGAACGGGGAGATTGGTCCGGTACAGGCTCTTGAGGGCGGGGAAGTCGCCGTCTCCGAGCTGGTAGACGCGCTCGGGTGCCGAGAGATCCTTGAGCCGATGCTCGCCGAGGTCAGTGAGCGAGTGCCCTTGTGACACTGTGTCACGAGGCTCGGCGAGGGCGGCGGTGGAGGCGGAGACGAGCACCTGCCCGCCGTGGCCGGCCGCGGCGATGCGGGCGGCGCGGTGGACGTCCCCTCCGACGTAGCCCTCCTCGGTTAGAAGGGGCGTCCCCGTGTGCAGGCCGACGCGCACCTGCACGGGACCCGAGGCGAGGGTCTCGGTGAAAGCCGAGGCGGCGGCAATCGCTCCTGGCGCCGTCGGGAAGGCGAAGAAGAAGGCGTCGCCCTGGGTGTCGACCTCGACGCCGCCCTGCGCCGTGCAGGCCGCGCGGATCATCCGCCGGTGCTCGGCGAGGGCGTCCGCGTAATCCTCGGCGCCGAGGGAGTCCAGCAGCTTCGTCGAGCTCTCGACGTCGGTGAAGAGGAAGGTGACGGTGCCGGAGGGGAGGTGGACTCTCATCGGGTCACCCCCGCGTCGAGGAACGCCCGCGCCCACCCTGCACCGACGAGATTGCCCTTCTGCTCGTACAGCCCGAGTGCCTCCGCCGCAGCGGCCTTCTCCTCCGCATCGCCCATTGCACGCAGGATCTCGGCGAGCGTCAGCCAGGCGTCGGCGGTCCGCTCGAGGTAGCCGGTTCCGGCCGCGAGCTCCACTGCCCTCCGCGCGGCCGCCTCCGCGGAGCTGAGATCGCCCCGGGCGGCCCCCAGCCTCGCTCGCAGTGCAGTCAGCTGCGCTTCGTTGGCGACGTCGTCGCGAACGCTGAGCTCCTCGCCCACCTCGCAGAGACGCTCCGCCTCGTCCAGCTTCCCCAGGCGAACGACTGCCTCGCCGAGATCGATCGCGACCGTCGAGAGGAATGCCCTGTTCCCGCTCCTCTCCAGCAGCCCGTAGCCCTCACGCAGCGCGGCCTCGCCGTGCTCCCAGTCGCCGGACCAGAGGCAGACGTCCCAGACGCACCCCGCCGTGTTTGCGTACTCGCGCCCCCTGCCGAGCTCGCGGAGACGGCTTCGGTACTCGCTCATCGCCTCGAGCGCTCCTTCGAACTGGCCGAGCCGCGCCTGCATGTGGGCGTTGAGGTGAAGCGCGAACTGTTGCATGCCCGGTACGTGACCGAGCCGTTCGACAATCTCTTCGGCGTAGCGCAATCCCTCCTCGACTCGTCCCGGCCCCCAGATGAAGTCCGGGGCCCTCATGCCCGCAAGGTTGACCTCGAGCGTCACGCTGCCGGCCTGTCGCGCGTGGAAGAGCGCGCGTTCGAACGCGTGCATATCAACGCTCGCCTCGCCGTGCCAGGTATGAAAGGCGGCGATCCGTCCCCACGCTGCGGCGAGCACCTCGTGATCGCCCGCGGGCTCGCGCGCCGCGATCGCAGCTCTCGCCTCCTCGAGCATCCGCTCGGCCGCCCCTTCGGGATCCTGCAGCGCCCGGACGACGGCGAGCCAGATTCGTCCGAGCCACTCCGCGTGAGCGTCGCCCTCGCGCGCGAGCTCGACGCCTTTCTCCAGAGCAGCCTGAGCTCGTGCCAGCTCGTCGCCTTCCTTCAGAGCGTCGCCGAGCTGGACATAGAACAAGGCGCGGGAGGCGCCGTCGGGGACCAGCTCGACGGCGCGCTCGAGCAGGTTCGCTGCCGCGACGACGTCCTGCCGCGCCATCGCGGCTTGCGCCGCGGCTGCGAGCCTCTCGGCGGCCCGGCCGCCCACTGCCGCATCGGGTGCTCCGAGTTCCGCCCCATAGCGGTACGCCTGCTCCAGGTGGTACCCGAGGATCTCGTCCTGTGCGTCGTCCCCGAGCTTCTCCTCGAGCCACGTCGCGAACCGCTCGTGCAGGCTCGCCCGCTGGCGTTTGGGGATCGCCTCGTACGCCGCGTCGCGGATGAGGATGTGTCCGAAACGGAACCCGTCGTCACCCGGGAACGTAGCTCGATCCGGCCGGATGAGCTCCTTCCGGACGAGCGACAGCAGATGCGCGCCGACCTCGGGTCGCTCCGCGTCGGGGAGCAGAGCAGCGACGGCGCCGCGATGAAACAGCCGGCCCTCGACCGAGCCGCGCTGGACGACCGCGCGCTCCCGCTCCTCGAGGCGGTCGATCCGCGCGGCGAGTAGAGCCTGCAAGGTGGGCGGGACTTCGAGCCCTCCATTCCCGCTCTCGGTCTGCATCACGACAAGCTGCTCGACGAAGAGAGGGTTGCCCTCCGCAGCCACGACGATCCGCTCGCGCGTCTGATCCGGGAGGTCGACAAGCCGCTCCACGAGCATCGTGCTGTCGCCTTCCGAGAGCGCTTGAAGCGTGAGCACGATCGCGTTCTGCTTGGGCGCCGTCCACGTCGGCCGCCGCTCGAACAGGTCACGCCGCGCAGTGCAGAGAACGAGGATTGGAACGTCCTGCGCGAACGATGCGATGTACTCGATGAGGTCGAGGAACGGCGGCTCTGCCCAGTGGATGTCGTCGAAGACGACGACGAGCGGCCCCCGTGCCGCAAGTGCCTCGAACAGTCTGCGGACGCCCCACGCGATCTCCTCGGGCGAAACGGGCGTGCCCGTAGTGCCGAGCGCCGCTTCGATCCGGATCGCGGCGAGCTCGGCGTCGCTCGCGCCCTCGAGCGCTGTGCGGAGATCTCCGACCTGCGACGCGATCTCCTGGAGTGGCCAGTACGTGATCCCCTCTCCGTACGACAGACAGCGGCCGACGATCACGCGCGCCCGAACACGCCCGAGCAGCTCGCGTGCCAGCCGTGACTTGCCGATGCCCGGTGGTCCCACGATCGTCGCCAACTGCGGCGTTCGTCCATCCACTGCCGACGCCAGCGCGCGCTCGAGCTCCTCGAGCTCATTTCGGCGTCCGACGAACGGCGCCTCGATCGCACGCGTGAAGGCGGGCACGTCGTCGACAAGCTCGAGCACCCGGAACGCCGAAACCGGCTCGCTCTTGCCCTTTAGCGCGAGCGGCGCGACCGCTTCCGTGCGGACTGCATCGCGCACGAGACGCTCGGACGCCGAGCCGATCAGGACCTCGCCCGCCCCGGCAGCCTGCTCGAGCCGGGCGGCGACGTTCACGGCATCACCGGTCGCAAGCGTCTCACCCGTGCCCGCGACGACCTCGCCTGTGTTGATGCCGATCCGCACCTCGAGCCCGCGTTCCGCAACCGCGTCACGCATCTCGACCGCAGCCCGTACAGCTCGCAACGCGTCGTCCTCGTGTAGCTGCGGCAGCCCAAAGATCGCCATCGCCGCATCGCCCACGAACTTCTCGACGGTTCCGCCATGACGTTCGAGAATTGCGCGGAGCTCGGCGTGGTACTGCTTCATGACCTCGCGCAGAACCTCGGGGTCCGCGCGATCGCCGAGAGCCGTCGAGCCGACGAGGTCGCAGAAGACGACGGTCACCGTCTTTCGAACCTCGGGCTGAGCGACCGGTGCTAGTCCCGCGCCGCAGGCGCCGCAGAAGCTGAAGCCGGCCGGATTCTCCTGGCCACATGAGGCGCAGATCACCACAGAAGCGTCCAACAGTGCGTCGCGAGAATCAAGCCTGGGGAACGCGCGCCAGTTCAGTCGAGCTTGCCGTGGGCGAGCGCCGCCGCTTCGCGACGCTGAGCGCTCGGCCCGGAATCATGGAGGCGGCGGGAATCGAACCCGCGTCCGCGGTCGCACCGGGCAGAGCGTCTACGAGCGTAGTCCGCGCTTCGTCTCACCCGCCGGCCGGTTCACGGACGACCTGTCGACGGGCCAGCCATCCTTTGGGATGTCGCACCT
>DATKBJ010000077.1:0-17927 GCA_035514135.1 Gaiellaceae bacterium | reverse complement strand
ACAGTGCCGGGGTCAGACCCGTAGGGTCTGACCCCGGCCAATGCCGTTGGTACCGTCGCCGCGTGACGTGCGCGGGCGCATGGGTGCATGACGCGTAGGACGCGACAGGTCGGGACGCTCGTCCTGACTGTCGCCGCGATTGCGTACCTCATCTGGAAGATCGAGCTCGGGGCGACGCTCGATGTCCTCGCGGACACGAATCTCGCGTGGTTCGCGCTCGCGACATTCATCATGTTCGTCACGGTTCCCGCTCTGGCGTGGCGATGGGGACGTCTCCTGGCGGCGCACGAGATCTACGAGCGTGTCCCGTGGCTCACGCGCGCGTACTTCGTGGCGTACACGGCAGGCCAAGTGCTTCCGACAGCCCTCGGAGGAGACGCGGTCCGGGTCGTGGAGACGGTGCGCAGGCATCCCGGACGGAGCGCCGTCGTGACGGGAACAGTCGTACTCGAGCGCGGGATCGGCGGCGCCGTGACCGTGCTTCTCGGCGCGATCGGCTTCGTCCTCTCCGTCGGCCGCTACGACCTCGGCGCGTACCTCTGGATCGAGGGTGTGTTCGTGTTCGGGACGCTCGTGCTCGGCTTTCTCTTCTTCGCGCGTTCCGCGCGACCCCTGCTCCGCGTGGGCGAGCCACTCCTCGGGCGCCTGCGGATCGCCGGGGCGTTGCGGGCGTTCTACGAGGGCGTCCACCACTTCCGCACTCGCCCGCGCCTCCTCTGGGGGTTGTTCGGCGTCACGCTCGTGGCGCTCGCGATCCGGATCCTCTCGATCTGGGCGTGCGCGCGCGCCGTCGGCATCGACCTCGATCCCCGGATCTACTACGTCTTCGGGCCGCTCTACCTCCTCATCATGCTCGTGCCCTTCACGCTCAACGGCATCGCTGTACGGGAGGCGTTCTTCGTCAGCTTCCTCGGCAGCGTCGGTGTCGGCGCGGAGGAGGCGTTCGCGGCCGGATTTCTGTTCTTCCTCGTGACGCTGCTTCTGGCGTTCCCCGGAGCGCTGATCGTGCTTCGCGACGGCCTTCGCACGCGCCCTCGCCCCGAGGTCGGTCATGGCTGAGCCGGCACGAGTCGCGGCCGTCGTCGTCACGTTCGACGCTCTCCCGTGGATCGAGCAGTGCCTGGACTCGCTGCGCGGCGTGGAGGCCGTCGTGGTCGACAACGGCTCGAGCGATGGCACGGTCGCCTTCGTGCGCGAGCGCTACGCGGAGGTGCGAGTGATCGAAGCGGTGAACCGCGGCCTCGGAGCGGGATGGAACATCGGCATCCGCGAGACGTCGAGCACCTACGTCCTGCTGCTCAACGCCGACGCGTGGTTGACGGACGGCGCACTCGCGCACCTGCTCGACTTCGCGGACACGCGTTCACGCGCCGCCGTGGTCGGCCCGCGCCTGCTGAACCCGGACGGGACACTCCAGCGCTCGGTCCGCGGATACCCGAGCCTGTGGCGGCTCGCGACCGAGTACCTCTTCCTCCGCAAGCTCGCACCCGGAACGTCGGCGCTCAACGCCTTCTACGCGGGCGGGTTCGACCACGACGAGGTGCGGGGCGTGGAAGTCGTGATGGGGGCATGCATGCTCCTTCGCCGAGTCGCCGTCGAGCAGGTCGGCTACTGCGACGAGGACTACTTCTTGTTCAGCGAGGAGACGGACTGGTGCTACCGGTTCCGTGAGGCTGGCTGGGAGGTCCTCTTCTTCCCTGGCGCCGAGTGCATCCATGTCCGCGGTGCCTCTCACAGCGGGCGCCTGTATCGAGAGAACCTCCGCGGGCACCTGCTCTTCCTCTCGAAGCACCGCGGGCCGGAGGTGGCCGAGCGAGCGCGGCGGCTTCTGCTCGCGTCGTTGCGGCTGCGCGGACTCGTGTTTCGGGGTGATCGAGGGCGCCCGTATCGCGACGGCGCCGCGTGGCTCGCCTCCGGACACGCCACCGCGCTTCTCGAGCGCTGACGATGGTCTGGCTCTACGTCAAGCTCGCGTTCGCGACTGCTGTGATCCTCTCGCCCGGCTGGCTCGTCGCGCGCACGCTCGGTATCAGGAGCGTGTCGGTGAGCCTGGCATGGGCGCTCGTCGCCGTGTTCGTAGCGCTGGCAGTCGTGTTCGCGCTCGGCTCCACGCTGAACGTCGCCCTCGTGATCCTGTTCGCCTTCGCGCTCGCGGCTGGGCCGATCGGTTTCCGGCGAGGATGGCCGCAGGCGCCCACCGTGCCGCGCCGTGCGTGGGCCTTCTTCTGGGGGGCGATCGTGGGCGTTCTCATCTGGATCTCGGCCCCCGCCGTCCAGGGTGACGGTCTCTTCCACCTCGCCCGCGCGCGTAAGCTTCTGGAGCTCGACGAGCTCTCGCTCGAGCGTGTCTCCGAGTTCGCCGACGGCAGCCTCCACCCCGGCTACGCCTTCCCTCTCTGGCACGGCTTTCTCGCCCTGATCGCCAAGGTTGCAGGCGAGGATCCGGAGCGCGTCGTCACGCATCTGCCGTCGATCCTCGCGCCGATCGCAGTCTTGATCGCGTTCGAGGCCGGCTGGGCGCTGTTTCGGCGGACGTGGGCCGCCGGTGTCACCGCGGCCGCGCAGGTCGCGATGATCTGCTTCGCGCCCGGGCTGGGCGGCGCCTACGTCTTCCTCTCCCTGCCGGCCACGTCGTCGCGCCAGCTCCTCGTTCCGGCCGTGCTCGTCCTCGCGTTCGAGACAATTCGCTCGCCATCGCTCGGACTCGTAGCCTCGAGCGCCGCCGCGGCGTTCGTGCTTGCCGTCGTCCATCCGACGTACGCGATCTTCCTCTGGATCCCGTTCGCCGGCTTCCTCGTCGTCCGCGCGCTCTGGGAGCGGAAGGATTTGCGAGCGGGCTCGCTTGCCCTCACCGCCCTCGTCGTTCCTGCCGCTCTCTTCATGCTGTGGCTCCGCCCGATCGTGAACGACACCCGCTCGGTCTCGCCGGACGCCAACGAGCTGCAACGCGCGTTCGACCAGTACGGGAGCCAGCTCGTGGTCAGATCCGATACGTCGTACAACCTTGCGCCCGAGGTCTTCACCCGTGCCGGGGCGGTGGCGATCGCGGCACTGCTGCTCATCCCGCTCGCCGGGTTCGCCGCACGCCGCCGGTGGTCGGCGTACGTGGTCGGGGGGTCGCTCGCCGTCTTCGCGGCGATGCTCCTCCCGTTCCTGTTCACGTCGCTCGCGGATCTCGTGTCGATCTCGCAGGCGCGTCGGGCCGCCGGTTTCCTACCGTTCGCCTTCGCGTTCGCGGGTGGGCTCGGAGTGCTCGCGCGTCTCGTCGGGCCGCTGCTCCTCCCGCTCGCGCTCGGAGCGGGGATGTTCCTCCAGATCGTCTATCCGGGCGACTTCGACTACGTACTCAGGGATCCCGCACCTGCATGGATCGCGTGGTTCGCGGTCTTCGGTGCTGGCGCCGCCCTGGTGATCGGCTTCCTGCGTCGTCGACCCGCGCTCGAAACGGGGGCGTCACTCGCGGCAGCCGCGTTCCTCATCCCGGTTTTCGGCGGCGGGTTGCTTGACCTGAACCGCCCCGACCCGCCGGCGATCGCGACGCTGTCACCCGGGATCGTGAGCGCCGTACGGGACGAGGTCGATCCGGGGGCGATCGTCTTCTCCGATACCGAGACGAGCTTCCGGCTGGCGGCGTTCGCCCCCGTTTACATCGCCGCCGCGCCCCCGGGCCACGTCGCCGACACGGAGGTGAACCGGCCGTACGAGCGCGCTCGCGACTCACGCCGCTTCCTTCGCACCGGGGATCTCTCGATCCCGCGCGGCTACGGAGCCGGGTACGTTGTCGTGGACGGGCTTCGCTCGGATCTCGAGCTCGACCTGCCCGTCGTGTACGTCGACGAGCGATTCACGCTCTACCGTCTCTAGCGCGGAGTGCCCCAGCCGCCGCCGCCGGGGGACTCGATGCGGAGCAGGTCGCCCGGCTGGAGATCGAGGTTGGCGAAGGCCGGCAGCTCGACCCCGTTCAGGAAGCTCCGGCCCGGAAGCGCGTCATCGCCGCCGCGCGCGCCCCGCGGCGCCAGCGACCGGCGCTGTGTGAGGAGGGACAGGCGGCATGTCTCGAGGACGCACAGCTCGCGAACGACTCCGTCGCCTCCCCGGTGCAGCCCGGAGCCGCCTGAGCCGAGCCGCAGCTCGTAGCGCTCGATGCGCAGCGGGTAGGCGAGCTCGAGTGCCTCTGCAGGCGTGTTGAACGTGTTGGACATGGCGACGTGAACTCCCGAGGGCCCGTCGGCGGTCGGACATGCCCCCTGACCACCGCCGATCGTCTCGTAGTAGGTGAAACGGTCGTTCCCGACGACGAGGTTGTTCATCGTCCCCTGTCCTTGCGCGGGCACCGGAAGAGCCTTCGAGAAGGCGTCGAAGACGACATCGGTGATTCGGCTCGAGGTCTCCGTGTTCCCGGCGGCGACCGCTGCGGGCGGACGGGCGTTCACGAGGCAACCCTCAGGCGCACGCACGACGACCGGGACGAAGGCGCCGCCGGATGCGGGGAGGTCGGGCGCAGTCAAGCAGCGGACGACGTAAAAGCATGCGGAACGCGTGACCGCGAGCGGGCAGTTGAGGTTCCCGTCGTGCTGCGGTGCGGTGCCGTCGAAGTCGATGTCGATCGAGTCGCCGTCGATGGTCACCGTCGCGCGGATCTCGAGGAGGCCCGTCGGCGTCTCGAGGCAGTCGGAGCCTTCGAAACGCCCGTCGGGGAGGTCGCGAATCGCCGCCCGAACCACTCGCTCGGAGTACGCGAGAAGCTCCTCCATCGCGGCCGCGACGCGACTGCGGCCGCGACGCATGCAGAGCTCGTCGATGCGCTCCTCTGCGAGCCGGTGGGCGGCGAGCTGTGCGCGGAGGTCTCCACGGCGTTCGTCCGGGTTGCGCATTCGCGCGACGAGCGAGTCGAGCGTCTGGTCGTCGAGCAGGGTCGGCGGGATGACGACTCCCTCCTCGTCGAGCGTGCGCGAGCCCGGTGGGAGGCTGCCTGGCTCGGACCCGCCGACGTCGGCGTGGTGGGCGCGCGTAACTGCGTGGCCGAGCTCCGTCCTCGTCACGATCGTGAGGTCCGGAAGATGCGTGCCGCCGGCGTACGGATCGTTGAGGATCCAGGGCTCGCCCGGCACTGGATCGTGGGCCATGACGGCCGCGACCGCTTCGGGCATGGCACCCAGGTGCACGGGGATGTGCTCCGCCTGCGTGACCATGCGGCCACGTTCGTCGAAGAGCGCTGTCGAGCAGTCGCGCCGTTCCTTGATGTTCGCCGAGAAGGCAGAGCGGATGAGCGCCGCGCCCATCTCCTCCGCGACTGCTCGAAGCGACGCACCGATGACCTGGAGCTCGATGTCGATCACGTCGTCCTCCGTAGGACGAGAGTGCCGTGGGGATCCGTTTCACCGGCCCAGCCCGCCGGAACCCAGGCGGTGGCGCCGTCGAGCTCGAGCACTTCCGGCCCGCGCGCCGCGATTGACGGACCCGTCACCGCGATCGGCGGCGCGGCTCGCACGTCGGCCGTCCGCACGGCGACGAGCTCGATCGCGCGGTCACGGTCGGCGTAGCCGTACCGCGCCTCGTGAGCCTTGTGGAACCGTCCCGCGAGGTCATGGCCGAGCGAGACAGTGAGCTCGAACGACTGTCCTGCGTAGCGAAGATCAGCCTCTCCTTCGCCTTGTAACCGATCGTTACAAGCGTCTTCTAGCGCGATGACGTAGGTGCGCACGGTGTCGCGGCGTTCGTCGGCGGCGACGAGCCCGAGTGCGGAGAGGACGCCGGCGGCCGCGGGGACGAGCACGGTGGTCATGCCCAGCTCCGCCGCCAGAGCGCATGCGTGCAGGGGGCCCGCGCCTCCGAACGCGGCGAGCGCGAAGTCGCGAGGATCGAGCCCCTGCTCGACGGAGACCACCCGCAGCGCCCGAACCATCTCCGCGTCGACGACGCCGACTACACCTGCCGGATCGATCCCCGCCAACGCGCGCTCCGCCGCCGCGTCATCGAGCTCGATCCCGCCAGGCAAGCTCGTCGGCAGCCGGCCGAGGAGCAGGTTCGCGTCGGTCACCGTCGCACGCGTTCCGCCACGGACGTAGCAGGCGGGCCCCGGGTCGGCGCCCGCGCTCTCCGGGCCCACGCGTAGAGCGCCGCCCGCGTCGAGCCAGACGATCGATCCGCCGCCCGCTCCGACCGTGTGCACCGCGAGAGTCGGCAGTCGGACGGGTAGTCCTCCGACATGACGCTCGTGCTCGCGACGCGCAACCCCGTCGACGATCGCACAGACGTCCGTCGACGTGCCTCCCATGTCGAACGAGAGCACGTTGTCGAAGCCCGCAAGCGAGGCGAGCTTCGCCGCACCGACGACACCAGCAGCCGGCCCCGAGAGCAGCGCGAAGGCGGCGTGTGAGGCTGCCTCTTCGAGGGTCGTGAGGCCACCGGAGGAGCGCATGACGTGCGGCGCTGGAAGCCCGGCCTCCTCGCACGCGCCGGCGAGCGCTCCAAGGTAGCGCGAGAGCACCGGCCCGAGGTACGCGTCCACCGCCGTCGTCGACGCACGCTCGTACTCGCGGAACTCGGGCGCGACCTCGTGCGAGGCCACGACGTGGGCATGCGGGTACCGCCGCCGCAGCTCTGCCGCGACGCGGCGTTCGTGCCCGTCGTCTCGGAACGAGAAGAGAAGCGAGACCGCGATCGCTTCGGCATCGATCTCCGGGAGGGTCGCGAGGTCGAGTGGGATCAGCTCCCCGACGATGCCGGTGCGTCCGCGGACGCCGAAGCAGCGCTCGAGGGGCACGAGGGGCGGTGGATGCTCGACGCACGGCCTGTAGAGGTGCGCCCGTGTCTGTCGCCTCAGGTGGAGGACGTGCTCGAAGCCCTCGTTCGCGACGAGCGCCGTGCGCGCCCCGCGGCGCTGGAGGAGCGCGTTCGTCGCGATGGTCGTGCCGTGGGTGAATCGTTCGATCACGGTTGCCCCGACTGCCCTCGCCGCGGCGACGACCGAGTCCTCCTGCCGCTGAGCCGTCGGAACCTTCGCGATCCTGATCTCCCCGTCGTCGACGAGCACCGCGTCCGTGAACGTTCCGCCGACGTCGATGCCGAGCGTGCGCATGTTCAGCATTCTCCTGCCCGGACCGAAGTAGAGTTTCCGCGACGTGCACCGTCTCGTCTGCCTCGGCCTCAGCCACCGCACCGCTCCCGTCGAGCTGCGCGAGCGCGTCGGCGCGCTCGGTCCCGGCGCCGAGCGGTGCCCGGCCGTCCTCGAGCACGCGGTGTTGCAGACGTGCTATCGCGTCGAGCTCTACGCGCGACTGACCTCTGGCGTCGAGGATGCGCGCGACGAGCTCGTCGACGCGCTGTCGAGTGCCCACGGCGTTTCACGCGAGCTCCTGCTCGACCACCTCTACGTGCACGCTGGGGAGGATGTCGCGCGACATCTCTGCCGCGTGGCCGCGGGCCTCGATTCGCTCGTGCTCGGCGAGGCCGAGATCCTCGGGCAGGTCGGCGATGCGTTCGAGTCGGGTCGCGAGGCGGGAACCGTGGGCCCCGGCCTGGCGCTGCTCTTCCGGACAGCGGTCACGGCCGGCCGGCGGGCACGGTCCGAGACAGCGATCGGCGCGAACCCCGCGACCGCGAGCTCGATGGGCCTCGCGCTCGCCGAGGGCGCGCTGGGCGAGCTCCGCGACAAGCGACTCCTCGTGATCGGCGCCGGCCGCATCGGACTGCAGACGCTCAAGGCGGCGGAAGGACGCGGCATCACGCAGGTTGCCCTCGTGAATCGCAGCACGGATCGTGCCGAGGACGTTGCACGCCGATTCGACGCGGCCGTTCACGGCCTCGACGCCCTGACGTCGGCGCTCGCGGCCGCCGACGTCGTCATCACGGCGACGTCCTCCGACGCGCCGGTCGTCTCCGAGGCTCTCGTCCGCACCGCGATGACCGAGCGCGTCGATCGCCCCCTCGTCGTCGTGGATCTCGCCGTGCCGGCCGACGTCGAGCGCGAAGCGGGCGACGTCCCAGGGGTGCGGCTCTTCGACGTGGACGACCTCCGCGCCGGGCTCGACGGCGCGATGACGTCTCGCATCCGCGAGGTGCCGAAGGTGGAGGCGGTCGTCGAGGACGAGGTGGAGGCGTTCGGTCGCCGGTACCGCGAGCTCGAGGTCGAGCCGCTGCTCTCCGAGTTGCGCAAGCGGGCCGAGTCGATCCGCGGGCGGGAGCTCGAGCGGGCGCTTCGCGATCTCGGAGACGTCGATCCTGCGGTTGCCGAGCGGATGGAGCACTTCTCACGGACGCTGGTCAAGCGGCTCCTGCACGACCCCACCGTGCGCGCGCGCGAGCGGGCAGGCGCGGGCAACGTGAACGAGGTCGCCGACGCTGTCCGCGACCTCTTCGGACTCTCCACGCCGTCGAGCGATCAGTGAGCGGTCCGCCGCGCCCGGCGGCGGTCACCCTCGGAACCCGGGCTTCCGCTCTCGCCCGGACGCAGACGGAGCTCGTCGTCGGGTTGCTCCAGGCTGCGTGGCCGGACCTCGAGTGCGCAACGCGGGTGATCGACACCGCCGGGGATCGCACCCAGGTGACAGGCGAGCCGCTGCCCGAGATCGGCGGCAAGGGGCTGTTCACGGAGGAGCTCGAGCGGGCACTCCGCGAGCGCGCGATCGATCTCGCGGTGCACTCGCTCAAAGACCTGCCGACCGTAGACGCCGACGGGGTCGTCGTCGGCGCGGTCCTCGCGCGTGAAGACGCAGGCGATTGCCTCGTTGCGCGCTCCGCCTCATCGCTGTCCGATCTGGCGGACGGGGCCACCGTGGGCACGAGCAGCCTCCGGCGTGCGGCACAGCTTCGTGCCGCCCGCCCCGACCTCGACGTCCGCTCGATCCGCGGGAACGTGGACACGCGCGTGCGGAAGGTGACCGACGGCGAGTACGACGCGACGGTGCTCGCCGCCGCCGGCCTGCGCAGGCTCGGCCTCGAGCACGTCGTCACCGAGTGGCTCTCGCCGGAGCTCATGCTGCCGGCGCCCGGGCAGGGCGCTCTTGCCATCCAGTGCCGTGCGGACGATCCTGCGCTCGAGCTCGTCCGTGCGATCGACGACGCCCCGACCCGGGCCGAGACCACGGCCGAGCGGTCGTTCCTTCGCGTTCTGGGCGCGGGCTGCGCTGCCCCGGTCGCGGCGCGAGCGACGGTGACGACGCCCCCTCGCGTTCGTCTCCAGGGGCTCGTCTCTTCGGTCGATGGACGAGACGTGGTGCGCGTGCAGGGCGAGGGCGAACCGCGGGAGATCGGCGAGCAACTCGCACGCGACGCTCGCCGGCTGGGCGCAGACCGCATACTGGCTGCCATCCGTGGCTGATCAACCTCTGTCAGGACGGCGCATCGTCGTCACGAGACCCGAAGCGCAGACCCTCGCCGAGGAGCTCGAGCGGCTCGGCGCCGAGGTGAACCTCGTCCCGCTCATCGAGATCCGTCCGGCGGAGGATCGCCGTGCTCTCGAGGACGCGGTCGCGCGCTTCGGCGACTACGACTGGATCGTGCTCACGAGCGTCAACGGGGTCGCGGCGGTCAGGGACGGTCTCGCCGGGCTCTCCGGCCCGAAGGTCGCTGCGGTCGGGCCCGTCACTGCGGACGCGATTCGCGCCCACGGGATCGAGCCGGCGTTCGTCGCCTCGCGCGCCTCGGAGGACATCGCCGCCGGCCTCGGCGAGCTCGAAGGCAAGCGCGTGCTCATGCCGCAGGCGGACATCGCCGAGCCTGCGCTCGCCGACGAGCTGCGCGGGCGGGGTGCCGAGGTCGACGTCGTCGTCGCCTACCGGACGGTGCTCGTCGAGCCGCCGATGTGGGGGATCCTACCGCTGCGGATCGCCGACGCCGTGGTGCTCGCGAGCGGCTCGGCGTGTCGGAGCCTCGCTGCCGCCGGTGGCGCAGGAGGCGGCGCCATGCTCGTCTGCATCGGCCCGAAGACGGCGAAAGTGGCACGCGAGGTCGGGCTCAAGGTCGGTCTCGTCGCCGACGAGACGACCTCTGACGGCATCATTCGATCGCTCGTGTCGCACTTCGAGGAGAGCCAATGACGTCGTACAGGCCGGAGCCGCTCGAGGCCCTTCGCCTCGGGCCTGGCGCGAAGCGCCCGCGCCGCCTGCGGCGCACGGGCGCGCTCCGTGACCTCGTGCGCGAGACGTCTCTCGATCCTGCCGACTTCGTCCATCCGCTCTTCGTCGTGCCCGGAGACGACGTCCGTCGTCCCGTTTCGTCGATGCCGGGTGTCGACCAGCTCTCGGTCGATCGGCTCGGTCGTGAGGCGCGTGAGCTCTCGGCGCTCGGCGTGAAGGCGGTTCTCCTCTTCGGGATCCCGACCGCGAAGGATCCGCACGGGGTCGAGAGCTTCGCCGGCGACGGCGTCGTCCAACGAGCGATCGGTGCGCTGAAGGATGCGAGCCCGGAGCTCGTGGTGATGACCGATGTGTGCCTCTGCGAGTACACCGATCACGGTCACTGCGGCCTCCTCGACGACACCGGGTACGTGTTGAACGACGAGACGCTCGAGGTGCTCGGCCGGATCGCCGTCTCGCACGCCGAGGCGGGCGCCGACGTCGTCGCGCCGAGTGGGATGATCGACGGCATGGTCGGCGCGATCCGCTCTGCGCTCGACGGGGAGGCCTTCCAGGGCGTCGCGCTTCTCTCGTACGCCGTGAAGTACGCGTCGGCGTTCTACGGGCCGTTCCGCGAGGCCGCCGAGGGTGCGCCCGCATTCGGGGACCGCCGCTCGCACCAGATGGACACAGCGAACGCGCGCGAGGCGCTGCGCGAGGTTGCCTTGGACGTCGAGGAGGGCGCGGACGCGCTCATGGTGAAACCCGCGCTCGGTTATCTCGACGTCGTCCGGTCCGTCCGTGAGCGCTTCGGAGAGCTTCCTCTGGCTGCGTACAACGTGAGCGGGGAGTACGCGATGGTCAAGGCCGCAGCGGCGAACGGATGGATCGACGAACGCGCGGCCGTGCTCGAGGTGCTCACCGGGATTCGCCGTGCGGGAGCGGATCTCGTCGTCACGTACCACGCGAAGGACGCTGCGGCGTGGCTTCAGACCGCGCGGTGAAGGCGCGGGTCGACGACCGGCCCGAGTCCGGTGAGCACGAAGGCGTCGACGTCGCGGAGCACGGCCGCTCGGCCGACGGCGAGACGACGTCGCTCGACCGCCGCCTCTTCATGCAGCTCTACGCCTACGGTGGCGCGAGCGACACACAGGCGCTGATCTCCGCGCTCGAGTCGGCCGGCATCGCCGGCGCCCTCTACGAGGACGTCAACGACCCGACTGGCGTCGCGCTCCTGACACTGAGCGAGTCGCCCGAGGCGTTCGTCTCCGAGTACCGCTCCTTCCTCCAGACGGGGCCGTTCGCGGAGCTCGAGCCGAAGCCGGCGTTCACCATGCTCGGCCGGACGTATGCGATCGGCTACGAGCAGGACCTCGCGGAGACGCTCGTCGACCGGCCCCGTCGTCGCGTCCTCGACGCTGCGCTGCCCTGGGCCATCTGGTATCCGCTACGACGCGCAGGCTCGTTCGAGCAGCTCTCGCGGCATGAGCAGGACACGATCCTCATGGAGCATGGCGGCGTCGGGATGGCATTCGGGCGCGCCGGCCTCGGGTTCGACATCCGCCTCGCGTGCCACGGTCTCGACCGCGACGACAACGACTTCGTCGTCGGGCTGCTGGGGCCCGAGCTGCACCCGCTCTCGATCATCGTCCAACGCATGCGCAAGACGAAGCAGACGTCGCTCCACCTCGAGCGGCTAGGCCCTTTCTTCGTCGGGCGAGTGGCGTGGCAGAGCCCCTCTTCCTGAGGGCCTGCGCCGGGCTGCGAGTCGAGCGCACGCCCGTCTGGCTCCTCCGGCAGGCCGGTCGCTACCAGCCCGAGTACCGGGCGATCCGCGAGCGTCACTCGATGCTCGATGTGATCAGGACGCCCGAGCTCGCTGCGCAGGTGACGCTCCTGCCCATCGACGCTTTCGGGCTCGATGCGGCCATCATCTTCTCGGACATCCTGCCGCCGCTCGTCGGCATGGGCCTCGACCTCGACTTCGTGAAGGGCGACGGGCCGCGAATCGGGAACCCGCTCGGATCGCCACGCGACGTCGATCTCCTGGGGACGCCGCCGGCAGAAGAGACCATGGCGGGGACGCTCGCCGCGATCCGCCTCGTCCGCGCCGAGCTCGAGCCGCGCGACGTTCCCGTGATCGGGTTCGCCGGCGCTCCCTTCACGCTCGCGAGCTACGCGATCGAGGGTGGAACCTCGAAGGACTTCACGAAGACGAAGGCCTTCATGCTGTCCGAACCGGCAGCCTGGAAGCGTCTTCTCGGCAAGCTCGTCACCGTACAGGCGGACTACCTGCTCGCGCAGGCGGAGGCAGGAGCGCAGGCGCTGCAGGTCTTCGACTCGTGGGCCGGGCGCGCTCTCGGTCGCGAGGACTACCTGCGCTACGTCGCGCCGCACAACCGCGATCTCTACGGAAAGGTCGCCGCCGCGGGCGTGCCCGTGATCAACTTCTCGCTCGGCGTGAGCGCGTACCTCGTGGAAGCGGCCTCGTGCGGTGGCGACGTCGTCGGTCTCGACTGGTCGCTTCCGCTCGATGAGGCGTGGGAGCGGGTCGGCTTCGACAGACCCGTCCAGGGCAATCTCGACCCGGCCTCGTTGCTCGCGCCCTGGAGCGAGCTTCGGTTCCGCATCGACGATGTGCTCGATCGCGCAGGCGGCCGCCAGGGGCATGTCTTCAACGTGGGGCACGGGCTGACGCCCGCGACGCCCGTCGACAACGTGAGGCGTCTCGTCGAGCACGTGCGAGAGCGGACGTCGACGTGAGCGCGCGCGAGCCGATCGGTGTCCTCGTCATGGCCTACGGCGGCCCGGCGGCGCTCGACGAGATCCCCGGCTACCTCGCCGACATCCGCTCGGGACGTCCGACGCCGCGCTCCGTTCTGGACGAGATCACCGAGAACTACCGCTCGATCGGCGGCAGCTCGCCGCTCCTCGAGGTGACCCGCCGCCAGGTCGACGCGCTCGCCGCCGAACTCGGAGACGAGTACCGCTGCTACCTGGGCATGCGCCACTGGGCGCCCTGGATCGAGGAGGTCGTGGGCCGGATGGTCGATGACCGGATTACGCGCGCCGTCGGTCTCGTGCTCGCGCCGCAGTTCTCCGCCCTCTCCGTGGCGAAGTACCAGCAGAAGGTCGCCGACGGGCTCGACCTCTACCACGGGCGCATCGACTTCGAGCAGGTCGGGAGCTACCACGACGCAGCGGGACTGGTGAACGCTTTCGCCGGACGGGTCGAGGAGGGGCTGGCGCGGTGGCCGGAGGAGGATCGCTACCGCGTCCACGTCGTCTTCAGCGCGCACAGCCTCCCGCAGCGCGTGCTTGCGTCGGGCGATCCATACGCCGACCAGTGCCTGGAGACGGCGCGGCTCGTTGTCGAGCGGGCTGGGTTGGCGGACGGGCGTTGGTCGTGGGCGTACCAGTCGGCGGGTCGCACGCCCGAGCCGTGGGCTGGTCCCGACCTCGGCGAGCACCTCGAGGAGCTCGCTGCGCGAGGTGTCCGCGATGTCGTCTCGGTCCCGGTCGGGTTCGTCTCCGACCATGTCGAGATCCTCTTCGACATCGACCAGCGTGCCGCTGCGATCGCAGGCGACCTCGGCGTGCGGCTCGAGCGTCCGCCCTCCCTCAACGACGACCCGGTGTTCGTCGGCGCCCTGGCAAGTCTCGTGCGCGAGAGAGCGGCTGTGGCTTCGTGGCTCGTGGGAGCTCCGGCGTGAGAGCAGTCGTCGTCGGAGGCGGGATCGCCGGCCTCGCGGCTGCGCGTCGCCTCGAGGCGCTCGTTCCGGACGTCGAGGTCGTGCTGCTCGAAAGCGACGGCCTCGTCGGCGGGAAGATTCGGACCGAGCGAGTCCACGGTTTCGTGATCGAGGCCGCGCCGGACAGCTTTCTCTCACGAAAGGAGCGCGGCGTCGGTCTGTGCGAGGAGCTCGATCTCGGCGGCGAGCTGATCGGGCGCAGGCCGGAGCACGCGCGCACGTTCGTCCGTCGTGCGGGTGACCTGCACCCACTACCCGAGGGCCTCACCGGAATGATCCCGACGAACCTCGACGGGCTCGAGCGCAGCGGGATCCTGTCCCCAGAGGGGAAGGCGCGGTTTCGCGCGGAGCGTGACGTGCCAGTCGCACCCGGTGACGGTGACGAGTCGGTCGCGTCCTTCGTCTCGCGACGCTTCGGGCGAGAGGCGTACGAGTCGCTCGTGGAGCCGCTCATGACCGGGATCTACGGCGGCGACGGGGAGCAGATGTCCCTGCGGGCGACGGTTCCGCAGCTCCGCGTCCTGGAGCTCGAGCACGGCAGCCTCCTCCGCGGGCTGCCGGTCCAGCCCCCACAGGGCGAACGCCCGCCGTTCGTCTCGTTGCGAGGCGGGATGGACACGTTCGTCACCCGTCTCGTCGAGCGCCTCGAGCGCACGCGGATCGTGACGGGAGTGGCTGCGACCCGGCTGGCAACGACCTCGCCCGGTTACGAGGTCGAGACCGAGGACGGCGAGTCGCTTGACTGCGAGGCAGTCGTGCTCGCGACTCCGGCGTTCGTCACCGCAGAGCTCCTCCTCGACCTCGACCACGAGCTAGCCGCCGCGCACGCCGAGATCCCGTACGCATCCTCCGTCGTCGTCACGCTCGCGTTCTCGCGTGCCGATGTGCTGCCGCTCGACGGGTACGGCTACCTCGTGCCGCACACCCAGGGCTCGGACGTTCTCGCATGCACGTGGTCGTCGCAGAAGTGGTCGGGCCGAGCGCCGGACGAGTCGGTGCTGCTGCGCGTCTACGCCGGCCGCTTCGGCCGCCGTGACCTGACTCGGGAGAACGACGAGACGCTCGTCGCGCTCGCCCGAGACGAGCTCCGTCACCTCGACATCGAGGCTGAGCCGACCCTGGCGCGCGTTCATCGGTGGGCGCAGGGAATGCCGCAGTACATCCTCGGCCATCCTGAGCGGCTCGAACGGATCGAGACGGCGGTCGGCACGCATCCCGGTCTGGCGCTCGCGGGAGCTGCGTATCACGGTGTCGGCATCCCGGACTGCATTCGCTCGGGTGAGCTCGCCGCCGAGGCGGTCGCTCGCGCGCTCTCCGGAGCGGGAGCGTGACGCGCGAGACCTCCGAGCGACTCTTCGCGGAAGCCGTCGATCTGCTTCCCGGCGGCGTCAGCTCTCCCGTTCGTGCGTTCCGCGCCGTCGGGGGCTCGCCGCTCTTCATCGAGCGCGGCGAGGGCGCGTACCTCGTCGACGTCGACGGCAACCGGTACCTCGACTACGTGCTCTCCTGGGGGCCGCTGATCCTCGGCCATGCGCATCCGCGGGTCGTTGCCGCGCTCGAAGCGGCACTGCGCAAAGGGACGAGCTTCGGAGCGCCGAGTCCGCTCGAGCTCGAGCTCGCGCGCCTGATCCGCGACGCCATGCCGAGCGTCGAGCTCGTCCGTTTCGTGAGCTCGGGCACCGAGGCGACGATGAGCGCGCTCCGGGTTGCGCGTGCATACACCGAGCGCACGAAGATCGTCAAGTTCGTCGGGTGCTACCACGGGCACGCGGACACGCTCCTCGTAGAGGCGGGGTCGGGCGTCGCGACGCTCGGCCTTCCGGACTCGCCCGGGGTGACGCCGGGTGCGGTCGAGGACACACTGACGGCGCCGTTCAACGACCTCGCCGCGGTGGAGGCCATCTTCCACGAGCACGACGACATCGCCGCTGTCATCCTCGAGCCGGTCGTCGGGAACATGGGGCTCGTCCTGCCTCGGCC
Organism: Gaiellaceae bacterium; assembly: GCA_035514135.1. Taxonomy (GTDB): domain Bacteria; phylum Actinomycetota; class Thermoleophilia; order Gaiellales; family Gaiellaceae; genus GMQP-bins7. Next base: position 2,137 of record DATKBJ010000077.1, on the reverse strand, counting down.
CGGCTTCCTCGAGGGGCTCCGCTCGCTGACGGCGTCCCGCGGCGCGTTGTTGATCTTCGACGAAGTGATGACCGGATTCCGCGTGCATCCGGGCGGCGCACAGGCGCTCTACGGCGTCACGCCCGACCTGACGACGCTCGGGAAGGTGATCGGCGGCGGCCTTCCGGTCGGGGCCTACGGTGGGCGGCGCGAGATCATGGAGCTGGTCGCTCCGGCGGGTCCGGTCTACCAGGCGGGCACGCTCTCCGGGAACCCGCTCGCCATGACGGCCGGGACCGAGACGCTGCGCGCGATCACCGAGCCGGGTGTCTGGGACGGGCTCGAGCGCGCGGGGGCACGCCTCGAGGAGTGCCTCGCCTCGCTGGGGCCGGACGTGCAGGTCGCGCGCGCCGGAACGATGTTCGGCATGTTCTTCTCGGACGTGCCCGTCACGGGCTGGGACACGGCCAAACGGGCTGACACGAGCCGGTTCGCCGCATTCCACTCGGCGATGCTCGAGCGCGGCGTCTACCTCGCGCCGTCGCAGTTCGAAGCCGGCTTCCTGTCTACGGTTCACGGCGACGGGGAGATCGACGCGACACTCGACGCCGCGCGCGACGCCCTGTCACGAATCTGACCGCGCCGCACACGTCTCAGCGGGACGAGCCAGGTGTCGGACACGGTGTCTGACACCGGGGCGTCGGTTCTATGCTTCGAGACCGTGCGCCCGACCTCATCCGAAGCGGTGGCGGTGGCCCTCTGACAAGGTTCGTCGTCGACGCCGGCGTCGTCCTCCATCTCGCGAACGCCCAGATCGAGGTCGCGGAGGAGCACGAGCTCCTCGCGCCGACGCTCCTGCGCTCGCAGACGCTGTCGGCATTGCACGAGGCCGTGGAGCGGGGGGAGATCACAGCCGACATCGCGCGTGAGCGTCTCGCCCGCATCCAGCGGATGCCGATCAGGCTCCTCGGCGACGCGGTGCTCCGGCGTCGGGCCTGGGAAGTCGCGGATCAGTTGGGATGGGCCTCGACCTACGACGCCGAGTACGTCGCGCTCACGCAGCTGCAGGCAGACGCGTTCGTCACCCTGGACACGGAGCTGGCCCGCAGCGTCGAGGGACTCGTCGCGACGGCGACGATCGAGGCGCTCGACGCGACGCCCTAGACTCCTGAGACTCGCCGCCGGACTCGGCGAACGCTGTCAGGCGTCTGACCCTACGGGGCCTGACCCCGGGACATGACGGTTTCGGCCAGGTACCGGCACCCGGCCGCGCCGGTCGGACTGCGGCTCTACGCTTTCCAGCCGTGAAGGTGCTCCTCGTGACGATGTACTTCCCGCCCGCGGGCGGGGGCGGCGTTCAGCGCTCGCTCAAGCTCGCGCAGTACCTCCCCGCGCTCGGGATCGAGACGCACGTCCTCGCGCCTGACGACCCGAAGTGGGTGCACAGCGATCCCGAGCTGCGCATTCCCACCCAGGCCTGGATCCACCGCGCGCGCTACGTCGGCCCCCGCGCACGTAAGCCGGCCGAGGATCTCCGGGCGGCGGACGGGCTCGAGCGCGCGCTCGTCCAGGCCCAGGTCACGGCTCGCAGGTTGCTTCTGCCCGATGCGAGCGTCACGTGGAACCTCACTGCGATCCCCGCCGCGATCCGCATCGCGCGCAGGGAAGGCATAGACGCCGTGATCACCACATCGCCGCCGCCGTCCGTGCACTTCGTGGGCGCGGCCGTTCAGAAGGCGACCGGCGCGCGCTGGATCGCCGACCTGCGCGATCCCCTCGTCGCCAATCAGCACCGGAGAGACGACACCACGGCGGCGCGCGCGCGGCAGGCCACGCTGGAGCAGGTCGCCCGTCTCGTCGCGCGACGCGCCGACGCGGTGACCTGCGTCTCGGAGGCCATCGCGGACGAGGTGCTCGGGCTCGGTGCCGGGGGAGCAGTCCGCGTAATCGCCAACGGGTGCGACTTCGACGACTTCGCCGGGCTCGAGTACCGCCCGGCGGAGCGATTCCGAATCACACACACGGGCAGCTTCTTCGGGAAGCGAGATCCGCGACCGTTCCTGCAGGCGTTCCGGGACGCCGATCTCGACGCCGTCGCCCGTTTCGTCGGCGACTTCCGTACGACAGACCGCGAGTGGGCGGAGTCGCTCGGCCTGGG
>DATKBJ010000076.1:0-17578 GCA_035514135.1 Gaiellaceae bacterium | reverse complement strand
AGCCCACTTCTTTGACGTCGACCTCGCGGGCGATGACCTCGTGGCCGAGGCCCGTGACGACTCGCGCGAGCAACTCGAGCCTGTCCTTGCGTTCGTTCGCGATCAGAACGCGGAGGGGTGAGATCTGCGCGACGTCCACTGACTCACCAAGAAGCACATTGAGCAGGCGGGGTTCGATCGGCCTTGCAAAGGTCGGTCGCTCAGGCGGCGGCTCGATGCCGCCCGCGGTCCGGGATGCGAGCCCTCCCCGAGAAGGCCTCGGAGATAACTACTTCTAGGCGAGTCGACTAGAAGAGCGTCGGGCGTTCCGAAGGAGGCTCTACACCGCCTGAAACAGGGATGCGAGCCTCATCGAGGAGACCCCTCAAGATCATCGCGCTTCGCGGCGCGAAGTCGTCGCGGTTGTTGTTGAAGAGCGCGTACACCTCGTCGGCCTCGATGGCGAGCCGGCCGAGGTCCTCGACCCACTCGGTGAGCTCCTCCGCCGAGTACATCCAATCGAAGCGCTGCGAGGACTTCTCCGAGCGGATGTTCCAGGTTTTCGCATTCCGACCGTGGAACCTCACGTACGCAACAGCGTGCGTCGCCGCCGCGATCGGAGGGACGACGTTCGCTGCGCGCGTGCGGGGCGCGTCGACCGACACATACGCGAGGTCATTGCGCTCGAGGAAGGCGAAGGTGTCCGTGCGCTCGTCCTCCTCGAGCCACGAGCGATGCCGGAACTCGACGAGCGGGACGAGCGGCTCGAGGAGCCCGCGGACGGCCTCGAGCTCGCGCTTCGCCTCCGCCGACTTCACGAAGCGCGGGTGGTACTGGAGGAGGATCCCGCGGAGTTTTCCGGAGAGCTCGAGCGGCTCGAGCGATGCGCGGAAGTCGGTGAACGCCTGCGCCTGCTCGGCTGCCTCATGACCCGTCATCGACGCGTGCGCCTTCACGTGGAACGTGAACTCGGGCGGCGTGCGCTGCGCCCAGCGGCCGGTCACCGCCGGATCGGGGAGGTGGTAGTAGGGCGCGTCCACCTCGACGGTGTCGAATCGCTCCGAGTAGTAGGCGAGCCGAGCCTTCGACGTGGAGACGCCGCGCGGGTACCACGTCTTGATCAGCCCCTCGTCGGCGAAGCTGCACGTGCCGAGGCGCACGGTCGCGGGCATCCGCCGAGAGTACGGCCCTTAGCGCTTGCGGATCGTCCGGCTCTGCACGGAGAAGCCGTTCAGCGTCGGGTTCACGCACGGGATCGGGCGCAGGAACGGCTCGAGCACGAAGCAGAGGCCCGGCGCCGACGACCGTGCGACGAACGCAGTCGCGCGGAAGACCGTGCCGGACTTGGCGCGGAACGTGAACTGACCTCCACGGTTGGTTTTCGCCGTTCCCAGAACCCGCTGCGAAGCGGCGCGCGGGCCTCCAGTGATCCGCACTCTGACGTCCGCGCGCGGCGATCCTGCCTGGCGCACGAAGCCGACGAGCACGGCCCCGGTTCCCTTGGCGCGAGCAGTGAAGGTCACCGATCCGGCGCCGACGATGGCGGGTGACGCGACGATGCGAGACGTGTCGGCCATGGTTCCGCCGTACGGCACCCAAATCGAGATCCAGGTTCCGGCGGCGCGGAGGTCGAGCGGCCCGTCGATGGTGAGCTGCAGTCCCACGAGCTTCGCTCCGGATGCGAGCGTGCTCGGATGTGGGAGGCAGAACAGGAGATCGCCGCCGATCAAGAGGTAGACGGGGAGGTCGAGCGTCAGTCCGGCTCCCGCGAGAGAGAGGCTCCAGACTGCGATGACACGCTCCCCGACGGCGCACGCGGAAGAAGCGCCTGGTTCCGCAGTCCCGACGCGCAGCAGGCCCACGGCCGGGATCTGCGCGTTTCCGGCTGTCGTGGCGATGAACACCGCGGTCGCCGTGCCGACCGTCGCCCCAGCCGGTTGCGCGGCGGCGATCTCCGTGCCGATCGGGGAGATGATCCGGGCGATCGCGGTCGCGTCGTCGCCTGCGCTCTGCACGAAGTCGAGCGTGACTCGGTTGCCCGTCTGCGTGACCTCGAGGCGTGGCGAGGAGTACGCTGCCAGCGCCGTCGCCACCATGAAGATCGCTGCAGCCGATGCGAACCCGGCGACGACGACCAGTAATCGTCGAGCTATCTCGCCTCCCGTAGAGGAGAAACCATTGTCTCACAGGTCGGTGGGACCGGGGCTCTACGCCCGTCCCACCTCCTGTCGGCGACTACCTCTTCCGGATGACTCTGCTTTGCGCCGCGAACCCGTTCACGGTCGGGTTGACGCACGGAATCGGCGCCAGGGCTGCAGAGAGCTGCGTGCAGAGCGCGGCCGCCGTACCCGGTGTCGCGGTCGCGTTGGCGCGGAAGAAAGTGCCCGTGCGTGCGCGGAACGTGAACCGTCCGTTGGCGTTCGCCCTGACGCGGCCGAGACGCTTGAGGCCGGTTGCCCTCGCGGCGCCGAAGATGGCGACGGTGGCCCCGGCGCGCGCCTGGCCTGCCTGGGTGACGACACCGGCGAGGGTTGCGCCCTTCCCGGACCTCCTCGCGGTGAGCGTCACCGCACCGCGCGCGATCGCTGCCGGTGAGGCAACCGTGCCTGGGACGTTCACGGCGCCCACGAGCGGCGTGTACGGCGTCCATACTCCGATCCACGCTCCCGCGGCGCTGCTGAAGACGCCGCCGATGGCGAGCTGGGCGCTGTAGACCTTGGCACCGAACGTCGCGCGACCGGGCGTCCCCGCGGGAACATCCGGTGGCGGGAGACAGATCTGAATGTACGCGGGGCCGAGCGCCGCCTGCGCGCCGGTCGTCCCGATGAGATACGTCGGCACCGTCAGCGTCTGACCCGCCGCCGACAGCACCATCAGCCACGTCGCGAGCGGCGTCGCGCCGCCCGTGCAGGCGGCGGCCGTAGCAGGCGGGACCTGACCCGCCCCGGCGACGACCAGCTGCCCTTCGAGCGGGAGGTCGGCGCCGGCGAGATCGAGCGCCTTGACGATCGCCCGTACGGGCCCGAGCACAGCGCCGGGTGCCTGGCTCGTCGTCAGCTGTGTGCCGGCTGGAGCAAAGATCCGGACGCTCGCGGTCGGATCGTCGTTCGGGTCGAGCGATGCCTTCACCGTGGTCACTGCTCCGGCCTGCCTGACCTCGAGCTTCGGTGACGTGTAAGCCGCCATTGCGGCCGGTACTGCGACGAGCGCCGCGAGCGCGGCCAACCCGACGCTAACCGTCCAGATTCGCCTCTTCATGTGCCCTCCTCGTCGATGTTTCCGAGTGTGTCAAAGCGTTCCCCACGGGTCATCCCTTCGCCTGGAGGATCCCGCTCGCTCGCACCCACTGCTTGTTGTCGTAGCGGTAGAGGTAGACCTGCTCCAGCGGCCGGTAGTCCGTGCGCGATGTCTTGAGCCGGATGCCGGGCAGCAGGAACGGGTTCGCCGGCGTGTCGATGCTCTGCGCCGCCTGGAGCAGCCGGGCTCGCGTGAGGTTCCTCCCGGCCTTGCGTAGGGTCTCGACCATCGTCCACGCGACGGTCATGCCGTACCAGTTGTAGACGTCGGTCTGCTTCCCGCCCGGGTTGTGCCGGCGCATGATCGAGCGGTACAGCGCGACGGCCTTGTCCTTCGCCCAGATCGGGTCGTTCGGGTTCTTCACGAACGCGATCGACAGCGCGCCGCGGGTCAGCTCGGGCGCGTTGAAGCGCGCGATGCCCATGATCGTCGGCTCGATCGAGACCGAGGCGATGTAGACCTGCGGCTTCCAGCCGAGACGGTGTGCGGCGGTCATCGCCTGGATGAAGAACTTCGGGGTGGCGAAGAGCATCAGCGTGTCGGCGCCGGCTGCCTTGAGCGTCCCGACCTGTGAGGTGACGTCCGCGCCCGTGAACTCGTACGACTGCTTCGCCACGACCCTCGGCCCCTTGCCCGCGATCGCCCTTGTCAAACCGGTCAGCATGTCGAGGCCGAGCTCCGTGTTCTCGTAGAGGACGGCGATGCGTGCCTTCGCCCGCGACTTCGCGATCGTCCGGCCGTAGACGCCGCCCTCACCGCGGTAGCTCTGGAGGAAGCCCATCGTCCACGGGTAGCGCACGAAGCCGCGGCTGATCGACTGGGAGCCGTCGGCGGCGAAGAGCTGCGGCACCTTCTGCGCGTTCAGGTAGTCGCGGACAGCGAGGTTGTTCGCCGTGCCGACGGAGTTGAACACGGCGAAGACCCGGTCCTGCTCTACGAGCCGACGCGTGAGCTGCACCGTCTGCGCCGGGTTGTAGGCGTCGTCGTAGAAGCGGTACTCGATCTTCCGCCCGGTCACGCCACCTCTTGCGTTCACGTAGTCGAAGTAGGCCTTGGCGCCCGGGCCGACGCTGCCGAACGCGGCGGCCTCGCCGGTGAGCGGGACGGTGCCTCCGAGCAGCACGGTCGAGGACGTGACGCCCGGATCGGCGTTCGTCGCCGCGCCTGCCGTTGCAACGAGAGCCAGCGCGGCGAGGACCGCAGCCGCGGCGCGCGAGATCACTTCGTGACCGGCGTACGCAGGCCCGGGAGCTTGAGCACGGCGGTTCCGATGCGCGCGCGGGCGGTCTGCGCCATCGGGAGATCGAGGTAGAGGAGGTTCGCGGTCGACTGCGCCGTCGAGGACGACGCGAGTGTCAGGGTGAGTCGCGACCCGCGTGGGACGAACGTCGCCTGGTTGATCAGCTGGATCGTCACCTTCTGCGCGCCGGGCTTCGTCGGGACGCCGCCGGCGCTGATGAGGATCTCCTTGCCCGCGGGCGTGCGTGCGGTGAGCACGGCGACGAGCCTCGACCAGCCGCCGCTCGCGGCTATCGACGTTCGAACCGTCGGCGCGCCGTAGACCTCGATGGCCTTCCGGAGAGGAGCCGAGGTGCGAACGGCCTTGCCGCTGCGTGCGAAGGTCGTGACGCCGGGGAACGAGACGAAGGTCGGCGAGACGGGCGGAACCGTGCCCCGACGCGGGACCTGCCCGCTGAACTTCTCGGACGCGACGTAAACCGACGCCTGCGCCCCGTCACAGCCGGTGGTTCGCAGGTGGCAGTCGAACCATGCGCGCGCCCTCTCCATGAGGAATCCGGTATCCGGTGCGGGGAACGTCGACGGCGCGTGCCCATGGAGGCCGACATACAGCGTCTTCGGCCCCTTCAGGCGCTGGAACGCGCGGGCTCCCTGGTCGATCCCGAACAGGAAATCGCGTCGGCCTTGCGCCATGAAGACGGGTGTCGTCACCGCGCCGAGCTTCGAGAGGCTCGAGCGCTCGGCGGCCCAGGGTCTCACGGCCGCTGTGTTCCCGGCGAACGCAGCCGCCGTGACCGCATCGAGGGACGGGTCGCGCTTCTCGGGCGGGATCGAGCCGGCGAGCCCTGCCACGAGCCCGGACTTCACGAGGCCCTGCGGCATGAGCGCCGAGTAGAGGTCGGTCCACGTCTCCACGGTCACGACTGCCGCCCACGGCACGCCGGCGACGAGCGAGTTGAAGATCCCTCCGCCACCGTAGGAGATGCCCCATGCGCCGATCCTCGTGTCGGAGACGTCCGGCCGCGCGGCGAGCCAGTCCCGGATGGCTCGGATGTCCGCGACCTCGCGTGGGCCGTCGATGCCGACGAGCCCGCCTGACCCGCCATGGCCGCGCGCGTCGAACGATAGGACCGCGTAGCTCCCCGAACTGAACCCGTAGCCCTCGACGAGCGCGTTCAACTGCTGGCGGTTTCCCGAGAGGCCGTGCAGAAAGACGATCGCCGGCCAGCCGCCGGTCGGGGCGGCACCGTCGGGGACGTAAAGCGTCGCGGCGACCGAGACCCCGTCGTCCATCGGGATCGAGACATCGAGTCGCGCAGCGACCGATCCGGGCGCGTCCCCTGCGGCTAGGAGCATCGATGCCAAGAGCGCAACGAGGAGCGTCTTCGCCATCGAAGCGGAAGGGTAGACGAGCCCGGTGCCTGGCACTGGAGTGTTGCGATTCGGTGCCGAACCGTCCACAGGGACACGTCCTTCGTGGACGCAAGCCTGTAGCCGCCCTCCGTAGAATCCCGCGCGCATGGATTCCCGCGCCATCGGCGTCTTCGACTCGGGCATGGGCGGGCTGACCGTCCTGCACGAGTGCCTCGTCACGCTCCCGCACGAGGACTTCGTGTACCTCGGAGACGGCGCGCGCCTTCCGTACGGGCCGCGCCCACTCGACGAGATCCGCCGCTTCGCAGCCGAGATCGCCGGGTACCTCGAGGCACAGGGCGTCAAGCTCATCGTCGCCGCGTGCAACTCGGCGACGGCGGCCGCGCTCCCGGATCTCCAGCGACACCTCTCCGTACCGGTGATCGGGGTGCTCGCTCCGGAGGCCCACGCAGCGGTGCTCGCGACGCGGAATCGCCGGATCGGCCTCCTCGCGACGGAAGCCACGGTCGCGAGCAGGCGCTACCCGGAGCTCGTGAGCGCGCTGGACGCCGGCACCGAGGTCGTCTCGGTCGCGTGCCCCAGGCTCGTCCCGCTGATCGAGGGCGACGAGGTGTTCGGAGAGGAGATCGTGGAAGCGGTACGCGAGTACGCGGCTCCGCTCACACGCGCCGGCGTGGACACCGTCATTCTCGGCTGCACGCACTACCCGCTCATCCGCCCGATTCTCCAGCGCGTCTTCGGTCGTGGCGTGACGCTCGTCTTCTCGGCCGAGGAGACGGCGCGCGAGGCCGCCGAGACGCTCGAGCGGAAGGGCATCGAGAACGCAGCCGCACGCGAGGGTTCGTATCGCTTCCTGACCACCGGCGATCCCGAGCTGTTCCGCGAGATGGGACGGCGCTTTCTCCAGCTCCCGATCGAGTCGGCCGAGCACGTCGAGGTCGCGACCCTGCAAGCAGTGGCATGAGACACGACGGGCGCCGACCGAACGAGCTCCGCGCGCTCGAAATCGAGCCGGACTACCTCGAGCAGCCGCACGGCTCCGTCCTCTACGCGCAGGGCAAGACGATCGTCCTGTGCACGGCGACGGTCGAGGAGAGCGTGCCGCGCTGGCTCCACCGATCGGGTCGCGGCTGGATGACGGCGGAGTATGCGATGCTGCCGGCGTCGACCGGCGAGCGCACGCAGCGCGCGGTGTCGCGCGGGCGGCCGGACGGCCGAACGGTCGAGATCCAGCGCCTCATCGGTCGCGCGCTGCGCTCCGTATGCGACTTCGACGCGCTCGGCGAGCGCACGCTCTGGCTCGACTGCGACGTCCTCCAGGCCGACGGCGGCACGCGCTGCGCGTCGATCACGGGCGCGTGGATTGCCGCCCGACGCGCACTCGACCGCTTCGGGCTCTCGAAGGCGCTCACGGGTGAGATCGCAGCAGTCTCGGTCGGGATCGTCGACGGCGCGGCCGTCCTCGACCTCGACTACGTGGAGGACTCGACTGCGGAGACGGACATGAACGTCGTCATGACCGGCGACGGCCGCCTCGTCGAGGTGCAGGCCACCGCCGAGCGCGACCCGTTCTCGCGCGAGCTGCTCGACGCGTTGCTCGATCTCGCTGCCGGCGGGATCGACGAGCTGACAGCCGCGCAGGCCGAGGCGGCCGCGGCGCCTGCCGCGTGAGGCTGCTCCTCAACTCGCGCAACGAGAACAAGCTGCGCGAGCTGCACGCCGCGCTTCCCGGGTGGGAGATCGCGCTCCTCGATGCCCCCGACGAGCCGATCGAAGACGGCTCGACGTTCCTCGACAACGCACGGATCAAGGCGCGCCATGGGCGGCTCCATGCGCCGGGGCTCGACGCGTGGGTCGCAGGAGAGGACTCGGGCATCGAGGTCGCCGCGCTCGGTGGCCGGCCGGGCGTCGAGTCCGCGCGCTGGGCGAAGGACGGTGTCGCGAAGCTTCTCTCCGAGCTCCATGGGCAGGCCGATCGCCGAGCGCGCTACGTCTGCGAGCTCGTCGTGCTCGCGCCCGACGGTGCCGAGGTGCGCGCGACCGGCACGCTCGAAGGCTCCATCGCGCAGGAACCGCGTGGCAGCGAAGGCTTCGGCTACGACCCGATCCTCGTCCCGACGGGCGAGACGAGCACGGTGGCCGAGCTCGGGAATGCGTGGAAGGCCGAGCGCTCGCACCGCGCGCAGGCGGCTCGTGCGCTTGCGCACCTTCTCGCCGAACGCTGATAGCGTCGCCGGGATGGACGCTGAACAGGCCGTGCGCGAGCTCATGGAGATCTCGTCTCAGATCACGGCGGCCATTGTCTTCGACGCGGATGGCGCCATGCTCGCGACCTCGTCGGAGGATCCGGCCGCGTCCGCACGGCTCTCGGCCGCCACGCTCGAGCTCGTCGCGGCGGCGGCCGACCTCGGGTCCGAGCCGCGCGAAGTCACCCGGGTCGAGGTCGAGCTCGAGGAGGGCGCGATCTTCGTGGTGCGCGAAGGAGCACACACCGTCGCAGCGACGACTGGCCCGAACCCAACCTCGGGGCTCGTCGTCTACGACCTGCGCACGTGCGCGCAGGCGATCGACGCGCCGGCTCCCAAGAAGCGACGGGCGAGGAAGCCGAAAGAGGAGGCGTCGTGAGGAAGCTGATCCGACTCGCTGTCCTCACGGGTCTCGCCGTGTGGGCGTGGCGTCGGTTCTTCCGCTCTACCGGATCGCTCGAGCGGGCAGGCATCTCCTACGCCGACGGATCCGCCGTCGTGCTCGATCCCGGCTCCGCGGCATTCGAGCGCCTCGCGAGCATCGCTCGCACGACGCTTCGACAGTGAAGCACGAGGAGCTGGGAGCGCTGCTCGTCGAGCGCGCGTTGCTCGACGGAGACTTCGTCCTTCGGTCCGGCCGTCGCTCGACCTGGTACCTCGACAAGTACCGCTTCGAGACCGAGCCGGAGATCCTGCGCGCCCTCGGGGCGCGTCTCGCGGAGGAGGTTTCCGCATGCGAGCCCGATGCGATTCGACTTGCCGGCCCGGCGCTCGGAGCGGTCGCGTTGGCAGCTTCGGCAGCGATGGCGTCCGGACGCCCGTTCATCATCGTGCGCAGTGAAGCCAAGGAATACGGTACGGCAAAGCGGATCGAGGGCCCGTTCGAGCCGGGCGAGTTGGTGTGCCTTCTCGAGGACGTCGTCACCTCCGGCGGCGCGCTCGCGGAAGCAGTGTCGGCAGTCAGGAACGAGGGGCTCGTCGTCCGCCACGCTGTCTGTGTGGTCGATCGGGAGGAGGGCGGCTCGGACGCTCTCGCCCGCCTCGGAGTGCGGCTTCGGCCGCTCTTCCGGGCGAGCGAGTTGCTGGAGATGCGCAAAATCCCCGGAAAGCAGCATGGTTGAGCCAAATCCAAAGGGGTGTTAGGCTCCTTCGGTTCTTGAGTCCGAATCCACGTCAGGAGGAGAACAGTGACCAAGCAGGATTTCGTGGACGCCGTAGCCGACAGGGCCGGCATGTCCAAGCGTGAGGCTGGCGCTGCGGTCGACGCCATGCTGGACACAGTCACGAACGCGTTGAGGAACGGTGAGACCATCACGTTCACCGGATTCGGCAAGTTCTCGACCTCGGCGCGCGCGGCGCGCATGGGCGTCAACCCGCGGACGGGTGAGAAGGTGCACATCGCCGCGACGACAGTCCCGAAGTTCCAGGCAGGGAGCGCGCTCAAAGCGGCAGTCAAGGGCGGCTAGCGCGACTCCGAACGGAGGATTACGAAGGGCCGCCACCGGCGGCCTTTCGTTTGCGCTTGAACACGAACAGGTGTTCGTATACGGTAACGCGGGATGCAGCTCTCGTTCGATGCCGCCGACCGGCTCGTCGAGCTGATCCAGGCCCGTCGAGGCGCGGTCGGTTCGGAGGAGGCGGCGCGTGTGCTGTTCGCGCTCGAGCGCGCTCCCGCAACGCTGGCACACTCCCTCCTCGCCGACGTCGTCGAAGGCGACACGCGTCTCGTCTGGCTCGGCTCGCGTGTCGGCCTCGCGGGCGGCGCGCACAGCGAGACGCTCATCGAGGACGCCGAGATCGTCGTGTTCGACCTCGAGACGACGGGCCTCTCGGCGTCTCGCGACCGGATATGCGAGATCGGCGCGGTGAGAGTGAAGGCGCTCGGCGTCGACGGGACCTTCGAGACCCTCGTGCAGCCCGGTGTCACGCTGCCGCCGACCATCGCTCGCCTGACCGGCCTTCGCGACGGCGAGCTTCGCCGTGCGCCACCGCCCGAGCTCGCCGTGAGACGGTTCCTCGCGTTTTCCGGCGACGCGCCGCTCGCGGCACACAACGCCCGCTTCGACGTCGGCTTCCTCGACCACGCGGTGCAGCGACTGACCGGACGGAGGGTGGCCGCGCCCGTTCTCGACACCGTCTGGCTCGCTCGGCGCCTTCTCCATCGACGGAGCGAGCGCTTCTCGCTGAGCCAGCTCGCGCACTTCTTCGGCACGTCCACGGAGCCATGCCACCGTGCCTTGCCCGATGCGCTCGCGACGGCGGAGATCCTCGTCGCACTCCTCGGGCTCGCGCAGGAGCGCGGCGCACGCACGTTCGCCGAAGTCGTGGAGCTTGCTGCGCCCCGCACGCGACAGCTCCACGCGCGCCGGTCGCTCGTGGCGGGCGCACCGACCACGCCCGGCGTCTATCTCTTCCGTGATCGAAACGACACCGTGCTCTACGTGGGCAAGGCCCGAGATCTGCGGGCGCGGCTTCGCTCGTACTTCGCCGGCGATCGGCAGCGGCCCGCAGTCGAGGCCGCCCTCGGCGCGCTCGAGCGTGTCGAGTGGCGAGAGCTCGGCTCTGAGCTCGAGGCCGCGCTCGAGGAGCTGCGGCTCATCCGCGAGTTGCGGCCGCCGGCGAACGCGAGAGGCGGCCGACCGCAGTCCTATCTCAGACGACGCGGAGAGCGCTGGGTCGTCTCCGCCGAGCCGACCCGCTTCGGGCCCGTCGCGAGCAAGCGCCGCGCGCAGCTCGCGGCTCGTGCCCTCGACGACTTCGACGGCGACGACCTCGCCGACGCGCTTCCGCCACTGCGCGCCAAGCTTCGCCGCCTCGCCTACGACCTCCGCTTCGAGGACGCGGCGAAGCTCCGGGATCGCGTCGCCGCGCTCGAGGAGGTTGCCGGGCGCGTTGCCGAACTCGACCGTCTGCGGGCCGAGGAGCTCTGCGTCCTCGCTCCCGATCGGCGTCCCGACTTCTGGCGCGCGTACCTCGTGACTCGCGGGCGGGTCACCTCGCGGGCGATTCCGCGAGGACTCGCGGGTCGGCTCGAGATCGAGGCCGGGCTTGCGGGCGCTGCGCGCGTCGAGCCGTCGCTCGCGTCGGAGGACGCTGCCGATCTCCTCGTCGTTGCAGCCGCCGTGCGCAAGCCACCGCCGGAGATCCGCATCATCCGCCTCGATCAGGCCGAGATCCAGGCTGCGTAGGACGGGTGCGCCTCGCCCTACGATGAGAGCGATGAACTTCGCGGATCGCCTCTCCGAGGCCGTCAAGCGCAAGCAGAGCCAGCTCGTCGTCGGCCTCGATCCGCGCCTCGACCTGCTCCCGATGGAGCTGCGGGGGGAGGCGGTGCTCGGGCGCGCTTCGGCCGCGTCGTCGGTGGCGCGGTTCTGCAAGGGCATCGTGGACGCGGTCGGTCCGTACGTCGTCGCGGTGAAGCCGCAGTCCGCCTTCTTCGAGGCGCTCGGCTCGGACGGCTTCCGGGCGCTGGAAGAGGTCTGCGACTACGCGCGGGCGGCGGGGCTCCTCGTGTTGCTCGACGCGAAGCGCGGCGACATCGGGTCGACGTCGCGCGCATACGCGGAGGCGTTCCTCGAGCCGCGCGACGACGGCGCCCCGCTTGCGGACGCGATGACCGCGAGCCCCTACCTCGGTCTCGACTCCGTCGAGCCGTTCCTCGGGGCCTGCCGCCGCCACGACGCAGGCGTCTTCTTCCTCGTGCGCACGTCGAACGCCGGCGCTGCCGACGTGCAGGATCTCGTGCTGTCCGACGGACGGCCGCTCTGGCACCACGTGGCGGAGCTGGTGCGCGAGTGGGGCGAGCCCCTGGTTGGTGACGACGGGATGTCGAGCGTCGGAGCGGTTGTCGGCGCCACCCATCCACGCGCCGTGTCCGAGGCGCGCCGGCTGCTTCCGCAGACGCCGATGCTGCTGCCGGGTGTCGGTGCGCAGGGGGCGACTCCCGCCGACGTCGCGCGCGCGTTCACAGCGGGGCCGGCGAGCGCGCTGGTCACCGCGTCGCGATCGGTGATCTACGCCTACCGCGAGAGCGATTCCGATTGGCGCACCGCCGCGGGCGCTGAGGCGCACGAGCTCGCAACCCAGGTGTGGGCCGCAGCGGGTTGGTAGATCCGGCGAGTACATTTCCGCCGTTGATGCGCACCGCGCAGCTCGCCGTCGTCATCGTCCTCGCCTTCCTCGTCGCGCCTTTCGTCGCCGCCGGCGCGGAACCGAGGATCGACGCTGCCGCGTGGTACCTCGTGGGCGAGGACGGCGACGTCCTCGCTCGCAACGACGCGGCGCGATCGCGCTCGATCGCGAGCATCACGAAGCTGATGACGGCGGTGGTCGTCCTCGAGCAGGCGGAGCTCGGCGACGTCGTCCACATTCCCCCACGGGCCACGGGCGCAGGTGAGTCGTCCGCATCGCTTCGCACCGGCGAGCAGCTGACCGTCGCCGAGCTGGTCCGCGCGATGCTCGTGCCGAGCGGGAACGACGCCGCGGACGCCCTCGCATTTCATGTCGGCCGCGGATCTGCCGATCGTTTCGTGGATCTCATGAACGCGAAAGCCGACGCGCTCGGTCTCTCCGACACGAACTTCGAGAATCCCCACGGACTGGACGAGCGGGGGCATGTCTCGAGCGCGCGCAACGCGACGATGCTCGTGCGTTATGCGCTCGGGATCCCCTTCCTCCGGGACGTGATGTCCCGCCAGACCGTCACGCTTCCCGACGGGCGGACGCTGACGACGACGGACGACCTCCTGGCGAGCTGGCCCCCGTTCGTCGGCGGCAAGACGGGATATACGCGCGAGGCGGGCTGGTCGCAGGCCGCCGCAGCTCAGAAGCGCGGCGTGACGGTGTACGGCACCGTGCTCGGAAGCGAGTCGCGCGACATCCGCAACCAGGCGCTTCGCGAGCTCCTGGCGTACGGCCTCGCGCAGTACCGGCGCGTGCAGGTCATCGACCACGGTCGTGTGTACGCCATTGCCGAGACCGGGTATGACCAGTCCGGCGTGAATCTCGTCGCCCCCCGCAGCATCGTGCGCACGCTGCGCACTGACAAGCCGCTCGTCGAGCGCGTCGTCGCACCGACATCGCTTGCGCTTCCGGTCGTCAAGGGTCAGCGTCTCGGGCGCGTGGAGGTGTACGACGGGAACCGGCTGGTCGCGTCGTCGAACCTCGTCGCCGCCGAGGCCGTGCCCGACGCAGGGCTGCTCGCGAAGTCGAAGTGGTACGTCACGCAGACCGCGAGGAACCTCTGGGGGATCGTCACGTGATCGTCACCGTGACGACGAACGCGGCGCTCGACCGCACGCTCACCGTCCCGGTCTTCCAGATCGGGTTCCGTCACCGCTCGAGCGACGTGCTCACGCTCGCGGGCGGCAAGGGCATCAACGTCGCGCGCGCGCTGAAGATCCTCGAGGTACCGGTCGTCGCCACCGGGCTGGCAGGCGGGCGTACCGGCACGCGGATCATCGAGGAGCTGACCGCGGAGGCGATCCTCAACGACCTCGTGCGGATCGCCGCCGAGTCGCGCACCTCCACGGCCGTCGTCGACCCGACCGCCGGGACACACACCGAGATCAACGAGTGGGGGCCCGAGGTGACGGCCGCCGAGCTCGTGATGCTGACGGAGAAGCTCCACTACCTCTCGCGTGGGGCGGACTTCGTCGTGCTTTCGGGCTCGCTGCCGCGCAAGGTGGAGGCCGCGTTCTACGCCGATCTCGTGCGTGACCTCGCGCGGCGCGACGTCCGCGTCGTGCTCGACAGCGAAGGCGAGCCGCTCCAGCTCGGAGTGGAGGCCGGCCCGTTCCTCGTCTCCCCGAACCAGCGCGAGGCCGAGCAGCTCGTCGGGCAGGAGCTCGAGGACGACGACGACTTCCTCATGGCGCTCGACGCGATCGCCGAGATGGGTGCGCGCAATGTTCTCATCACGCTCGAGAACGGCTGCTTCGCGCTCATGCGCATCGGCCGCAAGACCCGTCGGCTTCGGGCATTCGCGCCGCACGTCGAGCCCGTCTCGGGCGTCGGCTCGGGCGATGTGCTCCTCGCGCAGTTCCTCGCCGCGATCGGCGACGAGCGCGCGCCGGACGATGCGATCCGCGTCGCCGTCGCCGCGGGTGCCGCGTCCGTCCGTGAGGTCGGCGCCGGCCGCTTCGATCCCGCGGTCGCGGCGACGCTCGCTGCGGACATCGAGCTCGCCGAGCTCCACCCGGTTCGCTCGTAGACTCAGCGATCGTGCGCGAGCAGCGCAAGGTCGTCACCATTCTCTTCTGCGATCTCGTCGGCTCGACTGCGCTCGGCGAGTCGACGGATCCCGAGGTGCTGCGCGCGCGCCTGACGCGCACCTTTGCGGATCTGCGCGCGGTGATCGAGCGCCACGGCGGCAGCGTGGAGAAGTTCGTCGGTGACGCGGTGATGGCCGTCTTCGGGATCCCGACGGCCCACGAGGACGATGCGCTGCGCGCCGTCCGTGCGGCTGACCAGATGCGCGCGGCGATCGCCGAGCATGGTCTCGAGGCGCGCATCGGCGTCAACACCGGGGAGGTCGTCGTCGGCGGCGAGGGCGAGACGCTCGTCACCGGCGACGCCGTGAACGTCGCCGCGCGACTCGAGCGGGCCGCGCCGACCGGGCAGATCCTCCTCGGTGAGCGGACGTACGCGCTCGTCCGCGACGCAGTGCGTGTCGAAGCCGTCGAGCCGCTCGACCTCAAGGGAAAGGCGGCGCCGGTGCCTGCTCTTCGCCTCCTCGAGCTCGTCGGCGACGAGCTCGTCACGCGTCGCCCCAATACGCCCCTTGTCGGCCGCGAGCGCGAGCGAGCGCGGCTCTGGCGCGACTACGAAGATGCCGTCGCCGACCGAACGTGCCGGCTCTTCACGCTCCTGGGACCGGCCGGGATGGGGAAATCGCGGCTCGTCGCCGACTTCGTCGACCGAGTCGACAGCACCGCCGATGTCCTCCGGGGCCGCTGCCTCTCATACGGCGAGGGGATTACGTACTGGCCTCTCGTCGAGATGCTCACACCTCTAGGCATCGATCCCGAGACGGTCGTCGCGTCGACGCCGGAGGAGACGCGAGGCGCGTTTCGCCGGCTGCTCGAATCGCGCGCCGTCGACCGGCCGCAGGTCGTCGTCGTCGACGATTTGCAGTGGGCCGAAGGCGTGTTCGTCGACCTCGTCGAGCACGTCGCCGACCTCTCACGCGGAGCGCCGATCCTCCTGCTGTGCATCGCGCGGACCGAGCTGCTCGACGCGCGACCGGACTGGGGTGGAGGCAAGCTGAACGCTACCTCGCTCCTGCTCGAGCCTCTCGGCCCCGAGGAGTGCGCGCTCCTCGTCGATCAGCTCGCCGTCGAGGGCTCGCTCGACGGCGGCCTGCGCGAGCGGATCCTCGAGGCGTCCGCCGGAGTTCCGCTCTACCTCGAGGAGATGCTCGCGATGCTGCGCGACGGCGGCGACGGGGACGTGACCGTACCGCCCACCATCCAGGCTCTGCTCCAGGCACGCATCGACGCACTCGAACCCGACCTGCGCGTCGTCCTCGAGCGCAGCGCGATCGAGGGCGAGCTGTTTCATCACGCAGCCGTCGCGTCGCTCGTGCCCGAGGAGGAGCGCGCCGACCTGGACGGGCACCTCGCGGCCCTGATCAGGGCGGAGCTCGTCCGCCCCGAAGCTTCGATGCCGGGTGACCAGGCGTATCGCTTCCGCCACGTGCTGATCCGCGACGCCGTCTACGGCGCGATGCCGAAAGAGCTTCGCGCGCGTCTTCACGAGCGCTTCGCGGACTGGCTGGAGCGCTCGAGCGACGAGTCCGCGTTCGAGCGCGAGGAGATCCTCGGCTATCACCTCGAGCAGGCGTTCCGGCTCCGGGCCGAGCTGGGCGACACCGACGACGAGCTCGCCGAACGTGCCGGGCTGCGGCTCCTCGAGGCGGGCCGAGGCGGAACGCGGCGGGCCGACTACGCGGCCGCAGCCAGCTTCCTGAGTAGGGCGACCGGTCTTCTTCCACGCACCGGCGCGACCAGGCGCCAAGCCCTGCCCGAGCTCGCGGAGGCGCTGGCGCGTCGCGGCGAGTTGACCGAGATGGCCGCCGTGCTGCAAGAGACGCTCGAGCTCTCCCGACAGGCTGGCGACGCGCCGACGGAGGCGCGCGCGCTCATCTCGCTCACCGCCCTCGAGAGCCGCGTGAGCTCGGGGAGGAAGGTCGAATTGATGCTGGGAGACATGCTCCAGCTGGCCGAGTCGCTCGAACGATCGGGCGACGGCACGAACCTCGCCCGCGCGTACTCCGAGATGGGGAGTCTGCGTTTCCTCATTGGCCGCGCGGGAGAGGGGGAGATCGACCTCGGACGAGCCGCCTCGCTCGCCCGGGAGGTCGGGGAGCCGGCATTGGAGCGCGCCGCCCTGAGTAGAAGGCTGCGACCGATCGCCTGGGGGCCTAGCTCCGCTGAGGAGGGCATCGCTTTCTGCACGACCCTGCTAGGCAATCGCGGCGCGAACGCAGCGGACAAGGCGCATGCGCTCCAGGTCCGCGCCCTCTTCCACGCAATGCGCGGGGACGTTGAGGCGTTCCGCACATCCCGCGCCGAGGCCGAGACGCTCATAGACGAGCTCGGTCTGACGCTCCTCCGCGGAACCTACGCAATCGACACGGGGTTCGGCGAGGCGCTCCTGGGGAACCTGGAGGGCGCCGAACGCACCTTGCGTACCGGCCACGAGCTGCTGATCGAGATCGGTGACTCGGGGACGCGCTCGAGCGTCGACGGAGTGCTCGCCAACGTCCTCGTCAGTTTGGGCCAGCTCGACGAGGCGGAGTGGTACGCCAGGGAGAGCCATGCCAGTGCAGCGGCGGACGACTTCGATGCGCACCCGAGGTGGAAGGTTGCGCTCGCGCGTGTGCTCGTCGCGAGAGGTGATCTGCCGGAGGCGGAGAGGCTCGTCCGCGAGGCACATGCGTTCCTCGAGCCGACAGACTTCATCAACCTCCAAGCCGACGTGCTCGTTGCCCTCGGCGAGGTTCTCGCGGCCGCCGGCGACACGGATGGCGCGAGCGCTGCGCTCGGGCGCGCAGGCGCCCTCTACGAGCAGAAAGGCAACGCGGTCTCCGCGGCGTCCACGCACGCCGTGCTGGCCGAGCTTCACGCCACCTGACCCTCGTAGACTCCGCCCGTGACGGCGTGCCCCAACTGTGGGCGGGAGAACGTGGGCGACGCGCGCTTCTGCAGCGCGTGCGGAACCGAGCTTGCGCCCGCCGAGCCCACGCGCGAGCAGCGCAAGGTCGTCACCGTCCTCTTCTGCGACCTCGTCGGGTCGACCGCGCTCGGGGAGTCGACCGACCCGGAGGCGCTGCGGGCGCGGATGCGCCGCTACTTCGAGGGCCTCCGCGTCATCCTCGAGCGCCACGGCGGCCAAGTCGAGAAGTTCGTGGGAGACGCGGTCATGGCCGTTTTCGGGATCCC
>DATKBJ010000075.1:0-2660 GCA_035514135.1 Gaiellaceae bacterium | reverse complement strand
CGCGAGTCGGGTCATCGAGGAGTGAGACGACCCGAAGCTAGAATCGGACGGTCGCGCGGATGTGGCGGAATTGGTAGACGCGCACGGTTCAGGTCCGTGTGCCCGTAAGGGCGTGGAGGTTCAAGTCCTCTCATCCGCATCGTCGCCTGGATTGTGGCGACAGCAGGTACCGCTCGGCTGATCCCTCGTTCGAGGGACGGCAGCTCAGCCGCCACCGACGACGAAGACAGGATGGACGCGCTCGTTCTCCGCCTGGCTGTCATCGTGCTCGTGCTCGCAGTCGCCATCTGGCTGGCGCTGTCACTGACCATCGTGGTCGGACGGTTCCGCTACGACCGTGCGCGCCGCGAGCTCACGGGACCGTTGAGCCGTCGTGCGATCCGGCGCCTCGTTCGCCGCGCCGGTGGACGCCCTCGCACCGAGTGGGGGAGATGGCGCCGCGTGCGGGCGCTTCAGCGCTTAGAGCACGACCATCACGAGGTGGTTCCCAGGCTGCTCAGGCCGGTGCTCGACGACCCGGACCCGATGATCGCCGCGGCTGCGATTCGCACGCTCGGCGACATCGGCGACGAGTGGGCCATCGACCTTCTGCTGGAGGCTCTCCGCCGCGACAACGGGCAGCGATCTCGCATCGCTGCCGAGCTCGAGCGACTCGCGCCCGCCCCTGGGGCGAAGCTCCTACCGCTGCTGCGCGACTGGAATCCGAATGTCCGCTTCTGGGGCGCCACGCTCCTCCGGCTCTACCCCGAGAACGGCGAGGCGACCCTCATCGAGCTGACGTGGGATTCGGATCCCAACGTGCGTGCCGCAGCGGTCGAGACGTTGGGAACGCGTAGCGGAGGGGCAGTGGGCACCGCTCTCCTCGCCCGTCTCGACGACAGCGAGTGGTTCGTGCGGGTGCATGCCGCGCGCGCGGCGGGACACGTCGTCGGAGCAGATGCCGCGCCGACGATCACTGGGCTCCTCGCCGACGAGCGGTGGTGGGTTCGCGCTGCCGCCAAGGACGCGCTGCGAGGGGTGGGTGTCGACGCCGTGCCGTCGTTGCTCTCGATCCTGGCTCACGACGATCCCTTCGCACGCAACGGCGCGGCCGAAGTGCTGCAGGACATCGGCTTCGTCGACTTCCTCGCGTCCGACAATCCCCGCAGCCCGCTCCTCGAGCGCATCTACGAAGCCGGCGGCGAGCGCTACCGCGAAGCCGCAGAAGCGCGGCGAGCCGAAGCAGGCGACACCGAGCAGGTACGCGCCGCATGACGATCCTCCTCACCGTCGTGGTTCTCGCCTGCTTCGCCTACCTGCTGTTCGTGAATCTGGTGGCCGCCGTGTTTCTCGTCGTCGGCGCCTTCGAGAATGCCGTACGCAAGCACGACGCGGAGAGCAACGACTTCGCGACGCTCGACTCGTCACGCTTCACGATTCCGGTCAGCGTGATCGTGGCCGCGTACGACGAAGAGGTCGTGATCGAGTCGGCCATCCGGTCGCTGCTCGCCTTCGACTACCCGGAGTTCGAGGTCGTCGTCGTCAACGACGGGTCCTCGGACGGCACGCTCGAGCGCCTGAGGGAGGTGTTCGACCTCGCCCCCTACGAGATGTTCGTGCGGCGGATCTTCACCACACAGACGGTCCGAGGCATCTATCGCAGCTCGGCCCATCCCAATCTCGTCGTCGTGGACAAGGACAACGGCGGCAAGGCGGACTCGTGGAACGCCGCCCTCAACGTTGCCCGCTACCGCTACGTCTGCGGCGTGGACGCCGACACGGTCTTCGACCCGAAGGCGTTGCTCATGGCCATGCGCGTGGCGATCAACGATCCCGCCCGCATCGTCGGCGTGACGAGTCAGATCACGACTGCGCGCGACCCGGCGAAGATCCTGTCCGCCCCCGTCGGATCGCGTCGCGTCGACAGCGGGCTTCTCGGCCTCTTCCAGCACCTCGACTTCGTGCGTGCGTTCCTGAACAACCGCTTGGCCTGGTCGAGGTTTGGGTTCATGCTCTGCTCGCCCGGCGGCTTCCAGATCTGGCGGCGGGATGTCCTCGAGGAAGTCGGCGGATACTCGACCGCCTTCACCTGCGAGGACATCGAGCTCACATTCCGGATCCACGAGCGCTATCGGCGCGAAGGTCGCGACTACGAGATCCGTTGTCTCCCGGACAGCGTCGGCGTAACCGAGGGCCCGGACGACGTCGCGAAGCTCGTGTCGCAGCGCGAGCGCTGGCAGCGCGTAATCAACGAGACCGTCATCCACTATCGGAGCATGTGGTTCAACCGGCGGTACGGGTCGGTGGGGATGGTGGGAGCGCCGTTCTACCTGCTGACCGAGGTTCTCTCGCCGGTGATCGAAGTGCTCGCGATCGCGTCGCTGGCGGCTGCGGTCGCTCTCGGCATCTTCGATCTCGAGGTGTTCCTCGTCGTCGTCTGTGCGATGGCATTCGCCAACGCTGCGCTCACGGCCGGCGCGATCCTCCTCGACGACCTCCAGTCAAGGCTCTACCGCATCCGCGACCTGGCGCGACTCCTGTTCTGGGCACCGTTCGACATGCTCCTCTACCGCCCGATCATCGCCTGGGCACGCTTCAAGGGCACGTACCGGTTCCTCCGCGGCGACAAGGCCTGGCACAAGTTCGAGCGCAACGTCCGCGCGCCGGCCTGAGCTACCGAA
>DATKBJ010000074.1:0-11515 GCA_035514135.1 Gaiellaceae bacterium | reverse complement strand
AACGTTCCGCCGGGCGCGAGCGCCGAGGCCGCCCTCGCGAGCACGAGCCGCCGGTCCGCGGCCGGTATGTGGAGATAGAGGACGAGGACGAGGTCGAACGTTTCCGGCGCCGGCTCGTACTCGAGGAGGTCGAGGCAGGTGAACTCGACGTCAACCCCGTCTCGCTCCGCCCGAGCCTGCGCCTTCTCAATCGCCACGTGCGAGTAGTCGACGCCGGTCACTTCCCAGCCGAGGCTCGCGAGCCAGATCGCGTTCTGACCCTCGCCGCAGGCCAGGTCCAGCGCACGGCCGGGCTCGAGGTCGGTGACCTCTGCAACCAGGAAGCGGTTGGGCTTCACCGCCCACAGGTTCTCGACGGACGCGTAGCGCGCGTTCCAGTCGTCACGCCGCATGGGGCGTAGGCCTCCCCGTGATCCGGTACGTCGCGGCGAGCGTCGCTGCGCACAGAACGGCGCCGACCACGTACGGAGCGGCGTCGCTCGACGCGTCCGCCAACGCGCCGCCAGCCGTCGGGCCCACGAGCTCACCGAACGCCCAGGCCGTGTTCATCACCCCGAACGCGAGTCCCTGAGCGAGCCCGACGCTGTCAGCGCGGTGGGACGTCAGCGACATGCCCGGTGTATACAGGCTCCCGAAGCTGACGGACGCTGCGCAGACGAGAAGCGCCAGAATGAGGACTTCCGAGCTTGCGCCGAGGGCGATCGCGACCACGACCGATGCAGCCAGCGCTGCACGGATCGGAACGAGGCGGCCCGAGCGGTCCGTGAAGCGCCCGAGCAACGGATTGAGAACGACCTCGATCAACCCTGCGGAGAAGAAGACCCCTGCGATGGCAAACGCGGTCCAGCCGGCGTCGTCGAACGCGAGCGGCGCCAGGACGATGAGCAGGCCGAACAGCATCGCCGGCAGGGCATTCAGCCAGAGCCCGCCGAGGAACCGTTGATCTCGGAGCGCTCGGCCGAGCCCGGCGAGCGATATCGCCTCGGACCTTGCCGGGCGCGCCAGCGATGCAAGCCCGGCAAACGCGAGGGTGACGAGCCCGACGACGAGGAATGCCTCCTCGATACCGATGAGCTCCGCCAGCGCGCCGAAGACGGGGCCGAGGATGGCCCCGAAGATCGCCGCGCCGAACGCCGTCCCGATCACCTCGCCGCGCCGCTCGCGTGGGGTCGAGACGGAGATCCACGCGAGTGCTCCCGCCCAGGTTGCGGTGCTCGCGATTCCCTGGACGAATCGCGCGGCGCCGAGGCCGAGGACGGTGTCGGCGAGCGCAAATGCGAGGCACGCTACGGACAGAAGAAGCAGTCCGGCGACGACGGCTCGCTTTGGTCCGAAGCGCGCGGCCGCGAGTCCTCCAGGGATCCCGCCGAGGAGAGCGCCCGCTCCATACGCTCCGACGAGGAGCCCGACACCCGCCTTCGAGAGATCGAACTCCTCGGCGTAGGCCGGCACGAGTGGCGTCAGCGCGGTGAAGAGGAGCGCGTCGACGAAGATGATCGCGCTGACGAGTGCGAGGAGCCGGCCCATCGGCGCGAGCGTATCCCGGAAAAGAAAATGCACCGAGCCGGTTGCGTCCTCGTCCGACTTCCCGACTGACCACCGCCGAAGCGACAACCACTCGGAGAGCCATCAACCTCAGACACTCCGTTCTCGGTGCATCGGGGACTCTATGGACCGGATGGCTACCGGTCAAGCACCTCCTGCACGAAATTCGGCGCAATTTGCGGGCGACGCGGGACGCACATGTCCAACGCTACGAGCTTCGTGGTGACGTTCGCACGAGCGAGCCGAGGCGCTATCGGCTCGTCGGCGTCGAAGGGGCCAAGGTACTCGCCGACCGTGCGCTTCATGCCTGCGGGAGGAACACCGCCGCTGGAAGGCCGAGCAGGCGATACGCGCGCAAACGAAAATGCACCGAGTCGGTGGCGCCTTCGTCCGGCTTTCCGACTGACCACCGCCGAAGCGACTGTCTGTCGGAGAGCCTTCAACCTCGGGCACTCCGTGCTCGGTGCATCGCGCACACTAGGGGGACGCGGATCGCCCGTCAAGGCCGTTCGGAGCCGAGTTCTCGCAAATTGCGCTCTTTTCTTTTTGCACAGGCCTGACTGCGCATCGAACTGCGTGCTCTACCCGTGTGTGAGAAAGAAAACGGCCGGGCACAAAGGGCCCGGCCGAAAAAATTCACCGAGCCGGGAACGCTTTCGTCCACCTTCCCGACGAACCTTCCGCTTCCGCGTAGTGCTCCTCGGGGGGCTTCGACCTACCGGCGCCCCGTGCTCGGTGCATGGAGGAATCTAGGAGATCGGACACGTCCCCACAAGGGGTGTCCAAGACGAAAGTTGTCGCAAATTGCGGGTGCAGTTGACCGACCCCGAGTGGAGTCGTAGGATCGCGCCCTCGCTTAGCGCGGGACGAACTGGGTCACGATGAGTCGAGGAGGCGGTTGTGGCAGAACAGCAACGAACGGTCGGTGGCGTCACGTATCGCGAGGCCGGGGAGCAGTACTTCGAGCAGCGACGACTCCGCCGGTTCGCAGGCGTCTGGTCGCTGTGGGCGCTGGGCGTCGCCGCGGTCATCTCGGGAGACTTCTCCGGTTGGAACTTCGGGCTCGACGCAGGCGGCTTCGGCGGCCTGCTCATCGCCACCCTGATCATCACCGTCATGTACTTCGGTCTCTGCTTCTCGATCGCCGAGATGTCGCCGGCGATGCCTCACACCGGAGGCGCGTACTCGTTCTCGCGGTCGGCGATGGGACCGTGGGGTGGGTTCTCGACGGGGGTCGCGGAGACGATCGAGTACGTCGTCACGCCTGCGGTCATCGTGACCTTCGCCGCCTCGTATCTGCAATCCATCTTCAACAGCTGGTTCGACTGGAGCCCGGCGACGTGGGTGTGGTGGCTGATCCTGTACATCGTCTTCGTCGGACTGAACGTCATCGGCGTGGAGGCGACGTTCCGGTTCTCGGTGTTCATCTGCTTCCTGTCACTCGGGATCCTCGGGATCTTCTACGTCGCATCGCTGTGGGACTTCTCGTGGAACAACCTCTCGAACATCGAGCCCGAGGGCGGCAACTCCGATTGGTTCCCGTTCGGCACGGTCGAGGGGGTGTTCCTCGCCTTACCGTTTGCGATCTGGTTCTACCTCGCGATCGAGCAGCT
The DNA here is from genome assembly GCA_035514135.1 of Gaiellaceae bacterium. Taxonomy (GTDB): domain Bacteria; phylum Actinomycetota; class Thermoleophilia; order Gaiellales; family Gaiellaceae; genus GMQP-bins7. The sequence goes on along the minus strand of DATKBJ010000074.1, from coordinate 8,357 downwards.
TCCGCTCGCGGCGGAGGAGTCCCACGACCCGAAGCGTGACATTCCCAGGGGGACGATCTACGGCCTCATCACGCTCATCGTCACGGCCTTCCTCGTGCTCTTCCTCAACACGGGGGTCACGGGCGCCGAGGAGATCAGGGTCTCGGGCGAGCCGCTGCTCGACGGGTTCCGGGTGATCTTCGGCACCAGCGAGAACATCTCGAACGTCCTCGGGCTCGCAGCAGTCGCCGGAATCATCGCGAGCTTCCACACGATCATCTACGCGTACGGGCGCAACATCTATTCGCTCTCCCGCGCCGGGTACTACCCGCACTGGCTCTCGGTCACGCACGGCAAGCGGCAGACGCCGTACGTTGCGCTCATCGCGGGCGCGGTGATCGGGTTCGGTCTGGCGCTCCTGCTCGACCAGGCCACGAAGAACGAGTGGCTCGGCGGGAACCTGAGCGCGGCGCTCCTCTCGATGGCCGTCGGTGGAGCGGTCGTGTCGTACTTCCTGCAGATGGTCTCGTTCATCCTCCTGCGACGGAACCTTCCGAACATCGAGCGCCCGTACCGCAGTCCCGTGGGCGTGGCAGGAGCCGCCGTCGGTGCGATCATCGCGCTCATCTCGCTTGCGGCGCTGTTCTGGCGCGACGACTATCGACCGGGCGTCGTCGGCGTCGCGATCTTCTACCTGCTCGCGCTCATCTACTTCTCGATCTCGGGGCGGAACAAGCTCGTTCTGTCGCCCGAGGAGGAGTTCGCCCTGACGAGAGGTCACCACGGGAACCCCGAGACGGAAGGGTATGGAACGACGCGCGTCTCGGACATCCCGCAGGACGCTTCCTGAGCGAGAAGTTGACGAGCGAAGGGACGCGCGGAGGCCGGCTCATGCCGGCCTCCGCGCGTTAGGGTGGCGACGCGATGCTGAGCTTCGACGAGCTGAAGGCGGAGGTCGAGTCCGGCGCGATCGACACGGTCGTGGTGGCCTTCACCGACATGCAGGGCCGGCTCATGGGGAAACGGCTCCACGCGGAGTTCTTCTGTGACGAGATGGCGGACGAGCATCCGGTCGAGGCGTGCAACTATCTCCTCGCCCTCGACATGGAGATGGATCCGATCCCGGGCTACGAGATCGCGAGTTGGGAGCGCGGCTACGGCGACTTCGCGATGAAGCCCGACCTCGCCACCCTCCGGCGTATTCCGTGGCTCGACGGGACTGCGCTCGTCCTCTGCGACGTCCTCTGGCACGACGGAACGCCGGTTCAGCCGTCTCCGCGGCAGGTCCTCCGCGCGCAGATGGAGCGAGCCGCCGCGCTTGGCTTCACGCCGATGACGGGCTCGGAGCTCGAGTTCTATCTCCTGCGCGAGACCTACGAAGAGGCCTGGGCGCAGCGCTACGAGGATCTCACGCCGTCCGTCCCGTACATCCTCGACTACCACATCCTCGCCACGACCTACGACGAGGACCTGATCCGCCAGATCCGCAACGGGATGCACGCCGCGGGCATCAAGGTCGAGACGTCGAAGGGCGAGGCATGGCCCGGTCAGCACGAGATCAACTTCCGCTTCGCCGACGCGCTGACGATGGCCGACAACCACGTGATCTACAAGAACGGCGCCAAGGAGATCGCGAACCTGAACGGCTGCTCGATCACCTTCATGGCCAAGCCGTTCGCGTCGTGGATCGGGAACTCGTGCCACATCCACGCGTCGCTCTTCCGCGACGGGGAGCCGGCGTTCCGAGAGGACCCGGTGCTCTTCGACCGCTTCCTCGCGGGCATGATCGCGTGCTTCAAAGAGCTCTCGATCTTCCTCGCGCCGACGATCAACTCGTACAAGCGCTACGCGGCGGGAAGCTGGGCACCGACGACGCTCGCGTGGGGCCACGACAACCGCACGTGCGGGTTTCGGCTCGTGGGCCACGGGACGTCGCGACGGGTGGAGACGCGCATTCCCGGTGGAGACGTCAACCCGTATCTGGCCTTCGCGGCGATGATCGCAGCCGGGCTGTACGGAATCGAGAACGAGCTCGAGCTGCCGCCCGGGCTCGAGGGCAACGCGTACGAGTCCGATGCAGAGCGCTTCCCGTCGAGTCTGCGGGAGGCGATTCTCGCGCTCGAGCTCGGGACGATGGCTCGCGTAGCGTTCGGCGACCAGGTCGTCGACCACTACCTGAACTACGCGCACACCGAGCAAGCGCTCTTCGACAAGGTCGTCACCGACTGGGAGCGGATCCGGCTCTTCGAACGCGGGTGAGGGTCGTCCTCATCTCCGAAGTCGCGCCGGCCGTCGAAGGCCTCACGGCAATGCTCCGCGCGGAGGGCCACGAGCCCGTCGCCTTGCTCTGCGTGCGCCACGGGGGCGACCGCTACACGGACCTGCGGGACCTGATCGAGGCGGCAACGGGTCTCGACGTCGTCATGCCGTCCTCGCGCGGGCGTATCGCGCCTCTCCTTCGGCACTTCGAGCCGGATCTCGCACTCTGTCTGGGCTTTCCGTGGAAGATCCCCGCGGACGCGATTGCCGTTCCGCGGCACGGCATCGTCAACGGGCATCCATCGCTGCTCCCGCGCTTCCGCGGCCCGAGCCCGGTGTCCTGGGCGATACGAGCGCAGGAGACAGAGATCGGCTTCACCTTCCACTACATGGATGCCGAGCTCGACACCGGCAACATCCTCGCCCAGGAGCCCGTCCCGCTCGGTACCGAGCACACTTGGGAGGAGCTCACGCCGAAGATCGCGGGCGCCGTCGGGAGGTTGCTGCCGATCGTCCTCGAACGCGTCGCGCGTGGCGACGCCGGCGAGCCGCAGGACGAGGCGATGGCCAGCTACCACGGCACGTTCGAGCCCGAGTTCGCGTGGATCGACTGGTCGCGGACGATGGCCGAGATCGAGCGTCAGGTTCGTGCCTGGCGTTTCCAACCCACTGCGATGGAACTCCGCGGCGCACTCGCGGAGCTCGACGGCGAGACCGTGCGGGTGCTCCGCGTGAGTCGTGAGCTCGGACGGGGACGCGCGGTCGCGTGCTCGGACGGCACACTCTGGGTCGTGGAGACCGAGCCCGCATGAGGCCCGTCATCGGGATCACGTCGTATGCGCAGGACGCGCGCTGGGGTGTGTGGCATCTGCCGGCGGCACTCGTCCCGCTCGCGTACGTCGACGCCATCGAGAAGGCGGGAGGTCGCGCGATCGTCATCCCTCCGGCCGAGGAGGACATCGAGGAGACGCTCGACACGCTGGATGGGATCGTGTTCTCCGGCGGGGCGGATGTCGATCCTGTCCACTACGGCGCCGAGGCGCATCCCGAGACGGACATTCCACAGACCCGTCGCGACGCCGGGGAGATGGGCCTGCTGACAGGCGCGCTGGAGCGGGACATGCCGACGCTCGCCATCTGCCGTGGGTTCCAGCTGCTCAACGTCGCGCGCGGGGGAGACCTTGTCCAGCATCTTCCGGAGACGGTGGGGAACGACGTCCACAAACAGATCCCAGGCGAGTTCGCCGTGCACCCGGTCGACGTCAAGGAGGGCTCCCGGCTCGAGGCGATCGTCGGTGCGACGCCGGACGTCACCTCGCACCATCACCAGGCACCGGGTCGCGTCGGGGAAGGGCTCGTCGAGTGCGCGTGGGCGGCGGACGGGACGCTCGAGGCCGTCGAGGACCCGTCGCACCGCTTCGTCGTCGGCGTCCAGTGGCACCCCGAGGCCGGCGAGGACGCCGCGCTCTTCGAGGCGCTCGTCGAGCAGGCGCGCGCGTATCGCGCTGCGCGCGGCCGCTGAAGCCCCGTTCACCGTCGCCCTGTGGACGGATTGGTACCGAATCGTCACTCTCCAGTGCCAGTCACTGATCCACAGCGGCACCGTCCGTTCGAGACGCGTCTGTTTGAATCCCGCCCGTGACGCTCACCGTTCTCAACCCCGCGACCGAGGAGCCGATCGCCGAGCTCGAGCAGGCCGGTGTCGAGGAGGCCGACGCCGCCGTCGCCCGCGCAGAGTCGGCGTACCCGTCCTGGAGCGCCGTCGCTCCCGTCGACCGCGCACGACTTCTCCGTCGCCTCGCCACTCTCGTCGAGGACAACGGCGAGGAGCTCGCGCAGATCGAGTCGCGGAACGTCGGCAAGCCGATCTCGGGCGCGCGTGGCGAGATCGGCATGGTCGCGGAGGTCTTCCACTTCTACGCCGGCGCGGTCGACAAGCACGGCGGGGAGACGATCCCCGTCGCGGGCGGTGTGGCAGCGACGTTCCGCGAGCCGCTCGGAGTGGTGGGTCTCATCGTCCCCTGGAACTTCCCGGCGAACATCGCGAGCTGGAAGCTCGGCCCGGCGCTCGCGTGCGGCAACACGGTCGTCCTCAAGCCCGCCGAGCTGACCCCGCTCTCGGCGATCCGGCTGGGTGAGCTCACCCTCGAAGCCGGTATCCCGGAAGGTGTCGTGAACATCCTCGTCGGCAAGGGCTCGATCGTCGGTCAACGCCTGATCGAGCACCCGAACGTCGCGAAGATCGCGTTCACGGGGTCGACCGAGGTCGGTCGGCTTGTCATGCAGGGCGCCGCGGGGACGATCAAGCGGGTCACGCTCGAGCTCGGCGGCAAGTCCGCCAACGTGATCTTCGAGGATGCCGATATCGAGAAGGCGGCCGCGGCGGCGCCGTACTCGGTGTTCGACAACGCCGGACAGGACTGCTGCGCGCGGTCGCGCATCCTCGTCCAGGAATCTGTCTACGACAGATTCCTGGGACTTCTCGTCGAGGCGACGAGCAAGGTGAAGGTCGGCGATCCGTCGCTCGACACGACGGAGATGGGCCCGCTCGTGTCGGCGGCTCATCGCGAGACGGTCGCGTCGTTCGTCGAAGGCGAGCCGGCGTTCCGCGGCGACGCCCCCGACGGCCCGGGGTACTGGTACCCGTGCACGATCGTCGAGGCGACCAACGACGACCGCATTGCGCGCGAGGAGGTCTTCGGTCCCGTGGCAGCCGTGATCCCGTTCGACGACGAAGCCGACGCGATCCGCATCTCGAACGACACGCCGTATGGCCTCTCGGGATCGATCTGGACGCGTGACGGCGCGCGGGCTCTACGCGTCGCGCGCGCGACCGAGGCGGGCGTCCTCTCGGTGAATGCAAACACGTCCGTTCGCGTGCAGACGCCATTCGGCGGGTTCAAGCAGTCCGGGTTCGGCCGAGAGCTCGGGATGCACGCGCTCGAGGGCTACTCGGAGATCAAGACCGTGTTCATCTCGACGGAGGGCTGAGCAGTGGCTGGACGACTCGACCAGAAGGTCTGCGTCATCACCGGTGCTGGCGGCGGCATGGGCCGCGAGGCCGCGATCGTGTTCACGGGCGAGGGGGCGAAGGTCTGCGTCGCCGACCTGGACGTCGCGCTCGCGGAGGAGACCGTGGCGCAGTGCAGTGGCGACGCGTTCGCCTTCTGCGTGGACGTCGCCAACGAGCACGGCGTGCGCTCGATGATGACCGCCACCGCCGAGCGCTTCGGCGGCATCGACGTGCTCTACAACAACGCCGGCATCTCACCGGGCGACGACGCGTCCGTCCTCGACACCTCGGTCGAAGCCTGGCAGCGCGTGCAGGACGTGAACACGAAGGGTGTCTTCCTGTGCTGCAAACACGGGATCCCGTTCCTGCTCGATCGGGGCGGAGGGTCGGTGATCAACGTCGCGTCGTTCGTCGCGATCCTCGGGGCGGCGACGTCGCAGATCTCGTACACCGCGTCGAAGGGCGCGGTTCTCGCGATGTCGAAGGAGCTCGGTGTGCAGTTCGCACGCGAGGGCGTCCGCGTCAACGCGCTGTGCCCGGGGCCGGTCGAGACGCCACTTCTCCTCGCAATCTTCGGCGGCGATCCTGCTGCGTTCGCACGCCGCCAGGTGCACTGGCCGAGCGGGCGGCTCGGAAAGCCGCGCGAGATCGTCAACGCGGCGCTCTTCCTCGCGAGCGACGAATCGTCCTTCGTGAATGCGTCCGCGTTCGTCGTGGACGGCGGCATCACGTCCGCGTACGTCACGCCCGAGTGAGCTCGGAGGGGCGAGATACCTCTCGCCCCTACGGCACGTGCGTCAGACGCCGACGACCTGAACGAGCCAGCGCCGATCGCGCTCGCGGTCGAGCTCGAGGAAGAGCACGCGCTGCCACTGGCCGAGGCACAGCTCGCCCTCGCGCACCGGGATCGACTCGCCTGCCGGGCCGAGAAGCATGGACATGCAGTGCGAATGGCCGTTGCCGACCTCCATGTCCTCTTCGCAGACGTTCTCCGTTCGACGATCCCAGTCGTCATGCGCGTAGTAGTGCTCTGTCGGGACGAGCCGCTTGAGAAGCAGGGCGAAGTCCTCGAGGAAGCCACGCTCCCACTCGTTCACGCGCACCGAGCAGGTCGTGTGCGGAGAGTAGACGGAGCAGATCCCGTCCGAGATCCCGCTCTGGCGGACCGCCTCCTGCACGTCCTCCGTGATGTCGGTGACGGCCAGGCCGCCGGCGGTGCGCAGTTGGTGTTCGGTCTGGAAGGTCTTCACGCAAACGACATTCTGTCAGCCGCGCGCGCTCGCGTTCCACGACAACCGCGCGTCACGCGCGTCAGGCGGAGCAACTCGACGCGCCGAGGTCGTCCGCGGCCGCATCGATGGCCTGCATTGACGCGTCGGCCTCGTCGAGGGTGGCCGTGAAGCCGTCGACATCGCCTGCTTGGGCTGCGGCCGACTGCTCCTTCGCGTTCGTCTGCCCGCGCTCGAGCGCCTCCACGAGCGCGTCGAACTGCACCTGGATCTCCGACGACACCGAGAGCGCGCCGATCGCCGCGATCATCTCGTCGCGCGCGGGATGGCCGGCTGCGAAGTAGTCGCCCACGGCGGGCAGGTCGTCCGGCGACGGCCTCTCGGCGTCGAACTCGGCAAGCGGAAACTCGCCGCGCGCCTCGACCGTGGCGTTCCACTCGTCGCAGAGCGCGTTGATCTGCCCGACGGCAGCGGCCGAGTCGGCGCTCAGGTCGGTCGACTCGTCGCCACCACAGGCGGCTACGAATACGAGGCAGGTGAGAGAGGACGCGGCGACGAGTCGCGTAGGGCTGTGCACGGCGGGCCAAGCCTACAGAGCGAGCACCGGCCGCAAGTACGCTGCCCGAGAGCGGGCCCGTAGCTCAGCTGGTCAGAGCAGCCGACTCATAATCGGTTGGTCCCTGGTTCGAGTCCAGGCGGGCCCATGTCACACCGACGCTTCTATGTTGTCAAGGGCAGCCTCGGCATCTCGCGCAGGCGACGGTAGAAGTGGCGGGCGAGCGCCCGTTTGACGCAGCGGCGCGCTTCTCTGGTTGACTTGCCCGCTGCCAGGAGCCGCCCGTAGTAGGCGCTCGTCTCGGGGTGGTGGCGGACCCGCTGGAGGGCGACGACGCGAAGCGCCCAGTTGAGTTACGCCGCACTCCTCGAGCAGATCGGGCGCCACTTCGACGACGAGCGCAGCGAGTGCGCGTTCGGTCTCGGCCACCTCCTTCGACAGTCGCTCGACCGGCTGGCCGAGCCGCCGCAGCACGCCGTTCGTAACCGCGGGACGCGACCGCAACCGAGCCGCCGCCTGGGCGAGCCTCTCCCCGGAGAGCCCTCCCAGGCGCGCGCGGACGTGATCGGGGGCGGTGACGAGGACCGCGCTCAGCTGGTTGAGGGCGGCGGTGCGGGCCTGCATCGCGCCGCGACGCTCGAGCAGGAGCAGGCGTAGATCCTCGCGCCGACCACCACCCCCGCGGGGGAGGCTCAAACGCTCGCCGCTGAGGAGCCTGCGCGCGGCCAGAGCCGCGTCGACGAGATCGTTCTTCCCCCGCCGACGCTCCTGGCGGCGTGGGCGCTCGCACTCGTACACGCTCACGCCGGCGCGCTTGAGGTAGCGAACGAGCCCGGCCCCGTAACTGCCCGTGCCCTCGACGGCGAACGCAGGCACGCCGAGCTCCTGCGCCCACGAGAGCAGGCGGCCGTAGCCGGCAGCCGTCGTCGGGATTTCCTGGCTGTCGAGCTTCCCGCCAAGCGCGTCGAGGGCGACGGCGACGTGCACCTCCTTGTGCGTGTCGACGCCGATTGCCACCGTCCACTCCATGACCTAGCCTCCTTCTCCTCCAGATGGTCGACCGGCCTGGACAGGGCTGTGTCGGGCAAGGACGCAGGCTTCTATCAGGTCACCGGCCAGTCGAGCGAAGCGGCGGCGGGAGACAGGTCGGATTCAAGGCAAGACCGATTCCGCCAGCATGGTTGTGGGTCATCCCGCCGCCGCCTCGCACTCTCAGCCGCCCGTCGGACAGAGACGGCTAGCCGGCGACGCTACACAGCATGGTTGAGCGAAGCCGATTTCAGGAAAGGAGCGGCGCGCACACAGCTTGACGGTAGCCCGT
>DATKBJ010000073.1:0-9307 GCA_035514135.1 Gaiellaceae bacterium | reverse complement strand
TTCAGCCCGTACGCGGTCATCACTTCGCGGAGCACGACGACGCCCGCGACGATCACGGACGCGCGACCGGCCTCCATCCCCGCGACCCCGAGACGCTCCTCGGTGGTCATCGCGGCAAGCCGATCGAGCTGCTGCTCGACGGACGCCTGCGACAGGCGGTGGCCGTGCGTTCGTGCGGGGTCGTACTCGCCGTCGCCGAGGTCGATGGTTGCAAGCGTGGTCACCGTGCCGGCGACGCCGATCGCGCTCGCTGCCGAGAGTTCCGGGAGGAGTGAGCGGACGTACGCACTCGCGGCGGCGAGCTCGGAGCGCGTCGCCGGATCCGAGGTGAGGAACCGCTCGGTGAGGCGGACGCAGCCGACGTCCAGGCTTGTCGTGAACGCCACCTCGCGGCTCGCCGCAACGACGAGCTCGGTCGAGCCGCCGCCGATGTCCACGACGAGCACGTCGTCGAGAGGCGGGCGACCTGCGGTCACGCCGCGGATCATCATCGCGGCCTCGTCCTCGCCTGTGAGAAGTCGTGTCGTGAACCCGTAGCTCCACTCGATCTCGCCGAGGAACGCTTCGCCGTTCTCCGCGTCGCGCACGGAGCTCGTCGCGATGCACAGCGTTCGCTCCGCTCCGAGAGCTTCGAGCTCCTGCCGGTACGCCGTGAGGCAGTTCCGCACGCGCGCGATCGGGACGGGGAGGAGGCGTCGACGCTTGTCGACGCCCTCGCCGAGCCGTGTGATGGTTAGCTTCCGCGAGACCTCGTCGAGGCCGCCGCCGTTCACATCCGCGACGAGGAGCCGGGTCGAGTTCGTCCCGAGGTCGACCGCTGCGACGCGCGTCATCGGCCGGCCGGCCGATGAGCCGGGAGGGGTGTGGGGACCCACACTCTCGAGAAGAAGGGGGCCTCGCGGGAGGAAACATGGTTTCCGATTGCCTTTATGCCGGCGACCGGTCGCCGAAGGCGAGCGGTCATCGAGCTGGGAGGAACACCCGTAGCCAGCGCGTTCGCTGCCGAGCGGTCTCGATCGACTCGAGGAGCACGTTGAGCCGAGCGCGCGAGACGCGCAGGCGCTCGGTCGCGGCCTGGAGATCCTGACTCGCTCTGTCGGCGTCGGCGAGGAGCTGCTCCGTGCGCGCAGCTCGCTCCTCGAAGCGCGCGAGCTCGCTGCTGAACGCCTCGCTCGTTCGCTTCCCTTTGCGCCACAGCTCGAGGCCGCGCACGACCAGGACGAAGATGCCGGCGAGCGCGAGCGTGAGGCCGATGAGGAAGGCGATCAGGATCACGACGCGAGTTTAGAGGCCGCGCTTCAGCATCCCGAAGACGCCACGCACCACGTCACGCGTCAGCGCCCGTCCGCTCGAGGACTGCAGGAAGTCGCCGATCGCACCTGCGCCTTTGCCCACCGCGTCGCCGGCACCCCTCTGGCGCTCCGTCGGTCGAGCAGCCTTCTCGCCGGACTCGAGAGGATCCAGGCGCTCGGCGAGCATCTCGCGCGCGCTCGGGCCGTCGATTCGCGTGCCGTACTTCGCATGGAGCGGGCTCGACTTCGCAGCTCCGTCGACGTCGTCCGCGACACCCATACGGGCGAGCGGCGCGCGCATGCGCGTGTGCACGACCGGCGTCGGGACGCCCGACTCACTGAGGATCGTGACCGCCGCCTCGCCCGTTCCGAGCTGCGTCAGCAGCTCCTCGAGGTCGTAGGCGTCGGACTTCGGGAAGGTTCGGACGGTCGCGCGCAGCGACTTCGCGTCGTCAGGCGTGAAGGCTCGCAGAGCGTGCTGGACGCGGTTGCCGAGCTGGCCGAGAACGTCAGCGGGCACGTCCTTCGGCGTCTGCGTCACGAAGAAGACACCGACGCCCTTCGACCGGATCAGGCGAACGGTCTGCACCGTCGACTCGACGAATGCCTTGCTCGCGCCGGCGAACAGAAGGTGCGCCTCGTCGAGGAAGAACACGAGCCGCGGCTCGTCGCGATCTCCGACCTCCGGGAGCTGCTCGAACAGCTCTGCGACGAGCCACATGAGCACCGTCGACCAGAGACGCGGCTTGTCCTGGACGGCGGGAAGCCCGAGGCACGAGATGACGCCGCGCCCGTCGGGAGCGGTGCGCAGGAGATCCGCGACGTCGAGCTGCGGCTCGCCGAAGAACTCGTTGCCACCTCCGGTCTCGAGTGCGACGAGCGAGCGCAGGAGAACGCCGACGGTCTGCGGCGAGAGGCCGCCTATCCCTTTCAGCTCATCGCGGCCACCTTCGGAATCGAGGAACGTCAGGAGAGCGCGCAGGTCGGAGAGGTCGAGCAGGGGGAGGCCCTTCTCGTCGGCGTAGTGGAAGACCAGCGCCAGGCTCTGCTCCTGGGTCGAGTTCGAGCCGAGCACCTTCGCGAGGAGCAGCGGCCCGAAGTCGGAAACGGTCGCGCGCACGGGGACGCCGGGCCCGATGCCGCCGAGCGAGAGGTACTCGACCGGGTACCCCGTCGGCGTGAACGGCAGGCCGAGCTCCGTCGAGCGCTTCTTCGCGGGTCCGTCCTTCGAGCCCGGCATGGCCAAACCGGAAAGGTCACCCTTCACGTCAGCCGCGAAGACTGCGACTCCTGCGGCCGAGAGCTGCTCGGCGATCAGCTGGAGCGTCCGCGTCTTGCCGGTGCCGGTTGCGCCTGCGACCAGCCCATGTCGGTTCATCGTCGCGAGCGGCAGACGAACAGCAGCGTCCGGCACCAGTGCGCCCTCGAGCATGGCTGTCCCGAGCTCGACAGCGCCGCCCTTCGTTGCGTACGCCTCGGCGATCGCAGCACCGAACGTCGCCGCGTCTGGGGCCTTCCGCGCCATGGCGCGCGATCGTACCAGCGGCCTCTCCGGATCCAGCGCCGCTCAACTTGGATCCAGAACTGGCGAGTTCTGGGAGTTGACGCCATCCTGAGGCATATTTAGGATCCAATCCGGGTATAGACTGGACACAATCCGATTCGGGAGGTACGAGATGGGCGCAGGCGACGCGAACGGCCGCTGGGTGGGGGTCGAACGGCCGTATACGCAGGACGACGTCGTGCGGATCCGCGGCAGGTTCCGCGTCGAGCACACGCTCGCGCGGCTCGGCGCGGAGCGGCTCTGGCAGCTCCTGCACTCCGAGGACTACGTCGCCGCGCTCGGCGCGCTGACCGGCGCGCAGGCGGTGCAGATGGTGAAGGCGGGCCTGAAGTCGATCTACCTCTCCGGCTGGCAGGTCGCAGCCGACGCCAATCTGTCCGGGCACACCTACCCCGACCAGAGCCTCTATCCGGCGAACAGCGCGCCCGCGCTCGTCAGGCGCCTCAACAGCGCTCTTCTGCGCGCCGACCAGATCGACTCGGCCGAGGGTCGCAACGGGACGTACTGGCTCGCGCCGATCGTGGCGGACGCCGAGGCCGGCTTCGGCGGGCCGCTCAACGCATTCGAGCTCATGAAGGCGTTCATCGAGGCGGGTGCAGCAGGCGTCCACTTCGAGGATCAGCTCTCCTCCGAGAAGAAGTGCGGGCATCTCGGCGGCAAGGTGCTCGTCCCGACCAGCCAGTTCGTGCGGACGCTCGTCTCCGCGCGGCTCGCTGCCGACGTCCTCGACGTGCCGACCGTGCTCGTCGCGCGCACCGACGCGCTCTCGGCCACGCTGCTGACAAGCGACGTCGACGATCGCGACAAGGAGTTCACGACCGGCGAGCGGACGCCCGAGGGCTTCTTCCGCATCGCGCCGGGCATCGAGGCGCCGATCGCGCGAGCGCTCGCGTACGCGCCGTACGCCGACGTCCTCTGGTGCGAGACCTCGACGCCGGACCTCGACGAGGCCGCACAGTTCGCCGAGGCCGTGCACGCGCAGTTCCCGGGCAAGCTCCTCGCCTACAACTGCTCGCCGTCGTTCAACTGGCGCAAGCACCTCGACGATGCGACGATCGCGTCGTTCGAGCGCGAGCTCGCGGCGATGGGTTACAGGTTCCAGTTCGTGACGCTCGCCGGCTTCCACGCGGTCTGCAACTCGATGTTCGATCTCGCCCGCGGTTATGCGACCGAGGGAATGAGCGCGTACGTCCAGCTTCAGGAGGCCGAGTTCGCGAACGAGGAGTTCGGATACACGGCAACGCGTCATCAGCGCGAGGTCGGCGCCGGATACTTCGACGCGGTTCTCGAGGCCGTCACCGGCGGCGAGAGCTCGACGCTGGCGCTCAAGGGCTCGACCGAGGAGGCGCAGTTCGAGGCAGCCCCGGCCTCTGTAGCGTGAGCACCATCGCGACCGCAACGGTCATTGCACCCGACGAGGCGGGCGTCCTCACACCCCAGGCGCTCGACCTAGTCGTCGCGCTGCAGCGCGAGTTCGTCGATCGCCGCGAGGAGCTCCTGCTCGCGCGCTCCGTGCGCCAGGAGCGGATCGCCGCCGGCGAGCTGCCGACGTTCCTCGAGTCGACGCGGTCGATTCGCGAAGGCGACTGGCGGGTCGCCCTGGTCCCAGCCGATCTCCAGGATCGCCGCGTCGAGATCACCGGGCCGGCAGGCGACCGGAAGATGGTCATCAACGCGTTCAACTCGGGCGCTCGGATCTACATGGCCGACTTCGAGGACGCCAACTCGCCCACGTGGGAGAACGTCCTCGGCGGCCAGCTCAACCTCACGGACGCGATCGAGCGCACGATCTCGCTCGAGCAGGGCGAGAAGCGCTACGCGCTGAACGACGAGGTCGCGGTGCTTCTCGTCCGACCGCGCGGCTGGCATCTGCAGGAGCGCCACGTCGAGGTCGACGGCAAGCACGTCTCCGCAGGGCTCTTCGACTTCGGCGTCTACCTCCACCGCAATGCCGAGCGCCTGCTCGAGCGCGGGTCTGGACCGTACTTCTATCTCCCGAAGCTCGAGAGCCACCTCGAGGCGCGGCTCTGGAACGACGTGTTCTGCTTCGCGCAGGACCGGATCGGCATTCCGCGGGGGACGATCAAGGCGACCGTTCTCATCGAGACGATCCTTGCGGCCTTCGAGATGGACGAGATCCTCTACGAGTTGCGGGACCACTCGGCGGGGCTGAACGCGGGTCGCTGGGACTACATCTTCTCTGTCATCAAGAAGTTCCGCGACCGGCCCGACTTCGTCCTGCCGGACCGGGTGCAGGTGACCATGACCGCGCCGTTCATGCGCGCGTACACCGAGCTCCTCGTCCGGACGTGCCACAAGCGCGGTGCGCATGCAATCGGGGGAATGGCTGCGTTCATCCCGAGCCGGCGCGACCCAGACGTGAACGAGAACGCGCTCGCAAAGGTGCGCGAGGACAAGGCGCGCGAGTCGGGAGACGGCTTCGACGGGACGTGGGTCGCTCATCCCGACCTCGTCCCGGTTGCGATGACCGAGTTCGACGCTGTGCTGGGCGATCGCCCGAACCAGCTCGAGCGGCTGCGGGAGGACGTGACGACCGGCCCCGCCGACCTCCTGAATGTCGCCGCCACACCGGGCGAGATCACCGAGGCGGGCGTGCGGGCGAATGTGTCCGTCGGCATCCGCTACATCGCCGCGTGGCTCCAGGGCATCGGCGCTGCTGCGATCGACAACCTCATGGAGGACGCCGCGACTGCGGAGATCTCGCGCTCGCAGATCTGGCAGTGGCTCCACCATGGGCGCGTCGAGCGCGCCGACGTCGAGCGAGTCATCCTCGAGGTCATGGCCGAGCTGCCGGACGAGCAGGTCTACCGCGAGGCGCGCGAGGTCTTCGAGAAGGTCGCGTTGCACGAGGTCTTCGTCGACTTCCTCACGTGGACGGCGTACGCACAGCTCATCCGGGCCGAAGACTGATGTCCGACGGGACGAAGGCCGACGACATCGCCCTCGCGCTCGAGGAGGCGATCGTCTCGGGCGAGATCCCGCCCGGGAGCACGCTGCGGCAGGAGCACCTCTCCGAGCAGTTCGACGTGAGCCGGACGCCCGTGCGCGAGGCACTGCGGCGCCTCGCGGCACTCGGGCTCGTCTCCTTCGAGCCCAATCGCGGCGTGCGTGTCCGAATGCTTTCGCGGGACGAGATCCGTGAGGCGTTCATGGTGCGCGCCGAGCTCGAGAGTCTCGCGACGGAGATCGCCGCGCTGAAGATGACCGACGACGACCTCGCCGAGCTCGAGCGGGCGGAGCGGCGGTTCAGCGTCGCGACGCAGGCGCTCGTTGAGATGAGTCACGATGGTCGACAGGATCTCGAGGTCGCACGCGACTGGCTCCATCTCAACCATTCGTTCCACGACGTGATCTATCGCGCGGCGGACGTCCCGCTCATCGAACGCATGGCGAAGGCGGCGCGGCGGACGTTCCTCGTGAAGCCCGTGTGGGCAACCGGAGCCGACCTCGACGAGCTGTACCTCAAGAACGACCGCCAGCACCGCGCGATCCGGGACGCCATCGTCGCGCGCAGCCCCGAGGGCGCGCGCGTGCTCGCGCGGGAGCACGTGCTCTCGTCCGGGCGCCTGCTCGAGGCAATTCTCGACAAGGTCTCCGCGCAGTTGCGCGAGCCCGCCGTTCGCTAGACGACGTCGCGGCCGCCCATCAGCACGCGCTCGAGCCCGAGGTCGTCGCCGAGCACGACAATGTCGGCCGGGAAGCCGACGTCGAGGCGACCGAGGTCGGAGTCGCCGAGGATGCGCGCCGGGAGTGTCGTAGCGGCGCCGACCGCCTCAGGGAGAGGAGCCCCGAGCGCGTGGAGTCGGCGCACGCATTCGAGGAGTCCGGCGGTCGAGCCCGCGAGCGTTCCGTCCTCCAGCCGTCCACCGGGCACGGCGGCGTGGTCGGAGACGACCGCGAGGCGACGGCGGGTCGCGCGCCAGAGCAGCACCTCGGTCTCGGGCGAGAGGTGCAGGCCGTCGAGAATCGCCTGGATGATCACGTCGTCGCGCGCGAGTGCCACGCCCACGATCCCCGGGTCGCGGTGCGAGAAGGGACGCATCGCGTTGAAGATGTGCGTGACCGTGCGGACGCCGAGCTCGAAGGCCGCACTCGCCTCCTCGGCCGTAGCGTCGGTGTGCCCGAACGATGCGGTGATCCCACGTTCCCTCAGCGCGTGTATCAGGCTGTGCGCGCGGGGGAGCTCGGGCGCGAGTGTGACGAGCCGAACGGGGCCGGCGACGAGCAGGCGCTTGAGGAGACCCAGATCCGGATCTCTGCGTGCCGCCGCGGAGTGGGCTCCGAGGCGGGCGGGCGAGACGAACGGCCCTTCGAGGTGCGCTCCGAGGATCCCTGGCACATCCGCGCCGGCGAGCTCTTCGAGCGCTGCGACGAGCCGCTCCTTCGGCGACGTGACGAAGGTCGGCATGAACGCCGTGACACCGGCCTGCGCAAGCGCCTGTCCCGCTCGGGCGAAGTCGTCGGCAGCCGCGTCCAGGAAGTCGACGCCTGCGAAACCGTTCACCTGGAGATCGATGAGCCCGGGGATCGCGATGCCCCGTCCCGACCGCCTCAACCCGACGCCGAGAATGCGGCCGTCGCCGACCTCGACGTCGCCCAGAACGAGCTCGTCGCCGACGAGAGCCGCTTCGACCCCGAGTCTCACGTGGCCATTCTCACCCGCTGGGGCTATACTCTGCCGACCGTCGCGGGGTGGAGCAGTCTGGTAGCTCGCCGGGCTCATAACCCGGAGGTCGCAGGTTCAAATCCTGCCCCCGCTACTAGAAAAGCCCCGGAAACGGGGCTTTTCCGTTCTCTTGATCGTGAACGATCGGGTGAACTTTTGCCCAACTTTTGCCTTTGCCGACGCGGCACTCCGACCATGACCGGGGGCCGTGCGAGGCGCTTTCAAGCGCGAGCACGCTCGCACACGAGGGCGACGCCTAGGAAGACGGAGGCAGGATCGCCTTGAGATCCCAAACGGGCGGGTCGGCCGCCGGGAGTCGGAGCAGGACTCCCGGCTTCGACGTGCGGGCGGCCGCGAAGCATCGGCCGTCGTCGGCCCCGAAGTATCGGCCGGCAATGTTCCCGCGGGCGTCGGTGACGTCCCCTTCGATGCGCCAGACGATCCCGCGTGCGAACACGTCGGATCTGTAGCCCTCTCCCGCTACTCCTCCCAGTAGTGGCGGGCTTGGTGCCGGCTCAGGAGCAGGAGGGCCAGTGCGACGATGGCGCTCGCCAGCGCGAGTGCTGCGACGACCATCGCAAGGTACGCCCAGAGCGGCACGGCTTGGGTACTTCAACCAGCGACCTGCCGTCCCTTTCACAGCGCAGAACCGCGTGTGCGCGATCGGTTCCGAACCTAGGTACGAGGCCCAAGCCAGCCGTCTCTGGACCTGAATGGCCCAGGGAATCAGGGGCGGCGGGACTTTCCGCCGCCCCGTTGCTCAGACCGCTCTCCGTCGCGCAGTCCTGTTAGCCGCCCGTCGGACCGTTCCGACCGTTCGTGGCGATGTACGAGGCGCAGTCGCCCTGGTTCTTGAACACTCCCCAGTCCTCCCAGGCGCCCTTCTTGCAGTCGATCTCAGGGTCCTCCAGGCCCGGCAAGATGTCGTCGCAGACGGTGATAGGCGGATCGTTGGCCAGGGTGTCGATCGTCTGGCACACGTCGCCGCTCGCCGTTGCATCGAGGACTTCCTCGACGACGATCGTGCAATCGTCGACCGGGCTGAGAGTGGGATCGATGCTCAGCTGGGTCGGGCTGTCGACGGTGACGACCGACCCGCCGCAGCCGCCGTCGGGCTCGGCGCTTGCGTAGGTGGCGCCCGTGGTACCAGCGCCAAGGGTGACGATGATGTCGTCGCCCTCGACGACTCCGGTGAAGCCGGTGGCCGTGGAATCGCCGTCCGGATGAGCAGGCGAGGGTCTGATGCTCAAGAGAGACGGCGGCCGCCGAGCCGCCGTCTCTTCGCGTGTCGAGCGCCGCGTCTAGTCCACGACCGTCGTGTTCTGGCCGCCGGAGGAAGCGCCACGCCCGCCGAAGCCGCCCCAGCTCGACCAGAAGATCAGGGAAGCGATAAGGCCGATCGCGCCCACGACGAGCAGGATGACGCCGGCGACCTGCAGGTTCAATCCGGACACCTCGTAGTCGACCGCCCAAGCGAGGACCGCACCCACGGCGATCAAGAAGATGCTGAGGCTGATGCCCATTTATCACGTCCTTTCCTTGTCGTTTTCCGTGTCCCCCTGTCGGAAGGGGCCGAGGGCGGGACGCTTCGCGTCCCGCCCTCTTGCATCGGCTCGCTACCCAGCGAGGCGGACCTGCACGAGCCGATAGCCCGCGACGCCGCCGAGCGGCGGATCGTTGGCGCGGTAGGCCTTGATGAAGAACTGCACGTTGAAGCCCGACCGCGGCTGCGGGAAGAACCGGTTCGGCACGAGCCGGAGCGTG
>DATKBJ010000072.1:0-20543 GCA_035514135.1 Gaiellaceae bacterium | reverse complement strand
GCAGGCGCTGGCCGGGCACGATCGTGGAGTCGCTCAGGCCGTTCGCCTGCTGGAGCTTCCAGACCCCCGCGCGAGGGTCTCCCCCGTACCGCTCGGTCGCGATCGACCACAGCGTCTGTCCCGCTTCGACGCGATGAACCTCCGGAGTCGGTCCTGCGCCGGTGTCACGCGCGAGCACGGCCCACACGAGGACAGCGACAAGGACGACGATGACGACACGACCGAACACGTGTTCGCACTATGACACGAACAGGTGTTCGATGTCAATGCGGGAATTGGGCCTTCTCTGTAGAAGGCGTTCGGCTGCGAGGCGGGCCGTGACCGGGCGAGTCAATGCGAGCAGTCGGCAGGGCCTACCGAAAGAAAACGCCAAACCGGCGGATGATTGTGTCCACCGCGTTGACGATTTGATCAAGGCGGTAGAGCAGCATGGCCGGCTGACCCCCCTCCTCAAGCGCTACGCCACCGTTGACGTGACGGTGCATCTGCACCTTTTCGGTTATGTCCGGCGGGATGGCATCGAACGTCCACCGAAAAACCTCTGTCTTGCCTTCCAGAGGGACGAAGAAAACCTGGTGGCTGAATCCGTAGCAGTCCGGCCAAGAGGGAAGCGCCACTCCGCCCACGATTTCTCGTGCAACGTGGAGGTGTCGGTGCTTGTCGATGTTGTTCAGGATCCACAATTCGCCGAGGAGTTCCCGCATCTCGCTGAATTTGTCATTCCTTCGCTTGTACGGCTGAAGGAATTCAATAGCCCGACGTTGCTTGATACTCAGCGTCCCGATGTCGTGCCAGCAGTGGGTCGGGATGGGGTTGTGCCTCTTGTCGCGCCTCGGTCTAGTCAGGATCGGGAACTGCGTCTTTTCGATGAGTGCAGTAGGGATCTTGCCTCGGTACCGCCGCTCGTGGAGTGCGTAGACGATGTGGTCGAGGGCGGCCCTAAGGTTGAACAAACAGTCGCCCGCAAGCACGGAGCAGGGTTCGCTCTTGAATGGCGGGAGATCGACGTAGAAGCGGTACTCAAGGCCACCGGAGTGAATCTCCGGGGTCACGGGATAGTCGTGAACCCAAGGCATAAGTGGGTGGGGGCCTACCAGGTCAGCTTTGAGGGCTTCGTAGTGTTCGCACGCCCGTTTCCATTTCGATCGGGCGCTTTGGAGGCTGGCAGTCATGCGCGCTAACCTCATCACGAGTGAGCGCGAAAACGCAGGACGACGAGCAGGGCGACTGGGAGGACGAGGGCGGCGCTTCTGCCCCGGAGCCGAAGCAGAAGACGTCCAAAGGCTTGGAGATCCCAGTGCCCAAGCGCAAGGACGTCATGGACGCGCTAGGCAAGGTGGCCCCGCCACCCAAGAAGCCGAAGCCCTAGCGCACCTCAGTAGTCGCGGCCGACTGCAACAGGTCGCGGAACATCGTGTTGCGGTCACCACGGTGGTTGTACCGCCACGCGTACTCGTTCAGGTAGCCCTGAAGCCACGTCACCGAGACGCCGTGGTACACGCCACGGATCGCGTTCTTAGCCGATCCGAAAAGCCCTCGACCGTCTGAGTGTGCGTCAGCCCATCCACGTAGATGCGGTCGCGGTGGCGGATCGTGCGATGGTCGTACTCGTTTGCGAGCGAGCGATACCCGCCCCACTCGTCCGAGTAGAGAACCGATCCCGGCTCGACGTTCTCCCGCACGATGTCGCGAAGGGTCGGGCCGGAACTATTCGGAATGACCCTGGCGCGAACACGTCCGTCGCGCTCGACGGCTGCGAACACCATCGTCTTGTGCTCCTGATCCCACCGCTTGGGCGACCAGCCGAGAGCGTCCCGCTTGCGGCGAGCGTCGTTGCGGATCTTCCCGCCGAGAAGCGTCTCGTCCACCTCGACCGATCCCGACAGCGGAGAGCCATCGTCGGCCATGAGGTAGTTGCGGGTCTTGTTGAACATGCGCCAGGCGGTGCGGTACTTGACGCCCAGCTCGCGCTCAAGCTGCTTCGCGGAGATTCCGCATCGAGTGCTAGTCATGAGGTAGATCGCGTAGAACCACAGGTGCAGCGACGTGGACGACTTCTCGAAGATCGTCCCCGCTGTCGGGTGAACGTGGTGGCCGCATCCGGTGCATGTCCACGACTGGCGACGGGTCGCGCACGCGTACCTCTTGAACCGCCTATCCCGGTCGCACTTCGGACAGTGCGCCGTCTCGCCGTCGGACGAGTAGCGCGTGCGAAAGAGGTGTTCCAGACACGTCGCGTCGTCGGGGAACTCCTGCATGAACTCGATGAGGGTGTAGCCCGATTCCGACGACTTGGCGCGGATAGGCTTGAGGCGGTCAACTGGGGGCACTCGTCGCTCCTTGTTGGCAAGAACGCGTCGGCGGTTGCATCCGTCGGCGCGTTCGCTTTTCGGTTCAGTAAGCCAAATCTTAGAGGTGGCGTCGGACGGTGAAGCCCGCGTTTCTACAGAGAAGGGGTAATTCCCTCAAGCGCGAAGTCAGCGTCTCAGTGAGACCTGGCGCACGACGATCGTTCGACGCGTGCGGTTTGCCTCGGCAGCGAACTGGACCGTGACCTCGACTCGGCGATTCGTCCCCGCCGGCGGGCGCAGCGCCACGTGCGACCCGCGCAGTCCAGCGACGGCGATCGACGTGCAGCGCCGGCCCGCAGCGAGCAACGGATCGGCCGCTCGGACGCAAACCTTCGCGCGCGCATCCTCGCCCGCAGCTACGCGCGTCGTGACCTCGGCACTCTGCGCGCCCACGGCGACCTTTGTCCCGAGCACCTCGACGCCCGGCGCCCACGTGCGTGGCTCACCCTCGCACGCGGAAGCGGCGATCGCAGCCTTCACTGCGGCGGCCGACGGTCGAGCCGATCCGTCGGCGCGCGCGAGTCCGGCCTGGAACCCCGTGCGCAGTCCGTCGTCGCGGTAACCGAAGAAGCTCAACGAGGCGACATCCGGGTCGCATGCGGCCTGCCGGATGAGCTGTCCGTAGATTGCGGCCTGCGTGAGCTCGTCCGTGACCGGGACGTTCTCCCTCCCGCGATATCCGGGTCGGCGGGCCGTGTCGACCTGCCAGCCGACCTCGTCGAGATGGAGCTTCAAGCCCTCGACGGTCGTCGGTTGGGCCGTTCCGTGGAACGCGTCCCACAGCGCCTGCTTCAGGCGGTCGAGGTTCACGAACCCCGCGTTCGGCCACGCATACCCGCGCTCCAGCGGGTCGGTCGCGTCGTTCGGATACGGATGGAAGCTGAAACCGTCCATCAGGGGCAGCGTTCGTCCGCTCTTGCGGTACCACGCGCCGAGCGCGCGAAGAAAGCGGACGGGCGACGTCGAGATGTTGTTCTTCGCGGTCGGGCGGTCGTTGCCGCGAGGAGAGAGACCGACGCCGATCACGGTGATCGCCGCGTCGACGCCCTTCAGCGTGTCGTACGCAGCCGCGAGGTACGGCCCGAACGCGGCCGCGGACGCGTTCTGGCCCGATGTGTCGAACTGCGGGCGCCAGAAGGCCGGTTGGTTCGGCTCGTTCCCGACGACGAAGTGCTTCACCTCCGGATAGATCGACGCGAGCACGCCGACGTACGCCGCGAACATCGACGGCGAGGCGAGGCCCGCTTCGATTTCGCGCGGCGGATATGGGTACACGGCGAGCACGACGCGCAGGCCGGCTTGCTGCGCACCGGCGATCGCGCGGTCGAGAAGCGGCTTGCCCTGGATCACGACGGCCTCGCTCGGCACGAAGTGGACGCCGATCACGGTCTGTTTCAGGCCGAGCGCGGACATCTCGCCGTACAGCGCTGCTCCGCCGTCGTCCAGGTGCTTCGCCGAGTCGTCGTTCGCGCCGACGTCCGCGGCGACGCCAGCTGACGCTCCGGTCAGGAGCGCGACAGTGAGAACCGTTGCGACAGCGAGAATCCGCATCCCAGTTTCCAACGCGGACTCCCCACCGCCCGCAGCGTCGTGCGAGCCTAGAGGCGCGCGAGGAGGGCGTCAAGCAGATGCTGCGCGCCGAAGCGGACGGGGTCGTCTGTGGGTAGGCCGGTCTCGGCGCCGACCTCGGCGATTGCCCGACGCGCATCGTCGTCGCTCGCGATCGTCGCGGTGTTGAGAGCGACGCATGCGACCGTCGCCCGGCGCGCTGGGAGCGCGATGCGCTCGTGCAGCTCGATCAGCTCCCCGAGAGGCGGGATCGGGTGGCCGGGCGAGCCTTCGATCTCGGTCGCTCCGGCGGCGTGACACAGCACGAAGAGGTGCGGTGTGGACCCGTGCACGAGCCCGAGCGTGACCCCCGAGTAGAGCGGATGGACGAGCGAGCCCTGGCCTTCGACGAAGAGAAGCCCTGCTCCGCGCCTCGCTCCCTCGACGACGAGCCACTCCGCCGCTCCCGCGAGGAAGTCGGAGACCACGGCATCGACCGCGATGCCCCAGCCCGCGATCGCGATCCCGGTCTGGCCCGTGGGGACGAACACCGATGTGAGGCCGCGGCGCCGCGCCTCCAGATCCAGCTCGACCGCGACGGTCTTTTTGCCGATCGCGCAGTCGGAGCCGACCGTAAGGACGATCGACGCATCGACGTCGAGATTCGCGCCGGTCGGGACGCTGAGGCCCGCGGGCGGCTTGCGGAGGTCACGGAGCGCCACACCATGCGTTCGAGCGAGCTCCATCAGCTCCGGATCCTCCGAGATGAACTCGTGCAGCCCGCTCTCGACGTCGAGCCCGGCAGCGATCGAAGTCCGCAGCAGCTCGCGCCACGCTGGCGGGAAGCGGCCACCCTGCGTCGCGACGCCGACGACGGCGACGGTCGGCGCATACGGCAAGGCATCGGCGACGGTCGCGACGATCGGGATTCCGTCATGGGCCTCGCCCGCGCGCCTCGAGTCGAGGATCGCCATGACGGGATCGGGCCCGTAGCGGATGATCCCTCGCATCGTCTTGCCGTAGTGGGCGTCGTGCGAGAACCCCTCGCCGAGGATCAGGATCCGCCGCTCGCGGCTCATACGGGCGACACGCCGAGCCCCGGCTCCAGCGAGGGCGTCTGAACGCCGTCGACGAGCTCGACTCCCGGCCAGGGATCGTCCCGCAGCAGGAGATTGCCGTCGAGGTCGATGTGGTCGCAGAGCGGAGCCACGCAGCAGCCTGCGGCGATGCCCAGTCCCGACTCGAGCATGCACCCGAGCATCACGCCCATCCGCAGCGCCCGTGCCGCATGCGCCATGCGGACGGCCTCGCGGATCCCGCCCGACTTGCCGAGCTTGATGTTGATGCCATGCGCGATCTCCGCGCACCGGCCGACGTCGGCGAGCGTGTGGCAGTCCTCGTCGACGTAGATCGCGATCGGCGAGCGGCTCTTCAGCTCTGCGCCGTCCTCGTCTCCCGCCTTCAGCGGCTGCTCGCAGTACTCGACGCCGATTTCGGCGATCTGCGGGAGCGCATCGAGCGCCTCGTCGAGTATCCACCACTCGTTGACATCGACCATGAGCGGAATGTCCGTGACGCCGCGCACGGCGCGAACGCGCTCGACGTCGAGACCGTCGCCGCCACCGAGCTTCAGTTTGAGCCGCCGGTACGACTGCGCAGCCTTCTCCGCCCGGCGCGCCATGTCGTCGGGGTCGCCGAGCCAGATCGTCCACGAGGTCGGTGGCCCGGTTCGCGGGAGGCCGAGGAGCCTGAACACCGGGATTCCGAGCAGCTTGCCCTGGAGGTCGTGCAGCGCCCCGTCGAGCGCAGACTTCGCCGCCTGCTCGCCCGGCACCGCGGCAAGTCGCTCGCCGATGTCCTCGAGCGCGAACGGGTCGTCGCCGACGAGCTCGCCGTGGTCGTCGACAAAGCGGATCGCCGACTCGGCCGACTCGTCGTAGCGCCCGATCGGCGCCGCCTCCCCGTACCCCGTGACGCCGTCGTGCGTGAGTGAGACGTGCACGACGTCCGCGTAGTCGGCCGCCTCCCGCGCGATGACGAACGTCTCGGCGAGCTGTAGCCGGACGATCCGGGCGGCGATCTCCATCGCGTCGAGACTAGAGGCTCGAGTCCACACGGCGTCGCCGCCGCGGATGCAGCGGCGCTTCAGGGATCGGCGCGATCGGATGTCCGCGCGAGCGGATCTCCGACTTGCGCCCTACCTGAGTCCCGCTCGAGTGCACACGCGCGTCGCGGCGCTTCAGGGATCTTGGCGCGATCGGAGATTCGCGTTAGCGGATCTCCGATCTTGCGCACTACTGGGTCGGGCTCGACAGCGACACGACGTACGTGACCACGTCGACCTGCTCCTGCCCACTGACGATCCCGGCCGGCATCACGCCGCGCCCCTGCTCGACGGCGGCGGCCACTTCGGCCGCGTCGAGGCCGGTCTCGAACAGCGCAGGCCCGACCCCGCCCTCTCCCCCGGCACCGTGGCAGCTGGCGCAGTCGCGCTGGTACACGATCTCGCCGCGATAGATGTCGCCGGTGGCGCTCGGATCGCCTCCCGCCGGCGCGGCAGGCGCGAAGACCTGCGCCTGCGCGAGCGCGAAGGTACCGGCCGCGACCGCGCCGCCGATGACGATCGGGCGCCACCCGCGGCCGATCAGAACCCGAACCTGACCGTGGTGAAGTACCAGAGGCTCGACGTGACCCAGAGCGCCACGAGCGTCGACGCCAGCGTCAGGCCCGCGCTCGGCAGCGCCCAGCGCGGTAGCGACTCGTCGCGGACGATCAGCACCTTCGCGGCGAACACACCGTAGAAGAACGAGCCCACCAGCGAGTGGATCGCCACGCGCGCATCGGGCGTCTCGAAGCCGAGGATCGTGACGCAGTGGAAGAACACCGGGAGCGTGCAGAGAAAGGCGATGCGGCCCGACCAGCGATGGAGACGAGCGATGGTCGGGCCTCGCTCCGGGAGGAAGGCGAGCGTCCCGTAGATCCGCGCCGCCGTAGCGACCTGGAAGATCGCAAGGAGGACGGCTGCGGTCGCGAACCACGCCTTTGCCGCGATCGTCGACGAGAAGACGATGGTGACAAGGTCGGTGTAGGTCTGCGAGACGTCGGCGATCGGCATGCCCGGCAGCCTACGACGCCCGCGCGTCGAGCGACCTGAACACGCGCCGTTACACTGGCTCTCCCCGCGCCCGTAGCTCAGGGGATAGAGCGCGCGCCTCCGGAGCGCGAGGCCGCAGGTTCGAATCCTGCCGGGCGCATGACCTGAAGCGATCGACGCACACCTACGGATCTCATCCCAGCCAACTCGGGGAGCTCTTCCTCCCCTCGGGCGCCGGGTCGTATCCGGTCGCGGTCGTCGTGCACGGCGGGTACTGGCGAGCGCAGTACGACCGCTCGCTCATGGACGGTCTCTGCGTCGACCTGGCGGCTCACGGGCTCGCCGCGTGGAACCTCGAGTACAGGCGCGTCGGCGGCGGGGGCGGGTGGCCGGACACGTTTCTCGACGTGGCAGCCGGTGTCGATCTGCTGGCGGAGCTGGACGCGCCGCTGGACCTCCGGGGCGTCGCCGCGGTCGGCCATTCGGCAGGGGGGCACCTCGCGTTCTGGGCGGCGGCGCGGGAGACGCTGCCGGCCGAGGCTCCCGGAGCCGGGCCACGCACCCGGATTCGCGCGGCGGTCTCACAGGCGGGGGTGCTCGACCTCACGCTCGCCGCGAGCCTTGTGCCATCTTCCACGCCGACGCGAGCGCTGCTAGGCGACCCGACCATGCACTTCGAGCGCTATGTACTCGCATCGCCGCGGGAACGACTCCCGCTGGGCATTCCGCAGCTCGTGCTGCACGGCGATCGGGACGACACGGTGTCGATGCGCATCGCGACGAGCTACGCGACTGCGGCCCGCAACGCAGGGGACGCCTGCGAGCTTCAGATCCTCTCGCGCACCGGGCACTTCGAGCACATCGATGCGGGCTCGGACGCCTGGCACGTCGCGCGAGACTGGCTCGTCGCTCAGGCGAGCGCAGCGCGGAGCTGACCGACGAAGCGCTCCAGCGCAGCCGCCCCACCCTCGGCGGCGAGCAGCGCTGCCGAGCCGACCACGACACCGTCCGCGAGCTCTGCTGCGGCTGCCGCCTGCTCTGGCGTCGAGATCCCGAAGCCGGCGTACAGCGGCACGTCGGTACACGCCCGCGTCCGCTCGACGAGCGGTGCGAGCGCCGGCGAGAGCTCGTCGCGTGCGCCGGTCGTCCCAGCGACGGTGACGAGGTAGAGCCAGCCGTCGGTCCGCTCGGCCGCGAGGGCGATGCGCTGGTCGGTGGACGTCGGAGCGACGAGCTGCACGCGGCCGAGCTCCGGATGCACGTCGACGGGAAGGTCGGCGACGATCATCGACGCCGCGCCGGCCGCGCGAATGTCGGTGGCGAAGCGCTCCCAGCCGTACGCCTCGAGCAACGAGGCATACGTCATCGGCACGAGCGGCAGGTCGATCGCCGCACGAACCGAGCGCAGACATGCGATGCACTCCTTCGTCCGCATCCCCTGCGCTAGCGCGTGCTCGGCCGCTCGACGGATCACGGGGCCGTCGGCAAGCGGGTCCGAGAACGGGAACCCGATCTCGACGAGATCGGCGCCACCGGCCTCGGCTGCGCGCGCGAGCTCCGACGTCTCCGGGCCGGCCATGAGATAGACGACGAGCTTCTTCAGTGGGAGAGCACCTCGGCCAGATCCTTGTCGCCGCGTCCCGAGAGCCCCACGAGCACGAGCTCGGCATCGATGTCGAGCGCACGTGCGAGGGCGTGCGCCGGCTCGAGGGCCGGCAGGATCCCCTCGGTCTCGGCCAGGCGGTGGAAGGCTGCGAGCGCCTCGTCGTCCGTCGCAGTGACGTACTCGGCGCGGCCGGAGTCGCGCAGGAAAGCGTGCTCTGGACCAACACCTGGGTAGTCGAGGCCGGCGGAGATCGAGTGGGCGTCGAGCACCTGGCCGTCGTCGTCGGCCAGCACGGAGGAGCGCGCACCGTGCAGCACGGCTGCTCGGCCGGAGCCGAGGCTCGCCGCCCCCGCCGCCTCGACGCCGACGAGTCTCACATCGTGATCGTCGAGGAATCCGGCGAAAAGGCCGATCGCGTTCGACCCGCCGCCGACGCACGCGACGACCACGTCGGGAAGTCGGTCGTACGTGTCGAGCATCTGCTGACGCGCCTCGCGTCCGATCACCGCTTGCAGCTCTCTCACTATGCTCGGGTACGGCGCAGGGCCGACGCACGAGCCGATGAGGTAGTAGGTCGTCTCGACGTTGGCGATCCAGTCCCTGATCGCCTCGCTCGTCGCCTCCTTCAGTGTCTTCGTGCCGAACTCGACTGCACGCACCTCCGCGCCCAGAAGGCGCATGCGCTCGACGTTCGGATGCTGTCGGCGCATGTCCTCGGCGCCCATGTACACGACGCACTCGAGGCCGAAGCGCGCGCACACGGTCGCCGTCGCCACGCCGTGCTGCCCGGCGCCCGTCTCGGCGACGATCCGCCGCTTGCCGAGACGCGACGCGAGAAGGATCTGCCCGAGCGCGTTGTTGATCTTGTGCGCACCGGTGTGGTTGAGGTCTTCGCGCTTGAGGACGATCCGGCGCCCAGGCGACGCAAACCTCTCCGTCTCGTACAGCGGACTAGGGCGACCGACGTAGCGCCGGCCGAGGCGAGTCAGCTCGTCCGTGAAGGATGTGTCCGCGCTCGCTTCCGCCCAGCCGCGCTCGAGCTCGTCGAGGGCCGGGATCAGCGTCTCCGGGACATAGCGCCCGCCGTATGCGCCGTAGGTCTCCGTCGTCATCCGCGCGCCGCCTCGACGTAGGCGCTGATGCGCTCGTGATCCTTGATCCCAGGCGAGACCTCCAGACTCGAGCTCGCGTCGACGGCCCACGGTCGCACTGCCTCGATCGCCTCGCGCACGTTGTCCGCCCCGAGCCTGCCGGCGAGCATCACGCGCCCGTCGACGGAGCGGGCGCGCTCGAGATGCGTCGGATCCTCCTCCTGCCACGGGAGGTCGACGACGCGCGCGACTTCCTCCCCGTCGCGCAGGAGCACCGCGTCGCGTCCGCGCACCTTGCCGGCCTCTTCGGGATAGAGCTGGACGAGGTCGGCGCCCTCCCCTGCGGACATGCCTACGACCACCGCAACTGTGAGCAAGGTGTCAGACACCGCCAGGACGCCGGGGGCTCGGCGTGGGCTGCTTGCAGCGAGAACGAATCCGGCCATGTCTGCGCCGGCCTCGGCCGCCGCAGCCACGTCTTCTTCCCGCGTCAGTCCGCAGACCTTGACGAGCGGGCGCGAGAGGAGCTCCGCGAGCTTTGCCGCCGGATCGAGGGCGCGCATGAGTGCGGACCCGACGAGGATCGCGTGCGCTCCCGCGAGCTCGGCCGCGGCTCCCTGGGCGCGCGACTCGATCCCGCTCTCCGCGACGACGACATGGTCGCCAGCCAGCTTGTGACTTATCGTTACAAGCTCGAGCTGACGTCGGCGGTCGATCTCGAACGTCGAGAGGTCTCGCGCGTTGATCCCGATCACAGGCGCGTCGAGCCCGACCGCTCGTTCCAGCTCGTCGGTGTCGTGCGCCTCGACAAGCGTCTCGAGCCCGAGTACGCCGGCCGCGTCGAGCAGGCGACGCATCGTCGTGTCGTCGAGGTCGCGCAACAGCAATAGCGCTGCATCCGCACCCGCCTCGCGCGCCGCCCGGAGGTGCTCCTCGGTCGAGAAGAAGCCCTTCGCGAGGAGCGGAAGCGACGCCGCGCTGCGCGCAGCGCGCAGATCGTCCCAGGCACCCCCGAAGCGCTCGTCGACGAGGATCGAGACGGCCGCGGCGCCTGCCCGTTCGTAGGCGGCTGCAAGCGCCGCCGGGTCGGCATCGGGCCGCAGGTCTCCCGCGGACGGCGAGCGTCGCTTGACCTCCGCGATGGCGGTCAGACCAGGCTGACGCAATGCATCCTCGAAGCGTCGCATCACGGGGATTCTCGCGAGAACGCGGCGAGCTCCTCCAGTCGACCCGCAGCGCGGCCGCTGTCGATCGCCTCCTGCGCGACGGCGAGCCCCTCGCGGAGATCTCCCGCATGCCCGGCCGCGGCGATCGCACCCGCCGCGTTGAGCACGACGGCGTCGCGCTTGGCTCCCGGCGCGCCGGCGAGGATCTCGCGGGCAGCGCGCGCGTTCTCGGCGGGCGAGCCGCCGGCGAGATCGCCAGGGTCGCAGGGTTCGATCCCGAGCTCGGCCGGGTCGAGCACGCGCTCGTGCACCGCGCCGTCGGTCACCTCGAAGACGAGGTTCCGCCCCGCGGGCGAGAGCTCGTCGACGCCGTGCGCTCCGTGCACCACGAAAGCCCGGCGCGAGTCGAGGACGGCGAGCGCGTCGGCGACCGTCCGCGCGACGTCGGGCGCATACACGCCGAACACGCCCGCCCGAGCGCCGGCCGGGTTCGTGAGCGGCCCGAGGACGTTGAAGATCGTCCGCGTCCCGAGCTCGCGGCGCACGGGTGCCGCATGACGCATCGCGGGATGGTGCAGCGGCGCGAACATGAACCCGAACCCGAGCGTGTCGATCGACTCCGCGATCCGCTCGGGTGGCTGCTCGAGCGTGAACCCGAGCGCTTCGAGGACGTCGGCAGAGCCCGAGATGGAGCTGACCGCGCGATTCCCGTGCTTCGCGACGGCCGCTCCCGCCGCTGCAGCGACGAGCGCAGCAGTCGTCGAGATATTGAACGTCCGGGCCCCGTCTCCCCCGGTTCCGACGATGTCGACCACGTCGTCGCGCGACGGCCGCACCTCGAGGACGTGCGCACGCATCGCCTCGGCGCAGCCCGCGATCTCGTCCGCCGTCTCGCCCTTCGCCCGCAGCGCGACGAGGAAGCCGCTGATCTGCGCAGGAGTCGCCTCGCCGGCCATGATCTCGCCCATCACCTCGCGCGCCTCGCCGCGCCCGAGATCGTGCCCGTCGAGAAGCCTCTGGATCGCGGCCTGGATCACCCGGCGAGCGTATCCCTCACTGCCGTCGCGAGCCGCTCGAGATCATGTGCGTCGTTGTACGGCCCGACGGAGACCCGCATGAGCGTCGTGTCCTCCCACTCGTACACCGGAACCTCGACCCGGTGCTCCGCGTACAGGCGTCGCCAGAGCTCGGCCGGATCAGACGTGCGCACCGTGAACGCGCGCATGAACGGTGACCGCACTCCACGTAGAGGACGCAGACCGAACGGAGCAAGCCGGTGCTCCGACTCGTCGGCAAGCTCCTTCGCCGCGTCGAGGTCGAACCGACCCCAGGCCTCGATCGCCTTCGGCACCGCGAGATATGCGGACGGATCGCGCGTGCCCTGCCACCCGTGCCGCTCGCCGAAGCTCGCATCCTCGTGGTAGCCCCAGCTGACGACGAGCGGCTCGATCCAGCCCTGGTGCTCCGGCCGCGCCCAGAGAAACCCCGATCCCTTCGGAGCACACAGCCACTTGTGGCAGTTGCCCGCGTACACGTCCGGATCGAGCGCACCGAGATCGAGCCGGATGTGACCGGGCACGTGCGCCCCGTCGACGACCGAGAGGACGCCGGCCTTCCGCGCCGCCGCACAGATCTCCTCCACCGGCAGGACGAGAGCGGTCAGCGACGTGACGTGCGAGACGACGATCGCCCGCGTGCGGATCCCGATGCTCGCGATCAGGTCCTCCGGCTCCACCAGGACGACGTTCGCGCGGATGAAGCCGAGCGTCCGCAGGATGGCTCCGTACTCGTGCTTCGTCGTGAGGATCTCCTCCTCCGCCCGGATGCGCAGGGAGCGGACCACGGCGTTCAATGCCGCGGTCGCGTTCGGCGTGAATACGACATCAGGCGCCTGCGCGCCGACGAACGAAGCCAGGGCGCTGCGCGCCGTCCACATGGACTCCTCGAACCGCCGCGTGAAGAACTCCGTCGGACCGGCCTCCAGCTCGCGCTGGAGCCGCTGGTACTCCTCGAACACGTCGACGGGGCACGCGCCGTAGCTGCCGTGGTTGAAGTACGCGACCTCGGGGTCGAGGAGAAAGCCCGGACGCATGCGTGGCTAGTGTCCCACGGTGCGCGGACTCACCGCGGCGTGAGCCTTGCAGGCACCAGGACTACAATCGAGAACATGGCGCCGACGAAGGACGACCCGCTGAGTCCCTATGCCGAGCCTTCCTCGCATCCGTCGTTCGCGCGCCCGTGGCGGCTCGCCGGTCGTCTCACCGGCGCCGGTCGTCCACGAGCTCACCGCTAGCGGGCTCACCTGGATCAACGTCGTCTCGCCCGACGTCGAGACGGCGCAGGAGCTCGCTCTGCGCTTCGGCTGGCACCCGCTCGACGTCGAGGACATCGTCTCGAAGCGGCAACGCCCGAAGGTCGACGACTACGAGGACGAGGGCTACCTCTTCGCCGTCCTCCACTTCCCGGTCTTCGACAAGAACGTGCAGCGGCTCAACGCGGGCGAGCTCGACCTCTTCATCGGCCACGCCTACGTCGTCACGATCCCGAACGGAGCTCTCCATCCGATAACGCGCCTCTTCGAGCGCTGCGAGAGCGACGAAGCTTTCCGCGAGCACCTCTTCGCGCGCGGCTCCGGCCGGCTGCTGTACGAGATCCTCGACGACCTCTTCGACTACTGCTTCCCGATCCTCGACAAGATCGCGCACAAGCTCGACGGGATCGAGGACGAGATGTTCGAGGGTCGCTCGCAGGAGGTCGTCCGCGGCATCTCCGACGTGAAGCAGGAGATCATCTCGTACCGCAAGATCATCAAGCCCGAGCGCTCGACGCTGCGGGTGCTCGAGCGCCGCGTCGGGGCCTTCCTCCCCGAGGACCTCGAGGACTACTTCGACGACATCGTCGACTCCGCCGAGCGGATCTGGGACCTCCTGGACAACTACAAGGAGGTCGTCGACGGGCTCGAGTCGACGAACGAGTCCGTGCTCGCCCACCGGCAGAACGACGTGCTGCGGCTGCTGACGGTCATCAGTGTGACGATTCTCCCGCTCACGCTCGTGACCGGCCTGTTCGGAATGAACGTGTTGTTCCCGGGAGAGGGCACGCACGAGGCGTTCTGGGTGATCGTCGGCGGGCTGCTCGTCGTCTCGGCAGCGACACTCGGCTTCTTCCGCTGGCGCGGCTGGCTGTAACCGGCAGCGGTTCGCCGGTCGATGCAACCGTTGCGCGAGTGAGCTCTCGGCTGCGGGGAACGAAAAGAGGCCGGAACCCCCGCCGCACCGGGGCTCCGGCCTTTCGTCCGCCACTCGCTAGAGGAGAATTTGCAGTGCCGTCTCGGGAGGGCAGCCGCGTTGCGTCAACGACGACGCGTCGTGCAGGTCGATCTCGACGTGCGAGGCCAGAACGAGCGCCGATCCGACGTCGTATCCGGAACGGACGAGCTCCTCGAAGCGCCACCGCAGGATCGCTTCTGCCTCTGTCTCGTCGATTAGTTCGAACTGGGCCGCAGTCACTTGCCGCCTCCCTCGTCGTCTTCGGCTACAGGGTCACAGTTCAGCCTCATCGGCTTCGTGCGGCACCCGCTTGAGGTCCAGAGTCGGTGCGCCGAAGGTCTGGGTTCCCCCGGCGAACGTCCCTCGTCCGAGTGACGACCTACCTCGGACGAGTGGTGACAGCGCGGTCGGGCTCCCATTCGACCCGGCACGCGCCCCACATCCCGCGGCCGGAGTCGCGTGCCTCGTCGACCGCGTCGAGCAGCTCGTCCGCGTAGCGTCCCTGGTCCCCACCCCGGAAGTACGGGGCAGCGGCGCCTCGCCGGACGAGCTCGACGTTCACATTCGTCTGACCCGCGAGGACGTATCGAAGGAGACGGCCGAATCGATCCTCGTCGTCGAGCTCGGGGTCGGCCTCGAGCACGATGCGGGCCCCGTCCGGTGCGAGTCGCCCAAGCTCACGGCGCGCCTCCCTTGCGTAGCACTCGCCCTCTTCCAGCTCGGGCGCGTCGATCTGGACGAGCCGGACGCGATCTCCCCCACGCACGTCGAGCGTGTCACCGTCGCCGACCCTCGTCACCGTCGCAGTCTCGAGCGTGACCACGACGTCCCCCGACTGTCCGCAGCCGGCGGACACGGCGATCAGCGCGAGACCGAGTCCGAGGTATATGCGCCGGCGCAGGCGCGCTAGACGGGTTCGAGACCGGCGCGTTTCGCCCGATCCTTGCGATCCGTCATCCACGCGAAGAGCAGAAGGCCGCCGCACACGATCACGATCGCTGCGCCGAGCCCCACCCGGTACCAGATCCCTTCGAAGAGCAGGATCCCGAGCACTCCGAGGAATAGGATCGCGATCGCTGCTCCGGCGTACTTGACATACAGACCCATCGCCGCCGAGTCTACGAGCAGGGCGGGGCAGGGTGCAACCGGTGGTAAAACGCATCCATGACAAAGCCGCTCTGGGCGCCGTGGCGACTCGAGTACATCGCGCGGGCGAACGAGCAGAGCGGGTGCGTCTTCTGCGATGAAGCCGCGGGCACACTCGACGCTGCCGCCTCCCTCCTCGTCTACGCCGGCGACGAGGCGATGGCGCTGCTCAACAAGTTCCCGTACTCGTCCGGGCACCTGATGGTGGCGCCGTGTCGGCACGTCGGCAGGCTTCGCGACCTCACGGATGCGGAAGCGATCGAGCTGCACCGGTTGGCGGTCACGGCCGTCGACGTGCTGGAGGCCGTCTACGGTCCCGGGGGCTTCAACCTCGGCTGGAACCTCGGCCACGTCGCCGGCGCCGGCATCGCCGACCACATCCACCTCCACGTCGTTCCGCGCTGGTCCGGGGACACGAACTTCATGCCCGTGCTTGCCGACGTGAAGGTGATCCCCGAGCACCTGCTCGAGACGCGCGAGCGGCTTCGCGACGCGTGGCCTACCGGCTGACGGGCTCGAGCACGGCCCAGGCGCGGGCAGGCGTCGTCATCCAGTCATAGAGCGAGACGCCGATCGTGGCACCGTCGTCCTCGACGGCAGCGGCGAAGCCGGCGAACTCCTCATGCCCCATGCGATCGGCCACGCCGCCTGCGGCGTGGATCGCGACCTCGGGGTTTCCCGTGTGCGCGCGCAGGAGCCGTAGTGCACGCGTGACGTACCCGTACGTCGCGTCGAACCCCGTGTACGCACCGCCTGTGTAGATCATGGGCGCGAACGCGTCCGCCTGCGCGGCCAGGTCCTTCCACGGGAAGCGCGGCCAGGTCGACGGGCGGCGCTCGAGCCCGCGCGGGTTGAACGGGACGATCGCGAGCGGCGTGTCGCCGGCTGCCTGCCGGAGCTGCCGCGTGAGCGTGACCGCGCGCTGGGAACGAAGCGCCACGTTGCGTAGCCGCGTCGACTCGATATTGAGGGCGACGCCGTCGAAGCTCCCGCCCTTCGGCGTGCGGAACGAGAGCATCGCGAGCGCGCGACGCCGGTCGAGCGCCGGGTTGACGTGTCCCGGGAGGTACCAGGCAACGGCGCGAACGCCGCGCGCATTGAGCGCGTCGACGAGGCGACCGAGCCGAACCGCCTCGACCACGTCGACGGATGCGCCGTAGTTCGCCGTCTCGACCCAGACGACCTTCAGCTTGCGCGCGGCCATGCGCTGCGCCGTACGTTCCGGCGCGGCGTAGACGGCGGTGTCGTAGATGTCGACCCACGTCCCGAGCCCGCCGAAGACGGAGGCATCCGCACGGTCGGCCGCAGGTGCCGCCGCCGCGCCGATTGAGCAGATCGTGGTGGCGAGAAGGGCGCAGATGGCGACGCGCAGCACGCCGCCACTGTACGAGCGCCTCATGAAGACGATGTCAAGCTTGGAGCGGGAGTGCTAAGACGTCGTCGGAGGCAGCGGCAGAGTCGGCTCGACCGGAACGAGCACGGCGCTGAACCGAGCGCCTCGCCAGGAGACCGAGTCGATTCCGAGTCTCCGGATCTCGTCGGCGCTGGTGCCGAACGAGCGTACGTAGTCGACAGCGGCCTGCAGCGCGCTGACGGAGTACTGGGTCGACACGATTCGACGCCCGGAGTGGATCTCGTACTTCTTGCTCATCTCCACGTAAGACGCGAACGCGAGCGAAAACTTGCGCGCCGCGAGCAAAGGATCGATCTCGGCAGGCGGATAAGATCGAGCGCGAACGCGGACGTAGCTCAGTTGGTAGAGCGCTGGCTTCCCAAGCTGGGCGCTACAGGCTGCGAAGAGCGCCCAGTGTTGGTCCGGCCTATGCGTTCGCGACTACCTCGCGCACCTCGGCGCTTTCAAACGTGACACCTTCAGGAACGTCTGGGCCGATTCGCTCCGCCGCTGTCCGAGCGGCCTCCTCCGACTCGAACACGATCATCGATCGACCGTTGCTTCCGTCGTCAGACCGAGTCCAGTAGCCGGCAACGAAGCCCGGCAACTGCGAGATACGCGGCACAACCGTCTCTCGCAACTCTTTCTGCGAACCCTCGACGTCGCTGATCGAGACTTTCACGAGTACTGCGTGCATCAGGCTCCTCCAATCAGGAGACAGGGAACCGCGAGCCTAAGCGGTGCTCCGCTTCTGCACAAGCTCGTCGGGGTCAGCAGCCTGTCTGTGACCGATCGGCGATCAGACCGCGGCGCTCTCGAGCCTCTCCTTCAGGTTCTGCACGTTGATCGGGAGCTCCTTCTGCGCCTGCCGCCTCACAACCAGCGGGACGAGGAGCTTGCCGATGCCGTGACCCTCGATGTCGAGCTCGAGCGTTACTCGCGATCGAGCTCCGTCGTCGAGCGGCTCGATCGTTCCCTTGACGTTCCCTCGAACCGGACCGTCGACACCCCAAACGCGCCAACTCTTCGGAGGATCAAGGTCGGTGATGTCGGCGGTCATGTCCATCTCACGCCGACCGACGCGGCGCGTTATGAGAGCTCTCGACCCGCCGCCAGTCGGAGCACTGGCGTCCGTCTTGACACGGACGACGCTCTCCTGCCACTCGGGCAGATGCGAAGGATCGGTGATGTACGCGAAGACGTCTTCGGGCCTTCTCGAGATCTCGACGCTCGCGACTATCGGTGCCATTCGCTGCCTCCTTCGCTCGGGACGGAGTCCGATCATTGCGCATCGGTCGACGCTGTGCGGATGTCGCGAGAGCGACTGTTGCTGTGAGTGCTACACAAGCCCCTCGCGCACGCGCCACTCGTGCTCGAGGAGCAACGTCGCGCACCGAAGGGCGAATCGGCTTGGGTCGAGCGATGCTTGCCGGGGGCACGTGCTTGCCGCACGCCCGACAAGGGAATAGCCTCGCTGACCGTGGAAGCTCAAGGCGCGTATTCGCGGAATACCACGCTCCTTTGGGTCGGGGCGGTCATCACCGCCCTCGCTGCGATCTTCTTCCCAAGGATCCAGGGAATCCGAGACAGAGACGAATCCTGGTGGCGTCTTCTTTGGTTTGTCGTGCCTCAGGATCTCGAGGGCGTCATCCTCGTTCCCGTCGTCATCCTGCTTACGCTCGGTTTGTTTGCGCTTGTCGGACGCTGGGCGTGGAAGGACACGGATGGCCGCAACCGCCCAGCGAGCGTCGGTTTCGTCTGCAGTCTCCTCGGGCTCTTGGGTGTACTGCTTTTCTTCCTCAGCGCCCCGATCATTCTCGGCGGTTTGGGTACGACGCTCGGCCTCGAGGGACGTCGTCGAAGCCTGACCGAGGGTCGTGGCACGCTGGCGGCGGCAGCGATCGTTGTCGGCGTCGTGGCGTTCGCGGTGGGTGCGTCGATTTGGGCTTTCGCGGAGGAGCTCGGTATCTAGCTCCTCGGAACGATGCTCGAGAGCTAGACCAACCCATCCCGAACCCGCCACTCGTGCTCCACGAGCAGCACGGCGCGGAGCTCCGCGAGCGAATCGGTCTGCGGATCGTCGAGCGCCCGAAGGATCATCTCCCGGTCGGGAACCGTCAACGCGACGATGACCGTCTCGCGTTCCAGCGCCTTTTCTACGTCGTCGTCGGGAACTCTGAGGCCGGCGTGCATCAGTGGTCGATCATATGTTCGTGTGCGCGGGCTGCGGAAGGGGCGCTGTGGCGAGTGGCGAAGGGGTTCCCCTGGCCGGGTCCGGCCCTTCCACCCGAGGGCCGCCACGTTTGCGTTGCTTCGGAGTGGGCAGACTCCACGTGCCAGGCCGTACTCGAACGTTTCCCTACCCCTCGGTTCGGGACGCTCTTGAGTAACGAAGAGAGACCGCCGAGAGTGCGCTGAGCCTGGCTGCGAGACGTACTTCATCCCGAAGTCGAGCCGCAATCGCTTCTGCGTCCGGCACCGCAAGACGAAGCCCGTAGACCCGGACCACTACCGCAGGTACGGGACCGCTCATCGTCGGCTTCGCAAGCAGTGGGCCTCGGCGGTCGCGCGTGGTGAGGTGAAGTGTTCACGCTGTGGCGAGCTGATCGACCCGCGCGACTCTTGGGACCTAGATCACGTCGATGGCGGCGGTCCTCGCGACTATCACGGCCCATCTCACAGCCGTTGCAACAGGGCGACTAATCGCGGCAGCTCCGACTGGGATCCGACGTCGAGGATCTGGTGAGCGAGCTGGCCGCTAAGAACTCGCATCAGAATGAGCATGCGAGCCTCCTAAAGCACACGAGGCAGCAGCCGAGGGCGAGAAACGCCTCGTGGATCTCGGCCCGGCGGTCATAGCGGACGAGCAGACGCTTGAAGTGGTGCAGCCAGGCGAAGGTGCGCTCGACGACCCAGCGGGTACGACCGAGCCCGGAGCCGTGCTCGGTCTTGCGCCGGGCGATCTCGGGGGTGATCCCGAGTTGGCGCAGTAGACGCCGGTACTTGGCGTGGTCGTAACCGCGATCGGCGGTGAGCCGCTGCGGGCGACGGCGTGGCCGGCCCACACGGCCTCGGACAGGCGGCACCCGCTCGATCAGCGGGATGAGCTGGGTGACGTCGTTGCGGTTGCCGCCGGTCAGTGTCCAGGCGAGCGGAATCCCGGTGGCATCTACCAGGAGGTGGTGCTTGGAGCCGGATCTGGCTCTATCAACCGGGCTCGGGCCCGTCTCGGAGCCCCTTTTCTCGCCTGCACGTGACTCGAGTCGCAGACGGCGCGCGACCATTCGAGCTCACCCGCGGCCCTGAGCTCTGAGAGCAAAAGCGCGTGCAAGCGCTCCCACACCCCCGCCCGCTGCCACTCGTCGAGGCGCCGGTAGCAGGTCGAGCCCGAGCCGAAGCCGAGCTCGAGCGGCAGATGCCGCCAGGCGATCCCCGTATGCAGGACGAAGAGGATCCCCTGCAGCGCCTGCCGGTCGGGTAGCCGCTTGCGGCCTGGAAAGCGGAAACGCCGCTCCACCGTCGGCAGCAGCGGCTCGATTCGCTTCCACAGCTCGTCGGACACGATCCAGGGTGCAACGGCCATCAGCTTCCCTCCTCAGCTTGACGACGGATGCCGATGGCTTCGTCGTCAGGAGGCGGGTCCCTTCATTCCGATTCGAGTTCTTAGCCGCCCCGGTTTGAGTGGGTGTTGATGCGTAGCACTCCTGTGAGGAAGTGGCCACTTCCACCGAGAAGGCGGTACTCGTGCGGCCCTTAGAGGCAAGCACCTGAAGTCCGGCGCGTCGTATCCCTAGGTCGAGCTAGCTATCAAAGACCGTGAAGAACTCCGTGAGTGAAGTCTCTACGTGCCACGTTGACTTCAAGCCTTTCGGAAACCAC
>DATKBJ010000071.1:0-2315 GCA_035514135.1 Gaiellaceae bacterium | reverse complement strand
GAAGGCGTCGTCGATCGCCTCGACGTCGTGGCCGTCGACCTCGATCGCGTTCCAGCCGAACGCCTCGGCCCGGGCGACGTAGACGTCGAGATCCCAGCCGACCATCGTCTCGCCGCGCTGGCCGAGCCGGTTCACGTCGATGATCGCTGTCAGGTTGTCGAGCCCGAGATGCGAAGCGTGCTCGAACGCTTCCCACATGGAGCCTTCGGCCATCTCGCTGTCGCCGCAGAGCACCCAGACGCGGTTCGGCACGCGTTCGAGGTGCTTGCCCGCGATCGCCATCCCAACGCCGATCGGAAGCCCTTGGCCCAGCGATCCGGTAGCGACATCCACCCACGGGATGCGCGGCGTCGGATGCCCTTCGAGCATCGAGCCGAGCTTGCGGTAATCGAGTATCTCCTTGTCCGAGACGACCCTCGCGGCGCGATAGATCGCGTAGAGGAGCGTGGAGGCGTGACCTTTCGAGAACACGAGCCGATCGTTGGCAGGGCTCGTCGGGTCGTCGAAGTCGTAGCGGAGATAGCCGTCGACGAGCACGGCCAGGAGGTCTGCGGCCGACATCGCGGAGGTCGGGTGACCCGACTTCGCGGCCGCGCTCATCCGTACCGAGTCGACCCGGAGCTGCTGGGCGAGGGCTCGCCGTCGGTCCGCCGCGGTCACGCGCTCCATTCTACGGTCGTGTTTCCCGAACTCCGCACGAGGTAACGTTGACCCGTGGCGCGCAGCAGGTTGCACGAGCTCTCGTCCCACGGCGTCAGCGTCTGGGTGGACTCGCTCTCGCGTGAGATGCTCGAGACCGGTGAGCTCGCGCGGCTGATCGATGAGGACGCCGTCGTCGGCGTCACCTCGAATCCGACGATCTTCGAGAAGGCGCTCTCGACCGGTGATTGGTACGACGAGCAGCTCCGCGCGGAAGTCGAGCGCACAGACGACACGCGCGAGGTGTTCTTCGCGCTCGCGGTCGAGGACATCAAGCGCGCGTGTGACCTCCTCCGACCCGTCTGGGAGCGGACGAATGGAGTGGACGGATTCGTCTCGCTCGAGGTCGACCCCGACCTCGCGTACGAGCGCGAAGCGACGTTCGTCCAGGCCAAGCTCCTCACCGAGCTCGTCGACCGCCCGAACCTGTTCGTGAAGATTCCCGCCACCGTGCCCGGTCTGGGCGCGATCGAGGACTCGATCGCGGCGGGGCGTTCGATCAACGTCACGCTCATCTTCTCCCTCGAGCGCCACGCGGCGGTCGCCGAGGCGTTCGTCCGTGGGCTCGAGCGGCTCGTCTCCGGCGGAGGTGACCCGACGAACGTCGCGTCCGTCGCGAGCTTCTTCGTCTCTCGCGTCGATTCCGAGGCCGATCGCCGGCTCGCCGAGATCGGTCGCGAGGATCTCCAGGGTCGATTGGCCATCGAGAACGCAAAGCTTGCGTACCAGCACTACCTGGACGTCTTCGCCGGGCACCGCTGGGAGGCGCTCGCGGCCAAGGGCGCCCGGCCACAGCGCTGCCTGTGGGCTTCGACCTCGACGAAGAATCCGGCCTACCGCGACGTCCTCTACGCCGAGGAGCTGATCGGCCCCGCGACCGTGAACACGATGCCGTTCGAGACGATCTCCGCGTTCCAGGATCACGGCGAGGTGCGGGAGACGCTCACGGAGGGCGTCGAAGAGGCGCGAGCCCTGCTCGACGAGCTTGCCGCCGCGGGCGTCGACTACGACGACGTGACGGAGACCCTCGAGCGCGAAGGCGTCGAGAAGTTCTCCGATTCCTTCGCCTCGCTGCTTCAGGGCATCGACGCGAAGCGCAGCGCTCTCGTGTAGACGGGTGCTCGGCTGAAGCCGGGCACCGTGAGCTTTCCGCGGGTGCCTGGCTTCAGCCAGGCACCCTGCCTTGGCGCTAGTGCGTCGATCCGCCCTTCGGGTTCCCGACCTTCAAGAGGCCCACCTGCCCGAGGTCGACGTCCGCGAATGCATGGCTGACGACGGGATAGAGACCGACATCGTCGATCTTCACGTCGAAGACTGCGCCCCCGCCCGCGGGCACCACGACCGTCTGGACGCCGCGCTGTGGAGGGCTCGTCAGGTCGGAGTTGACCCAGGCGCGATCGAAGATGGCGCCTACGACGTGGAAGTTCACGTTGTTCGTCGGCCCGGCGGCTACGACCCAGAACCGCGTGGTGTCTCCCGGGTCGGCAGTGAGAGGGTGCGTGACGTACTGGTTCGCGTAGCCGTTGAAGGTCACCCAGTCGGCCATCCGCGTGCGTGCCTTGGTCATGTCGAGCGACGCCGGCTCGTCGACTCCGTCTCCGTTCAGGTACCACTCG
>DATKBJ010000070.1:0-12526 GCA_035514135.1 Gaiellaceae bacterium | reverse complement strand
GAGCTGCTCGATCCTCCCGCCGTTCATGACAGCGATCGTGTCGGCCATCGTCATCGCCTCTTCCTGGTCATGCGTGACGTGGACGAAGGTGATGCCGACCTCGCTCTGGATTCGCTTGAGCTCGAGCTGCATCTGCTTGCGGAGCTTGAGGTCGAGCGCGCCGAGTGGCTCGTCGAGCAGCAGGACGCGCGGATGGTTGACGAGCGCGCGCCCGAGCGCGATGCGCTGCTGCTGTCCTCCCGACAGCTGCTTCGGCTTGCGCTTCGCGAAGCCGGACAGGCCCACGAGCTCGAGCATCTCGGCGACGCGTCCCTTCAGCTGATCCTTCGCGACCCCCTTCCGCTCGAGACCGAACGCGACGTTCTCCTCGATCGACATGTGCGGAAAGAGCGCGTAGCTCTGGAACACCGTGTTGACGTCGCGCTTGTAGGGCGGGAGCCCGACGACGTCCTCGTCTCCCAGGAAGATGCGCCCCTCGGTCGGCTCCTCGAAGCCGCCGATCATGCGCAGCGTCGTGGTCTTCCCGCACCCCGACGGCCCGACCATTGCGAAGAAGGAGCCGCGCGGGATCTCGACCGAGATGCCGTCGACGGCGATCGCCTCGTCGAAGCGCTTGACGACGTCTTCCAGCCGGACGTCGTGCGCCGCCACGTCGGTGGCTGTCATCCGGCGAGCGTATACGGGTGGTTGAAGCCCTGCAAAGGGGAGGTGTACGAGCGCACCTCGCCGAGCAGGCGAGGCGCGCTCGTACCGACGGGCCGCAACCTACTCGGCGAGCTTCACGCAGACGTGCTTGATGCGCGTGTACTCCTCCATCGAGTAGATCGACATGTCCTTCCCGTATCCGGACTCCTTGAAGCCACCGTGCGGCATCTCCGGGCTGAGCGGAAAGAGGTGCTCGTTGATCCACACCGTGCCGAAGTCGAGCCTCGCCGCCACCTTCATTGCTCGCCCGAGGTTCTCCGAGAAAACGGACGCCGCGAGCCCGTAGCGCACGTCGTTCGCCATCTCGATCGCGGCGTCGTCCGACGACGCCGGTTGCATGGTCACGACCGGGCCGAAGACCTCGTTCTGGACGATCTCGGCGCTCTGCTCCACATCGGTGACGATCGTCGGCTTCACGAAGAAGCCACGCTCGCCTACCGACTCGCCGCCGGTCACGATCGTCGCCTTCGCAGCCGTCGCGCGCTCGAGGAAGCCGAGGACGCGCTCCTGCTGCTCGGCGGAGATGACCGGCCCCATGCCGATCTCGTCGTCCGTGGACGGGTCTCCGACGCTCATCGACTCGACGGCCTTCACGGTCTCGGAAACCACGTCGTCGTAGATCTTGCGGCTGACGAGGATGCGCGACGAGGCCGTGCAGTCCTGGCCGGAGTTGAAATAGCCGCCGATCTTGATCGCCTCTGCGACGGTCGCCGGGTCGGCGTCGTCGAGCACGACCATCGGCGCCTTGCCGCCGAGCTCGAGATGGACGCGCTTGACGGTGTCCGCGGCGTTCTTCGCGATGATCTTGCCCGTCGCCGTATCGCCCGTGAGCGAGACGAGGCGGACGTGCGCGTTGCGCACGAGCGCGTCGCCGACCGGAATCCCGTCGCCCGTGACGACCTGGAGCACCCCGGCCGGAATGACCTCCTGCGCGAGCTCGACGAAGCGCAGCATCGTGAGCGGTGTCTGTTCCGCGGGCTTGATGATCTGGACGTTCCCGGCCGCCAGCGCGGGTCCGATCTTCCAGATGGCCATGTACAGCGGGTAGTTCCACGGACAGATGCCGGCGACGATCCCGAGCGGCTCGCGCCGGGTCATCGACGTGTAGCCCTCGACGTACTCGCCGGCCGCCTTCCCCTCGAGGTTCCGTGCAGCGCCGGCGAAGAACCGCAGGCAGTCCGACATCGCACCCGGCTCGTCGACCGCGACCCACCACGGCTTGCCGACGTTCTGCGATTCGAGCCGCGCGAGCTCCTCGCCGTTCTCGTCGATGACCTCCGCCAGCGCGAGGAGAAGCTCCATCCGGTCCTTCGGAGTCTTCCCCTGCCACTCGCTCCATGCCTTCCTCGCCGCGTCGACCGCTCGCTCGACGTCCTCTGCCGTTCCTCGCGGCACCTCGGCGATGACCTCGCCGGTGGCCGGGTTCAGGACTTCCATCGTCTCGCCCGACGTCGAGTCGACGAACTCGCCGCCCACGAACATCTTCTGCTGGGTTACCGAAACGCTCATACGACCTCCGATCCGGGAATCTCCGCGGAGCGTATCGCTGCCGTAGGTGACGCTACAACCGGACCGTTCGTGTAGAACCCCGACGCCGTGCGGATTCTCGTCGTCGGAACAGGCGGTGTCGGCTCAGCCTTCGCCGAGATCGCCAAGCGCCGCTCGTTCTTCGAGCACTGCGCACTGTCCGACTACGACCCGGCACGGCCGGAGCACGTCGTGGGAGAGCTCGACGACGGTCGCTTCAGCGCGCACCGGATCGACGCGTCGAACAAGGACGCGATCGCCGCGCTGATCCGGGAGACGCGCGCCGACGCGGTGCTCAACTCCGTCGATCCGCTCTTCAACGTCCCGATCTTCGACGCCTGCTTCGACGCGG
The DNA here is from genome assembly GCA_035514135.1 of Gaiellaceae bacterium. GTDB lineage: Bacteria > Actinomycetota > Thermoleophilia > Gaiellales > Gaiellaceae > GMQP-bins7. The sequence continues at coordinate 9,942 of DATKBJ010000070.1, read as the reverse complement.
GCGTGACCTACCTCGACATGGCGATGACGCTCTCCGAGCCGCATCCGACGAACCCGTACGAAGAGGTCGGCGTCAAGCTCGGCGACTATCAGTTCGAACGAGCAGCGGCGTGGGAGGCGAAGGGCCTGCTCGCACTCGTCGGCATCGGCGTCGAGCCCGGTGCCGCCGACGTCTTCGCACGCTACGCAGCCGACGAGCTCTTCTCCGAGATCGACGAGGTCGGCGTCCGCGACGGCGCGAACCTCGTGGTCGGGGGCTACGACTTCGCGCCGACCTTCTCCATCTGGACGACGATCGAGGAGTGCCTGAATCCTCCGGTGATCTGGGAGCGCGACCGCGGCTGGTTCACGACCGCGCCGTTCTCCGAGCCGGAGATCTTCGACTTCCCCGAGGGCATTGGGCCGGTCGAGTGCGTGAACGTCGAGCACGAGGAGGTGCTCCTCGTGCCGCGCTGGATCGACTGCAAGCGCGTCACGTTCAAGTACGGGCTCGGTGACGAGTTCATCGAGGTGCTGAAGACGCTCCACAAGCTCGGGCTCGACTCGAAGGAGCCGATCTCGGTGAAGGGCGTCGAGATCGCGCCGCGCGACGTCGTCGCGGCCGCGCTGCCGAACCCCGCCACGCTCGGCGACCGCATGTCGGGAAAGACCTGCGCGGGCACGCTCGTCACCGGACTGGACAAGGATGGCGCGCCGCGGAAGACCTACCTCTACCACGTCGCCGACAACGGGACGACGATGCGCGAGTACGGCTCGCAGGCGGTCGTCTGGCAGACGGCGATCAACCCCGTGATCGCGCTCGAGCTGCTCGCGAACGGCGAGTGGAAGGGCGCGGGCGTCCTCGGCCCGGAGGCATTCGAACCGCAGCCGTTCCTCGAGAAGCTCGCCGAGTACGGCGCTGCGCACGGGTTGCTCGAGCTCGAGCCATAGCGGTCGATTACTTCCGACTCTGTTCGTCGTCTAAGCAGTGATGCGATCTAGGATCGACGCGTGCCGGTCGTGAGGCTTCGGGCTCCGCTGTCGGAGCTCGCCGGAGGACAGCGCGAGCTCGAGCTCGAGGGCTCGACCGTCGCCGAGGTGCTCCGCTCGCTCGAGCGCGAGCACCCGGATACACGGGGCTGGATCCTCGACGAGCGTGGGGCGATCCGGGAACACATCAACGTCTTCGTGAACAAGGAGTACGGACGGGAGGACACGTCGGTCACGCCGAGCGACCGCCTCCACGTCATCCCCGCGATCTCAGGAGGGTAGGAAGATGACGGAGCTTCTGGTCGGAACGAAGAAGGGCCTGTTCGTGCTCGAGAGCGACGGTGACGCGTTCGAGATCGCCTCGCGGCACTTCGCGGGCGAGCCGGTCGAGTTCGCGACGCGCGACGCGCGCACCGAGCGCACGTTCGCGTGCGTGACGTCGGCGTTCTACGGGCCGAAGATCTTCTTCACCGACGACCTCGCGGCCGAGTGGCAGCAGGCGGACGGCGTCGAGCTCCCCGAGGATGCCGAGAAGCCGCTCGAGCGCCTCTGGACGGTCGTGCCGGCCGAAGACGACGACCACCTCTACGCGGGCGGCGCTCCCGGCATCCTGTTCGAGAGCCACGATGGCGGCGCGAGCTGGGGGCTGAACAAGGCGTTCTGGGAGCAGCCGACTCGGCCCGAGTGGAGCCCGGGTGCGGGTGGCATGTGCATGCACTCGATCGCGACCTGGCCGGGAGATCCCAAGCGGGTCGCCCTCGCCATCTCGGCGGTGGGTGTCTGGCTCACCGACGACGGCGGCGAGACCTGGCGCAACGGGAACAAGAACCTCTACCCGCGCTACATGCCCGAGGAGGCGGGCGAGGACACACTCACGCTCTGCGTCCACAACATGCACCGCGCCCCGAAACAGCCGGAGCGTCTCTTCATGCAGTTCCACGGCGGCGTATATCGCTCCGACGACGCAGGCGAGACGTGGACCTCGATCGCGGACGGCCTTCCTTCCGACTTCGGGTTCCCCATGGTGATCGACCCCGACGATCCGGACTCGGCCTACGTCATCCCACTCGTCGCGGACATGGACCGCACCACGCCCGAGGGAAAGGTGCGGGTCTACGAGACGCGCGATGCCGGCGCGAGCTGGACCGCGCGCGGCGACGGCCTCCCGTCGGAGGACGCCTACCTCACGATTCTCCGCCAGGCCTTCTGCGGCGAAGGCGCCGGGCCATCGATGGGTCTGTACTTCGGAGCGACCTCGGGCGACGTCTTCGGCTCGCGCAACGCCGGCAGGACGTGGTCGACGGCGGCGACAAAGCTGCCGCCGGTGCACTCCGTGCGCGCCGTCTGACTCCGTAAACGGTCAGGGGTCAGACCCCACGGGGTCTGACCCCGTGCATCTCACATACCGCGCGACTCGATGAAGGTCGGGGAGATTCGCACCGACACGCGCGTCTCACCTTCCCGGTGCGACGCGTACCTGTCCCTGCCCGTGTACTTCTTCGAGAGACGGTCGATCTGGTCGTTCGCGCCCTCCTCGAGGAGCGTCGTTGTCCCAGCGACCGCGATCCAGCGGAACGGATCCTCCGGGTCGATCACTGCGAGCGAGACGCGCGGGTCGGCCTCGAGGTAGCGGGGCTTCGCGCGCGGCCACGCGGTGTTGAACGAGACGCCCTCGTCGTCCACATCCACCCACACGACCGTCGAGTGCGGCGATCCGTCTGGTCGGAGATCGGTCACGACTCCCACGAACGGCTCTTCGAGGAACGCCCGCTGCGCGGGCGTAAGCCTCTTCACGAGATGGCGACCATGCGGTCGATGGCACCCCGCGCGCGCTCGGCGATCTCCTCGGGCACCGTGACCTCGTACTTCCAGTCACGCAGGGAGTCGCGAAGCTTTGGAAGTGTGATCATCTTCATGTACCGGCAGATCGCCTTCTCGGAGACGGCCTCGAAACGCTTTTCCGGAGCCTCTTTGTTCAGGCGATGGATGATCCCGGTCTCGGTCGCGACGAGAAAGCGCTTCTTGGGTGAGGACTTCGCGAAGTTGATCATCCCCTCCGTCGAGAGGATGTGCGTGTTCTCGTTTCCGAAGGCCATGCACTGGCTCGCGCAGCCGCACTCGGGGTGGACGAGGAACTCGGCGTCGGGCGCGTCGGCCTGCCAGCGGGTGATGTCCTGCGGGCGGATCCCCGCGTGTACGTGGCACTCGCCCATCCAGATCCGGAGCTTCCGGCCCGTGACCTTCTCGAGCCAGAGGCCGAGGAACATGTCCGGGAGGAAGAGGATCTCTGTGTCCTCGGGGATCGCCTCGATGACGCCTTTCGCGTTGCCAGACGTGCAGCAGTAGTCGCTTTCGGCCTTGACCTCGGCCGAGGTGTTCACGTACGAGACGACGACCGCGCCGGGGTTCTCCGCCTTCCACACCCGGAGCTGGTCGGCCGAGATCGACTCAGCCAGCGAGCAGCCGGCGTCCAGGTCGGGGATGAGGACGGTCTTCTGCGGGCTCAGGATCGCCGCCGTCTCGGCCATGAAGTGGACGCCGCAGAAGACGATCGCATCCGCCTCGGTCGCGGCCGCCTCGCGCGAGAGCCCGAGCGAGTCGCCGACGAAGTCCGCGACGTCCTGCACCTCGGGCACCTGATAGTTGTGGGCGAGGATGACCGCGCCGCGCTCGGTCGCGAGCGCACGGATCTCCTCCTGCATCGTGGCGATCTCGGCAGTCGTCATGTGAGCTCCAGTGAGACGTCGAGGGAGCGGGCCGAGTGCGTGAGCGCGCCGACGGAGATCTCGTCGACGCCGGTCTCGGCGATGGCCCGGATCGTGTCGAGAGTCACGCCGCCCGAGGCTTCGAGACGAGCTCGCCCTGCGACGAGCGCGACGGCCTCGCGCAGCTGGGCGAGCGTCATGTTGTCGAGAAGGATCGCGTCGACGCCGGCCTCCAGGGCCTCGGCCACCTGGTCGAGCGTGTCGCACTCGACTTCGACCGGAAGCTCCGTGACGTCGCGAACGAGCTCGATCGCATTCGTTATCGAGCCGGCGGCGCGCAGGTGGTTGTCCTTGACGAGCACCGCGTCGTCGAGTCCGAAGCGGTGGTTGCGTCCGCCGCCCGCAGCGACTGCGTGCTTCTCGAGCGCGCGCAGACCCGGCGTCGTCTTGCGGGTGTCGAGCACCGAGGCGCCCGTGCCTGCGATCGCGTCGACGTAGCGTCGCGTCAGCGTCGCGATCCCGGAGAGCCGCGCGAGGAAATTGAGCGCGACGCGCTCTCCCGTGAGGATGGCCCGTTCGGGGCCGGTCACGCGGGCGACCACGGCAGGCGGCTCGACGACGTCACCGTCACTGGCAAGCGAGACGAATCGGACCTCCGGATCGAGCGCGCGGAACGTCGCCTCGGCAACGCGCAAGCCGCATACGACGCCGGCCTCCTTCACCAGCAACTCGGCCGTGCCGACGGCGTCGTCTGCGACGGTCGCATCCGTCGTGACGTCGCCGGAGCCGATGTCCTCCGCGAGGGCTGCGTGGACGATGCGCTCGAGTGTGTCGGTCGCTACTGCCATGTCTCGAGCGCGGGCTCCCGACCCGCTCGCAGGACGACGTGCCGCTCGAAGGACTCGTTCTCGGTGGGAAAGTCCACCCGGAAGTGCGAGCCGCGACTCTCCTCGCGCGCGAGCGCGCTCTCCGCGATGAGACGTGTAAGGCAGTGCGGCGCGTCGAGTAGCTGCTCGAGTCCGGCGGCGTCGCGAATGAGACCGCAGTCGCGCCAGAGCGAGGCGCGGAGATCCGGGGTGACGAGCTCGGCCGGAGGCGACCCTAGGGCTTCGGGCAACCGGGTCGGCAGGCCCGGCTCCGCGAGCGCCGAGAGCGCCGCGCGACGGCCGAAGACCAGGCACTCGAGCAGGGAGTTCGAGGCGAGACGGTTCGCCCCGTGGACACCCATCGCGGCGCATTCGCCCGCCGCGTACAGGCTGGACAACTCACTGCGACCGTCGAGATCGGTGAGAACACCGCCGACGGAGTAGTGCGCGGCGGGAGCGACTGGGATCGGTGTCTGAGAAGGGTCGTAGCCCTCCTCGACGAGGCTCCCCATGAGGGACGGAAAGCGCCCTCGGTCGATGGCCCGAAGGTCGAGCAACACAGTTCCGCGCGCGGCGATCTCGCGTGCGACGACGTCGCGCGGCGCGAGCTCGTCGGTGAAGCGGTTGCCCTGCTCGTCGAGCAGGAGCGCGCCCTCACCCCGCAGCGCCTCCGACAGAAGCAGCGACGAGTCCACGAGCGTCGTCGGATGGAACTGCACGAACTCGAGGTCGGCGAGTGCGGCGCCTGCTCGGTAGGCGGCGGCCATGCCCTCGCCGACGGCTCCCGCGGGATTCGTCGTGCGCTCCCAAAGTGCGGCAGCGCCGCCTGTCGAGAGCAGCGTCGCGCGCGCAGCCACGGTGCGTCGATCCGTGGCGACACCGACACAGCGCTCGTCGTCTCGCCAGATCGAGAGCATGCGCTCGCCCTCGGCGACCTGGATTCGGGGATGCGCGAGGACCCGCTCGGCGAGCTTCCGCGCGACACGGTCGCCGGTCGCGGCACCGCCCGCATGCACCACGCGACGGCGGCTGTGCCCGCCTTCGAGGCCGAGGCCCTCGTCGAACTCGACTCCGAGCTCGACGAGGTCGCGGATCCGTGCCGGCGCCTCGTCCGTCAGAACGGAGACGGCGCTGGGGCGACAGAGCCCGCGCCCCGTTCGCAGTGTGTCCTCCGCATGGAGCGCCGGGTCGTCGTCCTCCCCCACCGCGGCTGCGATCCCGCCCTGGGCGAGAAGGCTCGTCGACGCGAGGAGCGGCCCCTTCGTGAGAACGAGAACGTCGCCCTCGGCTGCCGCGCAGAGCGCGGCGAAGAGCCCGGCGACCCCCCCGCCGACGACGACGAGAGCAAGTTCTGTGTCGCCGCCTGTATCTCCGTGGTTCGACATGGTAGTTTTCGCCTCTGAGTCGATAACCTCGTGGCTGAGTTTAGCACCCCACCTCTCGCTCCCGCGCACGTCGCGCTCGCAACCGTCTTCCAGGTGCGCGGCGGAGACCTCTGCGTCCTGCTCTGGGAACGCGGGCGGGAACCGTTCTCGGGCGCATGGGCGCTGCCCGGAGGAACGCTCGCCACGGACGAGACGCTCGAGAGCTCGATCCTGCGCCACCTGGCGACGAAGGTCGACGTCCGGGAGGTCGCTCACCTCGAGCAGCTCGGCACGTGGAGCGATCCCTCACGCCACCCGGAGCGCTGGGAGCTCGCCACTGCGTACCTCGGGCTCGTCCCGCTGGGCCTCGACCCCCGTGTGCCGGAGGACACGTCGTGGCACCCCGTGGAGGCCCTGCCTTCGACCGCCTTCGACCACGGCGCGATCGTCCTCACGGGCCGCGATCGACTGCGCGGGAAGCTCTCGTACTCGAACATCGGCTTCGGCCTCGCGCCGGACATGTTCACCCTGGCCGAGCTCCGCGACATCTACGAGGCCGCTCTCGGGTACGAGATCTCTGCGACGAACCTGAAGCGCGTGCTCGTGCGGCGCGGCGCCATCCAGGCGGTCGGAACGCGTCGCGCGCACGGCCCCGCCGGAGGCCGACCCGCGGAGCTCTACCGCTTCTGCGACCGCCGGCTCGCGGTGACCGATCAGTTCGCCGTCTTCAGACCGCCGCTCTGAGCGCGACCTCTGTGGGCGAATTGGCACTGACTCTCAACACTCCAGTGCCAGGCACTTTGTGACGCCCGCGCCTCAAGCCCAGCTTCCGTGCGACCGATCAGGCCCGATATGCGGCACTTTCCAATGTGGCTTCTCGTGATCGGCCTCGTGAGCCTCGCGGCGGAAGCAGCGGCAGCAGCAGCCGTCTTCTGGCACGGCGGCACACCGCTCCGACGCTCCTAGAACGCCAGACGGAGCAGCGCGGTCACCGCGGCTGCGATCGCCATCGCGACGATGACGTGCGCACGCAGAAGAATCGCGACGAAAGCGGCGCCGACACCCGCGACACGCGCATCGACGGTGATCTCTTTCTCGCCGCCGAACGTCTGCGTGACCACGAGCGCGACGAGCATTACCGGCGCGAGAAGCCCGACGACCGACTCGATGCGCCCCGGGAGCGCGCGTCGGCCGATGAGCACGGGCCCGGCAGCCTTGAAGGCGATCGTCGCGATGCCGACGACACCCACCACGATCCAGGCGCTGCTCACCACCATGGAGATCCGGGAGAGCCCGTTCGCGGCGATCGCCTGAGACCCAGGAGGCACGCGACCGATGCGGCGATGATCGGCACGCCAGCGGGCGCGAACGGGATGAGCGCGAGCGTTATGCCGGCTGCGAGGGCAGCCGCCTGCTGGGCGCGCCGCTCCCTGAGATACGGGGCTGCGAGCGCGAGGAAGAGCGCGGCGAAGGCAGCATCCAGACCGAGCGCGTTCGGATCCTCGAGCACGCCACCGAGCACGGTGCCGACGGCCGTGCTCCCGACCCACAGCACGTAGAAGACGAGCCCGGACCCGACGAGGATCGGCCACTCGAACCTCCCGCGTCGACCCGAGAGCGCCCACGACTCGTCGACGATCGACTGCGACTCGGCGAGACGCCGGAGCTTCCCGCCGGGGAAGATCGACGCGACCGCGACGCTGATCGCCACGTAGCGTGCGTTGAGGAAGATCGCTGCGAGGATTGCCGCTGCGACCGTTCCCCCGGCGTCGAGCACCGACACCGACGCGAACTGGGCCGCTCCCGCGAACGTCGTCGCCGACATCACGACGGCTGCCACGGCTCCGAAGCCGGTCGCATCGGCGAGCACGCCGAACGACAGTCCGAAGAGCACGGGGCTCGGAGCGAGCGGGAGCGCACGGCGAACGCCGTCGCGGATGCGCGGCGAAGCGGTCGGTTCGTCGCCCACGAGGCAACCTTAGACAGCGGCGCCCTGCTGCTCCTTGCCACAATCGTGGCGTGAAGATCGTCATCAGCGGCGCATCGGGGCTCATCGGTTCGGCGCTCGTCCCTGCCCTCACCGCGACGGGCCATGACGTGATCCGGCTCGTGCGGCGTGACGCGCGCACAGCCGACGAAGTCGAGTGGGATCCCGCCACCGGAACCATCGACCGCGAAAGCCTGCACGGAGTCGACGCCTTCGTGAATCTGAGCGGCGCGAACCTCGACGTGCGCTGGACGGCTGCTGCAAAGCGGGAGGTTCTCCAGTCACGAACGCAGACGACACACCTTCTCGCGACAGTGGCGGCCGAGCTCGAGCCGCGCGCTGCGACGCTCGTCTGTGCAGGCGGAACTGGGGTCTACGGAGATCGTGGCGACGAACTGCTCACGGAAGAGTCGGACGCGGCGGCGGGCGTCGGGTTCCTCGCCGAGGTGATGCGACAGACCGAAGCCGCCTCGCAGGCTGCTCGCGAGGCCGGCGTGCGCGTCGTCCACTTCAGGCAAGGCATCGTGCTCTCGCGGGATGGAGGCGCGTTGCGGCGCATGCTGCCGTTCTTTCGCCTCGGCGCCGGAGGTCCCGTGGGCAGTGGCAAGCAGTGGTGGAGCTGGGTGTCTCTCGCCGACGTCGTGTCGTCGTACCGGCTCGTCCTCGAAAGCGACCTGGCAGGCCCGATCAACCTGACGGCGCCCAACCCCGTGACCAGCCGTCAATTCGCGAAGGCGCTCGGTAAAGCCATCAACCGCCCGGCCGTGCTTCCGGCGCCGAGCTTCGGGATCAAGCTCCTGTTCGGCCAGAAGGGTGAGGAGGTCCTCCTCTTCGGGCAGCGCGTCCTACCTGCACGTCTGTTGGACTCCGGCTTCGAGTTCTCGGCTCCGACGCTCGACGTCGCACTCGAGCGCGCCCTCGCCGACTGACGTCGGGGACAATGGTCGCGTGCTCGACCTCGAACGCCTTGGATGGGACGCCGTGTGGCAGGCGACGTTCGAGGCAGCGGGAGCGGACGGTGAGCCCGGTCGCATCGCCGTCCAGCATCGAGGCGCCTACGACGTCATGACGGCAGACGGCGAGAAGCGGACTGCGATCACGAGCCGGTTGCGACGAGAGTCGGCGCGAGTCGAGCTGCCGGTGGTCGGGGATTGGGTCGTGCTGGAAGGAGCGGGAGCGATCACACACGTGCTCCCCCGTCGAACGACGATCTCGCGGCGGGCGGCGCACGAGCCCGCGTCCGGGGTCTCGCAGGAGCAGGTCATCGCAGCCAACGTCGACGTCGTGCTCGTCGTCGCGGCACTCGGGCAGGAGCTCGATGTCCGGCTCCTCGAGCGCTACGTGGCGCTGACGCTCGAAAGTCGTGCGCGGCCGGTCATCGTGCTCACCAAGGCCGACCTCGTATCCGATCCGGAAGCAGTGCGCGCGGCGTTGGCGGAGATCGGGGGCGACATCCCCGTCCACATCTTGTCGGCGAAAACGAGGCTCGGAGTCGACGCGATGCACGGGATCCTCGGCACGGGAACGACTGGAGCGCTCCTCGGGCCGTCCGGCGTCGGGAAGTCGACGCTCGTCAATGCGCTCGTCGAAGGCGCCCAGCTCGCGACGGGCGACCTCGCTGCCGACGGCAGCGGGCGCCACACGACCACGCGCCGCGAGCTCGTGCAGCTCCCCGGCGGGGGCCTGATCATCGACAACCCCGGGATGCGCGAGGTTCACCTCTGGCTCACGGACGGAAGCCTCGCCGACGCATTCGACGACATCGCCGAGCTCGCCGCCGAGTGCAGGTTCACGAACTGCCGACACGAGACGGAGCCCGGATGTGCCGTGCGCGCGGCCCTGGAGACGGGCGAGCTGGCGCGCGAGCGCTGGGAGAGCTACCGCGCCCTCGAGCGGGAGCTCGCGGAGCTTGCGGAACGCCTCGAGCAGCGCGAGCGCTCCCGCGCTCGACGGAAGCCGAGCGCGGGAGCCTCGTGAGCACTACGGCGACGCGACGTTCGCCGCGCCTGGGGTCTTTGTCGTCGTGAAGGCCCAGTCGGTCGCAGCGTTGTC
>DATKBJ010000069.1:0-26154 GCA_035514135.1 Gaiellaceae bacterium | reverse complement strand
AATCGCGGCGACAGTCAGGACGAGCGTCCCGACCTGTCGCGTCCTACGCGTCATGCACCCATGCGCCCGCGCACGTCACGCGGCGACGGTACCAACGGCATTGGCCGGGGTCAGACCCTACGGGTCTGACCCCGGCACTGTCTGTTCTAGGCGGCTTCGAGTCGAGGTACGAGATCGCGGTCGTGCTCCGTCGCAACAGCAACGTCCACGCGACGCTTGCGCGGGATCAGCAATGAGATGAGCGACCCGGCCGCGAGGACGACCGCTCCGACCCAGAGCGCCGGGACGATCCCGTCGTTGAAGGTCTCGGGCGACTCGTAGCCGCCGTAGCGCACGAAGATCGATGCCATGACGGCGACGCCGAGAACACCGCCGACCTCTCGGATCGAGTTGTTCGTCCCGGACGCCTTGCCCTCTTCCTGCGGGCGAACGGCAGAGAGGACGACGTTGGCGACCGGCGCGAAGAACAACGCCATCCCGACACCGGAGACGATGAACGGCCCGACGAACGACGCGTAACCAGCGGTCGGGGACGAGACGGCTGCGATCCAGCCGAGCCCGACCGCTTGCAACGCGAGACCGGTCGCCATGAGCGGCCTGCCTCCGATTCGATCGGAGAGCGCGCCCGCGATCGGAGCGACGAACATCGGCATGAGAGTCCACGGCAGGATGCGCAGGCCCGCGCCCAGCGGCGAGTGGCCCTGCGCGGTCTGGAAGAACTGGCTCAGCAGGAAGATCGAGCCGAACATCCCGAAGTACATGAGCAGCGATGCGCCGTTGGCGGCGCCGAACGCTCGGTTGCGGAAGAACCGCATGGGGAGCATCGGCTGAGGCGTCCAGCGCTCCCACGTGACGAAGGCTGCAAGGAGCGAGGCTCCTCCGACGAGCGCGACGACGATCGACGGGCTCGTCCAGCCGTCGCCGTTCCCGTGGATGAGGCCCCACACGATCCCGAGCAGCCCCACGCTGGCCAGGGCGAGCCCAGGAATGTCGAGCGCCTTGTCCGGCCCGGTGCTCTCACGGAGCAGCGACGCGAGCGGGAGCAGGACGATCCCGACAGGAATGTTGAGCCAGAAGATCCATTGCCACGAGATTCCGTCGACGACTGCGCCGCCGACGAGCGGCCCCATGGCGACGGCGAGACCCGCGATGCCCGACCACGCACCGAGCGCGAGACCGCGCTTCTCACGGGCGACGGCCGCGCTGAGGATGGTCAGCGTGAGCGGCGTGACGATGGCCGCACCGAATCCCTGAACAGAGCGCGCCGCGATCAACCAGTCGGCCGACGGCGCCATCGCGGCGGCTGCCGACGCCACCGTGAACACCGCGACCCCGATCATGAACATGCGTTTGCGCCCGAAGCGATCGCCGAGAGCGGCCCCGGTCAGCACGAACACGGCGAAGGTCAGGGTGTAGGCGTTGACCGTCCACTCGAGCTCCTCGATCGTCGCGCCGAGGTCGACGCGGATGACCGGGAGCGCCGTCGAGACGACGAGGTTGTCGAGGACGACCATGAAGAGCGCGATCGACGTGATCGCGAAGGTCCAGAGCGTGCGCGTCCCGGCTTGCATCGTTACTGCCTCCTCGTGCTCGAAGTGTTGCGATCTAGTGACTGATTACTCAGCATCTGGAGAAAAAAGAGAAGAACCCTTCATGCCTCGTCCTCCCTGCACCCCTCGGCGAGACGGACGGCCCAGGCGTCGTTGGTTTCGTTCGAGATCGAGTACTGCATCGCAGCCAGCACGTTCATGAGCATTCCCTTGGCGAAGAACTGCGAGATCGTCAGGCGGTCGGCGCCCGACACCGTCTCCACGTAGTCGACGAGTCGGCCGAAGCCACGCGCGGTGGCTTCGCGGATGTCATCGTCCTCGACCGAGGCGGCGTACGACTGCAGCTGGCCCTGGAGCATCGTGCGGTCTTGCTCGAGCGAGGTTGCATATGTCTCGCCGATCGCGTGCAGCGCGTCCTCACCGGACATGCCTGCCGCCGCGGCTCGGAACGAGTCCAGCGTCCGAGCGAAGCAGTCCTCGATGACGGCGATGAAGAGCTCCTTCTTCGTGCCGTACAGCCGGAAGAGGTACGGCTGCGAGATCCCCGCGCGGCGCGCGATCGCGTCCGTGGAGGCGCCATGCAGTCCGCGTAGCGCGAACTCGATGTTCGCGGCCTCGACGACGGCGACACGCCGCTCGTCTGCCGTCTGCCTGGGGGTTGTCGACTGAGCCATGGTGGAGAAAGTTATCACTCACTCACAACGAGGTCAAGACCTTCGCGACGCGCTCGACCTCCTCCTCGGTCGTGGTGGTGGAGAACGGGAGCGCGAGCGCGCGCTCGAAAGCGCGATCGGCCCCCGGGAAGGTGCCTTGCGCACGGTACGGGTCGAGGTGCTGAAGGGCCCAGGTTCCGATCTGGGCTTCGATGCCCGCGTCCCGGAGTGCGGCGAGTGCCTGGTCGCGCAGATCGAGCTGAACGACATATGCCTGCCAGCCATGCCGGTCGCCGTCCGCGGCGCTCGGCGTGAGCACGTGCTGCTCGAGCCGCTCGGTGTACCAGCCCGCCACGCGCTCGCGAGCCGCGAGGAGCTCCTCGAGCCGCGCGAGCTGGGGGATCCCGACGGCGCACAAAAGATCCGGCAGGCGGTAGTTGAAGCCGGGCGTCGGCATGTCGCCGAGCGTCGCCCAGCCGTGGTGGCGGAAGCGTCGAACCGCCGAGTCGAGCGCGGCCTCGTCGGTCGTGACGGCGCCTCCCTCGCCGGTGGTGACGATCTTCCGAGGGTGGAAGGACAGGCACCCTGCGACACCGAGCGCACCACACGGCGTTCCGCGATAGCGCGCGCCCAGCGCACCCGCTGCGTCCTCGACCAGCGCGACGTCCCGCGGCACGGCAGTCTGGAGCTCCTCCCACTCGACCGGACGACCGAAGAGGTGCACCGCCATCACGGCGCGCGTTCTCGACGTGACGGCGGCAGCGACTGCCGCGACATCGAGGTTGAAGGTGTCGGGAACCACGTCGACGAGAACGGCGCGTGCTCCGCAGAGCTCGACTGCGTTCGCAGTGGCCGGGAACGTGTACGCGGGCACGATCACCTCGTCGCCAGGCCCGATCTCGAGCGCGAGGAGAGCGAGATGGAGCGCCGCGGTGCCGGACGACACCGCGGCTGCATGCGCCGTTCCGACCGCGCGCGCGATCGCGGCCTCGAACGCGTCGACCTTCGGCCCCATCGTGAGCTGGCCCGTGCTCACGACCTCCGCGACCGCGGCGAGCTCCGCCTCCCCGACGTCCGGCCGCGCGAGCCGGATCGGATCACCGGTGTCTGGCACCGAGGGGCCTCGAACCCGCATTCGTCGCGGCGTGGTGTCAGACACCGGTGTTTTCCCGGTACCAGGCGATCGTCCGCTCGAGCCCCTCGTCGAGGTCGACCTTGGCCTCGAAGCCGAGCAGCTCGCGGGCCTTCTCGATGTTCGGGATGCGAAGCTCGACGTCGGTGTAGTGGAGTGGCTGGAACACGATGTCGCCCGGGCAGCCCGTCAGACGCTTCACTCGCTGTGCGAGATCGTGGATCGTCACCGCGGAGCGCGCATTTCCGATGTTGAAGCTCTCGCCGACGGCGTTCTCGTGCTCGAGTGCCAGGAGCGCGCCGTCGACCATGTCGTCCACGTAGCACCATGCGCGGATCTGCGAGCCGTCCCCGTGGATCGTGAGGTCGCGCGCGGCCAGGGCAGCCTCGATGAACGCGCGGATGGCTCCGCCGCCGATCTGACCGGGACCGTAGACATTGAACGGGCGCACCGACGTCGTCGGCAGCCCCAGCTCGGCGTGGTACGCGTGCGCCATGTGCTCGCCGGCGAGCTTCGAGACGGCGTAGGTCCACCGCGCCTCACCCACGGATCCGATCGTGGTCACGTGCGCCTCGTGCACGTTGAAGGCGTGCTGACCGAAGACCTCGCTCGTCGAGAAGTCGACGAGTCGCTCGATCGTCTTCTGCGCTCCCAGCGCCGCCTCGAGGACGTTGTACGTTCCGATCACGTTCACTCGCATCGTGCGTACGGGGCTCGCGAGAACGGTGTCCACGCCGGCGATCCCTGCGCAGTGGACGACGTGGGTCGCGCCGGCAAAGGCATCGGCGAGCTGATCGGGGTCGAGCACGTCGCCCTCGACGAACGTGAAGTTCGGGTGGTCGGCGAGCGCCGTTCCTCCCAGAGTGTCACGGTGGAGGTTGTCGACGGCGACGATCTCGTTGTCGTCGACGAGACGCCGCGCGAGCGTCGTTCCGATGAAGCCGGCGCCGCCCGTGACGACGACGCGCTTTCCGGTCAGGGCCACGGGCGCGAGTCTAGATGGGCGATCCGCGCTACCCTGAGCATATGCGTGGATTCGCCGTCCTCGCGCTCGCCGTCCTCGCGCTCGCAGCATGCGCGTCACTGCAGGCGGGTACGCAGCCGCAGACGTCGCTGCGCATCAGCTTCTGGGACGGCGGCGCTCCCACCAGCGTCCCCGACGCAGTCTGGACGCTCCGCTGCAACCCCGCGCGAGGCTCGCTCGCCCGCCCGGCGCGGGCGTGTACGAGGCTGGCACTGGATGGCGTAAAACTGTTTGCGCCCGTCAGACCCGACACGGTGTGCACACAGCTCTACGGCGGCCCACAGCGCGCCCGCATCGTCGGAACCGTCCGCGGGAAGCGAGTCTGGACGACCGTCACGCGGACGAACGGCTGCGAGATCGCGCGCTGGCAAAGGCTCTCGCCGTGGCTCCTCCCTCCGGGCGGCGTGACGTAGCCGACGCGAGCCGCCGTTAGCATCGGCGGCCGTGAAGACGGTTCTCTTCGTTGGCGCCGGGCGCCATCAGCATCGCGCGATCGAGCAGGCGCGCGCACGCGGCTTGCGCGTCGCGGCGGTGGACCGGAACGCGGATGCGCCCGGCCTCGCCGCAGCGGATGTCGCCGAGGTCGTCGACTTCACCCGCGTCGCCGAGGTCGTCGAGGCCGCAAAGCGCATCCGCGTCGACGGCGCGCTCACGGTCTCGGCGGACCGTGCTGTGCCGGTCGTGGCAGCAGTCGCGGAGGAGCTCGGGCTTCCCGGCATCGGAACGGCGACAGCCCACCTCCTGACGCACAAGCGGGCGATGCGGGACGCACTCGGCGCAGCGGGGCTCCCTCAGCCGCCGTACGCGACGTTGCGCTCCACCGACGACATCGGCGCGGCGCTCGCAGCCGTGTCGTTTCCGGCAGTCCTGAAGCCGGTCGACTCGGGCGGGCAGCGCGCGGTGTTCCGAATCGAGAGCCGCAAAGAGCTGGAGCGCGACCTCGACGAAGCGATCGCCGAGTCGCCCACGAACGAGGCGCTCCTCGAGGAGTTCGTCGACGGCATCGAGATGAACGGGATCGTGATCGCGCGTGCCGGCGAGCCGGGCCTCGTCACGCTCTCGGATCGGCTACGGCCTCCCGGGGTCGGGTTCGGTGTCGGGTGGATCCACGTCTATCCGCCCTCGATCCCACAGGAGCAGCTGCGTCTCTCCGAGCAGATCGCGGTCGACGCGGTGCGTGCGCTCGGCCTGAGCGACGCGATCGCGTTTCCGCAGCTCATCGCGTCGCCGAACGGGAGCGTGGCAGTCGTCGAGGTCGCGGCACGAATCCCGGGCGGGCAGATGGCGGACCTCGTGCGCCATGCCGTAGGCGTCGATCTCGTGGACGTGGCGCTCCGGCAGGCGCTCGGCGAAGACGTCCCGGACGAGGTCGCGCTCCCACGCTTCACGCAGCCACTCGCGATTCGTTTCTTCACGGCGCAGCCAGGCCCGCTCCCGACCGGCGAGGTGACGAGGATCGGCAGCCTCGACGCAGTGCTCGCGTCCGAGGGCGTCGTCCAGGCCGACACCTACCTGCAGGTGGGCGAGACGATCCGCCCCGTCCGCCGCGACGGCGACCGTCGCGGCTACGTCATCGCCGTCGCCGACGCTTCCGCCGAAGCGCTCGCGCGCGCGGAGCACGCTGCGACCCAGCTCGAAGTGGAGGTGGCGGGATGAGCGACTCGCGGACTCGAATCGTCGAGCAAGGATACGACGAGATCGCCGACAGCTTCGTCGAATGGCGTGACCGAATCGCCGACGACCCGCGACTCTGGTGGATGAATCAGCTCACGTCGCGGCTCGAGGTAGGCGCGCGCGTGCTCGAGCTCGGCTGCGGCGCAGGGATCCCCGATACGCGCCTCCTCGCTGAGCGGTTTCGAGTCACGGCGGTTGACATCTCGCGCGAGCAGGTCCGCCGGGCGCGTGCGAAGGTGCCGAGCGCCGAGTTCATCCAGGCCGACTTCACGAGTCTCGAGCTGAGAGCGGCCTCGTTCGAGGCTGTTGCTGCGTTCTGCTCGTTCAACCACGTTCCGCGCGACCTCCTCGCAGTCCTGTTCGACCGTATTCAGTCCTGGCTCGTTCCGGATGGACTATTCCTGACCGCGCTCGGCACGAGCGATACGGAGTCGTGGGTCGGTGACTGGCTCGGCACGACGATGTACTTCTCGAGCTATCCGCCGGAGACGAATCGGCGCCTTCTCGGCGACGCCGGCTTCGAGCTACTTCTCGACGAGCTCGTCACGACGAGAGAGCCGGAGCCCGACGGTGAGGCGACGTGGCAATGGGTGCTGGCGCGCCGATGAGCTGCTCGTTCGACCTGAAGCACTACGCGGAAATCCTCGAGGCGGCCAAGGCCGGCGGGTACCGCTTCGCGTTCTTCGGCGACGGCCCCGAGCGCGGCGACATCTACCTCCGGCACGATATCGACCTCTCGCTCGACGCGGCGCTCCAGATGGCCGAGGTGGAGGCGGAGCACGAAGTCCAGACGACGTACCTCCTCATGACCGAGTCGGTCTTCTACAACCTCGCGTCGAGCGAGGGTGTGGCCGCGATCGCGCGCCTCCGCGACCTCGGCCATGCGGTCGGGCTCCATGCCGTGCACCCGAATGTCGAGTTCGACGATCGATTCGATCCCGTCGTCTCGTGGCACAACCCCGACGCCGAGTACATGTCCCGGTCGATCCCGGGCGCCACCAACGTCTACGCCGATCCATTCTTCGACCCGCCGACGTACCGCTCGGACTCGAACCAGCACTGGCGCTCGGGCTGCCCGCACGAGGAGCTGCGCGGCGGCGGGTTCCCGTGGCTGCAGATCCTCGTGCACCCGGAGATCTGGGTCTACCAGGGCGCGACGATGGGCCTGACGATGCGCTCGATGCTGAACGCCGAGAAAGCCCGCCGCCTCGAGCAGCTCGCGGCCGACGGCATCGATCTTGGCTGACAGACCGCTGCGGGTAGTCCACTGCCCCGTGAACACGGCCGGCGTGCCATGGGCCAACGTTCAGGCGCTCCGGCGTCGAGGCGTCGATGCCGAGCTCGTGGTCTTCAATCGCTACCAGCTCCACTCCGAGGCCGACGTGTCGCTCGAGCGCCGCGGCGGCTTCGTCCGCAAGCAGCTGACGCAGTGGTCGGCGCTCGCACGCCTGCTTCCGCGGACCGATGTCTTCCACTTCTACTTCGGCCTCACGCTCGTCCCGCAGTCGCTCCAGTTCCCGATTCTCGGGGCGTTGCGCAAGAAGTCGGTGATGCACTACCTCGGCTCGGACATCCGCGGCAAGGCGCCAGAGGAGCTCGCCTTCGGGAAGAAGGCGGGAGCGGAGGTCGTGGGCTCGTACGACGCGATCCGCTGGGTGCCCGAAGCGGAGATGATCCCGCCCGGCATCGACGTCGCGGCGATCGAGCCTTCCCCACCTTCGGACCGAGTCCGCCCGGTGATCCTCCACGCACCCTCCTCGCGGCGCCGGAAAGGGACGGAGCGGGTCATCGCGGCGTGCGAAGGTCTCGACGCCGACCTCGTCCTCGTCGAGGGTCTCCACCACGACGAGGCCTTCGAGCGCTACCGCGAAGCCGACATCGTCGTCGACCAGCTCAACGCCGGTTGGTACGGCCTGTTCGCGATCGAGTGCATGGCGCTCGGGAAGCCGGTCGTCACGTTCCTGCACGACGAGGCCGTCGAACGCACCGAGCGCGAGCTCGGCACACGCGTTCCGATCGTCAGCGCGACGAAGGAGACGCTCCGAGCTCGGCTCGAATCGCTCGTCGCGTCGGCGCCAGAGCGCCGCCGGATCGGCGCCGCGTCTCGGGCATACGTCGAGCAGGTGCATGACCTCGAGCGCGTCGCCGACCGCCTGCTCGATCTCTACGCTCAGCTGATGCGCAAGACCGAGATCCGCTAGCGCGGATCTCGGTCGCGATAACCCCTTAAGGCGTCCGCTTCGCGGCCGCGGCCGCGGCGTGTCCTCGCCGAACGTTAGAACACCGACGTGGGTCTTGGCAGCCAGCTCATGCGACTCGGCAAGCACTCGGCGATCTACGGGCTCGGGGGGCTCGTCTCGCGGATCCTCGCCGTCCTCCTCCTCCCGCTGTACACGCGGTACCTCTCGCCGTCCGACTACGGAAAGGTCGAGACGCTCATCGCGCTCACGACGGTCATCGGGATCGCACTGCGCATGGGGATCCACAGCGCGTTCTTCCGCTTCTACTTCGACTCCCCGGAGCCCGAGGCACGCAGGCTCGTCCTCCGCACGTCGTTCTGGTTCACGATGGCGATGGCGACCACGGGGCTCATCGGCGGGCTTCTTCTCGCCGCGCCGATCGCCGACGTGCTCTTCGGCTCGTCGGACGACGCCGAGCTCGTGATGCTCGCGTTCGTCGGCCTGTGGGCGGGGATGAACTACGAGCAGCTGACGTCGCTCTTCCGGGTCGAGGAGCGCTCGACGGCGTTCGTGACCGCGAGTCTCGCGAACATCCTCTTGACCATCGGGGCGACGCTGCTCCTCGTCGTCGCGCTCGACAAGGGGCCGCTCGGTGTCATCGTCGGGAACTTCACTGGGACGCTCATCGTCTACGCGGTGCTCATCGGCTACCGTCGCGAGCAACTCGGCCTGCAGTTCGACCGCAGCCTGCTCCGCGAGATGAACCGCTTCGGGGTCCCGCTCCTCCCGACTGCCCTCTTCCTCTGGGTCACGAACTTCTCGGATCGCCTGTTCCTCGTCCGCCTCGCCGACACGACCGAGGTCGGCCTGTACTCGGTCGGCGTGCGGATCGCCTCAGCGATGGTGCTCCTGCTCACGGCATTCCGCCTTGCCTGGCCGGCGTTCGCGTACTCGATCGACGACGACTCGGAAGCGCGCCGGACATACGCCTACGTGCTGACCTACCTCGTCGCGTTCACGACGTGGGTCGCGACCGCTCTCGCGCTGCTCTCGCCCTGGATCGTCGACTGGATCGCCGCGCCAGCCTTCGCGGAGTCGTCGCGCGTCGTCGGCCCGCTCGCATTCTCGACGGTCGCGTTCGCTGCGTACATCGTCGTGGCGATCGGCGTGGGACGCGCGAAGCGGACACAGTTCAACTGGGTCGTCACGGGAGCGGCGGCCGCCGTGAACGTGGCGCTGAATCTCCTGCTCATCCCGTCCTACGGGATGATGGGCGCGGCGATCGCGACCGTCGCGGCGTACTCGACGATGTTCGTCGGGATGGTGTGGTGGTCGCAGCGCATCTACCCGGTGCCATATCAGTGGCGGCGCGTCGTCACTGCAGCGGCAGCGGGGATCGCGCTCGTCGCGGCCGGCAAGCTGACGGACGCGGGCCTCGTCGTCGCGCTCCCGATCGCGCTCGTCTACCCGCTCGTGCTCCTCCCACTCGGCTTCTACCTTCCGGCAGAGCGAAAGGCGATCGGTCGTCGCCTCCGCCTCGCAGGCTACGCGACGATCCGGTAGACCTGGAAGCACTCGGCGTAGTCACGGTTGACGTTGACGCCGTGGACGCGCGCGAGGTTCCAGATGTACTCGGGATCGGCGTAACGCCGATGCTGCTGGGAGGCGTAGCGCGACAGCGCCGCAACCTTGCGCTCGATGTGCCGCTTCTCGAGCGCGAGATAGGCGCCGTACGAGAAGTCGAAGTTGTTCCAGGGCACCTCGTAGCCCATGATCGTCGTGCGCTTGAAGGCGCGCAGGCCCTCCTGCGCGATCGTCTGGTGGTCCTGGTGGACGTCGTGGTGCGACGGCTGAAAGACGACGTCAGGCTTCCACTCCTCCCACAGCGCCACGAGCAGCTCGAGGATGTCCTGCCGGCGATCGGGGAACGTGCGCACGTCGAAGTCGTGGACCGTGAGCCGGTCTTCGGCGATCCCGAGCTCGGCCGTCGCCTCGCGCACCTCGCGCGCGAGAGTGTCCGGCTCGAACCCGGGCGGAAGCGAGCGCGTCGCAATGGAGAAGGCGACGTAGCGCACCTCGCAGCCGCCCTCGACGAGCCGCGCCATCGTCCCGCCACAGCCGAGCTCGCCGTCGTCGGTGTGCGGGGCGAGCACGAGCGCGCGCTTCCAGGCCTCGATCACGGTGCGCTATTCAAGCACTCGCGGTGGCGCCACTACGATCGCCGTCGTGAAGACGACCCGCCTGTGGGGTGTCCGACGACGGATCTGGCGAGTGCGGCGCAGCGTTCCGCGGATCGCACGACCCGCGTCCAGAGTCCTCCGGAGCAGCCCCCCCGAGCAGCCGGTCATCGTCCTCGGCTGCCCGCGTTCCGGGACGACTGCGCTCCTCCAGGCACTTCTCCGGAGCCCCGAACTGCGCTCAGTGCAGAGTGAAGGTCACATCCTGTGGGACGAGTTCCATCGCCCGAGCCGGCGCGGCTGGAACTCGGACGCGCTCGCCGCCGACGACGTGACCGAGCGAGAGCGGGCGTACGTCTACACCGCAATCCGCCTCTGGACGCGCGGCTCCCGCTTCGTCGACAAGACTCCGGAGAGCTGCCTGCGCGTCGGCTACCTCGACGAGCTGTTCCCGGACGCGAGGTTCGTGTTCCTCCGGCGCCGGGCGGCAGACACCGTGAGCTCGCTCATGGAAGGCTGGCGCGCGCGTCCGCGATTCGTGAAGTACCGGCTGCCCGCCGAGCTGAGCGGTCTGGGCGAGCTGAGCGGGGACAGCTGGAGCTTCGTCCTCGTGCCGGGATGGCGGGAGCTACTCGCGGCACCGCTCGAAGAGGTCTGCGCACACCAGTACGTCGCGTGCAACGAAGCCGTCCTCGACGCCCGCGCGTCCATTGCACCCGCTCGCTGGACAGACGTCTCCTACGAGGATCTCGTGCGCTCTCCGGTGGAGGAGCTCGAGCGGACATACGGCGAGCTCGGCCTGCACTTCACTGACGAGGCGCGCCGGCATGCGGAGGGTCTCGGCGGGGTCACGACGTCGACTGCGCTCACTGCGCCGCAGGCGGGCAAGTGGCGCGAGCAGAACCCGGACGCCGTCGCTCGCATCGAGCCTCTCGTCGCAGACGTGGAGCGCCGGCTCGGCTACGGCACCGCATAGCGGTGCGAGCGACGTAACGTTCCCGAGTCGTGGAGCACACGGACACCGCACAGATCGCTGCCCTCGTCGGTGCCCTCGGCGCCGTGCTCGTGCTGATCCCGCGCGGACGCTTCTTCGTCATCGTGGGACTCGCTCTCCTCGGCGCCGCCACCGGGGCCCTCGCGGTCTCGCTCGTCGGAACCGATGACCTCGAGCTCCTCGTCGAGGAGCCCAAGGCCCTCGCAGCGCTGGTCATGGGAGCCGCAATCGTATGTCTCGGCGCGCTCCCGCTCGTGCGCTATCCCGCCGCAACGCCGGTGGTCCTGCTGATCGCCGCCCCGTTCCGCGTTTCCGTGGAGCTCGGCGAAGAGGAGGCGTTCCTGCTCCTGCCGCTCTACGTGGTCCTCGCGTCGACGGTGCTGGCGCTCGCGGTGCGCATGCTTCGCGGGGAGCATCCCGCGGCGGTTCGCCTCGCGCTCGCGCTCCCGATCGCCGCCTTCGTGACGTTCGCGGCGATCTCGTTCCTCTGGACGTGGGACGAGCGAGCAGGTGGGATCGCGCTCGCGTTCTTCGTCTTTCCGTTCGTCGCGGGTCTCGGCGTGGTGGCGCGTGCGCCCCTCGCACCCTGGCTCCCGCAAGCACTCGTCGTCACGCTCGTCGGCCTCGGCTCGCTGTTCGCCGCGATCGGGATCTGGCAGGCGCAGACGCGGACGCTGTTCTTCTCGCCGAGCCTCGAGGTCGCGAACGCCTACACGACCTTCTTCCGGGTCACGTCGCTCTTCAAGGACCCGAGCCTGTACGGCCGGTACCTCGTCATCCCGATCGTTGTGCTCCTGGTCGTGCTGCTCGCGCGCAGGACGCGCGCCGTCGTCTGGATCGCGCTCGCGGGAGTCATCGCGTTCCTGTTCCTTGGCCTCTTCTTCTCCTACTCGCAGTCGAGCTTCGTCGCTCTGTTCGTGACCACGAGCGCGCTCGCCCTCGTCGTCGGCGACAGGCGATTCCGGATCGCCCTCGTCGCCTGCACCGTGGCCGCGATCCTCGCGGCCGGCGCGGTCGCCGCGACGGCGATCGAGAGCCGGTCGGCGCGCGACGTGACAAGCGGCCGCTCACGGCTCGTCGACATCACCTACGAGGCGTTCAAGCTCCGTCCTGCAGCGGGCGTGGGCATCGGAGGCCAGCCCGCCGCGAGCGCTGAGGCGATCGGACGGCGATCGGCCAGGCGGAACGCGTCGCACACGACTCCGTTGACCGTCCTCGCCGAGCTCGGCGTCGTCGGCTTCGGCCTCTACGGGTGGCTGCTCGCTGCCATCGCCGTTGCACTACTCCGTATCGCACGGGTCGAGAGAGCGTTCGCGCTCGGACTCGCAGCCGTGCTCACCGTCCTGTTCGTCCACTCCCTCCTTTACGCCGGCTTCTTCGAAGATCCGCTGACCTGGGGCGCGATCGGGCTCGTCGCCGCACTGCTCGCACGGGTCGCCGTGCCGGGTAGCGCCCCGGCGTCGGCTCCGAGCCCACCGCCGCCGGCTCCGGAGGTGCTGGCACACTGAACGACGGCCCGTACGACCGGCCGTCGTTTCATGCCGAAAGCCTTCGCCTGGACGCTCGCTGCGGTTGCCGCGCTCGTGCTCGCCCTGTTCGGGCTCGCGATCGGCGTGGCGATCCTCGGCCAGGATCGTCCGTCGGGCGCACTCGACACCGACCTCGAGGGCGTGACGGTGTCGTCCGACACGACGCCGCAGCCTGCACCGCCCCCGGAGCCCGAGCCGGCCCCGGCGCCGGATCCGGCACCCGAGATGGTCGGCGACCGACGCTGCTGGCGGACGTTCGGAGCCGACCCGCGCCGCTCCCTCGCCCGCCCGACGGCGACGCTCGGCCTCCCCGCGCGCAAGTTCACGTGGACCCGCGGCCTTCGGAGCTACATCGAGTTCCCGCCGGTCTACTGTGACGGCGAGCTTTTCGTCAACGGCTTCACGGGGACGACGTTCGCGCTCGACGCGGCGACCGGGCAGATCAAGTGGACGCGCCGCGTCGGCGGCACGTTGCCGTCGAGCCCGGCGATCGACGGTCCACGGGTCCTCGTGGCATCTCAGGACGGAACGGTCACGGCCCTCGACCGTCGGACTGGCCGAACCGTGTGGCAAGTGCAGACGGCAGGCAAGGTCGAGTCGTCACCGGTCGTCGTCGACGGCACGGCGTTCTTCGGCTCGCACGACGGCCGACTGTTCGCGGTCAGGTCCGACAACGGGAGGATTCGCTGGGCGTATCAGACGGGCGGGCGCATCAACGCGAGCCCCTCCGTCTTCCGTGGCCAGGTCTGCGTCACCACGTATGCAGGGTCGTTCGTCTGCCTCGACCGCCGCACGGGCGAGGAACGCTGGACGACGTACATCCGCCGCGATGCGCTGCGGTACGACAGCTTCTACGCGAGCCCGTCGACGGACGGAGCGCGGCTCTACTCGGTGGCGCGCTCGGGAAGAGTCGTCGCGGTCGAGGCGGCGGGCGGGCGTGTGGTGTGGACGGCGGCGGTCGGCGGCCTCGGGTACACAACGCCTGCCGTCGCGGGCGGCCGGATCTTCGCCGGAGGATTCGACGGACGGCTCCGCGCGTTCCGTGCGACGACCGGGGACGAGCTCTGGAGCACGCAGGTGGACGGCCGGATCCTCGGCGCACCGGTCGTGATCGGGCCGTACGTTTTCTTCTCCACGCTCGAGAAGCGGACGTACGCGGCTCGCGTCGACGACGGCCGGATCGTCTGGCGGCTTCCGCTCGGCCGCTACTCGCCCGTGATCGCCACGGAGCGAACGTACTTCTTCTCGCTGAACGGCCGGCTCATCGCCACTCCCGGCCGCGATGTGCCGGCTACTCCGGCTGGATGACCTCGACCTCCGCACGTGCGGCACGCCCGCCGACGCTGACGTAGAGCGAGTACGTCCCGGGCTCCTCGGGTGCGCGCAGCACGAGAACCTGGCGCCGGCCGACACCCCGCCGCCCCGCGAACAGCCAGCGGTAGGAGTCCGCGTCCGTCGACACACGCACGGAGAAGCGACGCCCCGCGCCCACCTCGATGCGCTCGCGCGACAGCTCGACGAAGCGCACGCGAACCGGAACGGCGCGCGTCCGAACCGAGCGGTTTCCGGCGCGATCCACGGCACGCAAGCGGATCTCGTAGATGCCGGGACGCACGATCCTGCCGTTGACCCTCCCGAACCAGACGAGTTGCCCTTCGAGGCGGCGGAACTTGCTCTGCACGCGCTGGCGCCCGTCGACCAGCATGATCGCACGGGCCCGCTCGTCGATCCGGTAGGTCGCCGTGACGCGATCGCGCGCGCCGTCGGAGTCCGGGGAGAAGACGCGCGGAAACACGCGGACGAGCGTGATGACCGGCGCGGTCGTGTCCACGCGGATCGGATTCGGGAGGACGATCGTCCGCCCGTTGCGCTCGAGTTGCACGCGCGGGCGGTAGACACCCTCGACGACGACTCTGTCGCGGTTGTCTCGGCCATCCCAGGTGTACGAGACACGGCCGGCCGCTTCGCCTTGTGTCCGCACGATCGTCCGGATCGACCGGCCCTCGCGGTTCAGCATGTCCAGTGTCAGCGTCTCTCGGCGACGGAGGACGAACGAGATGACCGCGACGTCGCGAGCGCACTCGCAGACCGGCGAGAAGACGGTGTCGACGCGCGTCCCCGTGATCGGGCTCCGCTCGAGCTTGAGCCGCTCGGTGACGGCCAACGCCGCAGCCGTCGCCCCGAGGAGGACGAGGACGAGCAGGAGCTGTGGCCACCGCGCCACCGCCGGAAGTTACATCGGTTGCAACGCGCGAACGAGAACGAACGGCTCCGCATGGTCGCGTCCGCAGCTCGATCCGTAGAACTCGGCAGCCGCGCGGATGGCCCGCTCGCTCCGTGGATGCGGGTAGTCGCGCCGCTCCGTCTCATAGTGCGCGAACGCAGCGACCTTCCGATCGATCGCGGCGCCGATGTCGACGAACCAGTTCGGGACGAACCAGTTGAGCGGGGCAGGCGTCCACTCCGTGCTCGACGTCGGCGCGTAGGTGAGGACACGACGAACGACCTGCTCGGGCGTCGGCCGCGTCGCGACCGCAACCGAGTCGAAGAGCACGCGGTGGTCGCGATTCACGTCGGGGTGGGGCGTGTAGACGACCTGCGGGCGGAAGTCGGCGACGTGCTCTTCCACGACACGGTTGACGTCGACGTGCGGGAGCGTGTCGAGCCGCATGTCAGGCAGGTCGAGGTGGACGTAGTCGGTGACGCCGAGCTCGGCAGCGGCACGTGTCGCCTCGTCCTCCTTCCGCGCCCGGATCTCCGTATCGCCTGGGTACTGGGTCGACGAGCCGTCCGTCACGACGACGACGCGCACCTCGTCGCCGGCGCCCGAGTGAACGGCGATCGTCCCACCCATCCCGAGGATCTCGTCGTCGGGGTGAGCGGCGAGCACGAGGATGCGCTTCATCCGAGCCGTGCTCCCACCTCGAGGGAACCGGCACTCGTCTGGATCTCCTCGAGCACGAGTCCCCCTTCGCCGCACGCCACCACCGGCCCTGCCGCGCCGACCTCGACGATCGTTCCCGCAGGCGCTGGCTCGGCGAGCTCGACTGCTCGAGCACTCCAGACGATCACCTTCTCGTCGCCCAGATACGTGAACGCGCCCGGATACGGTCGCGTCTGCGCACGCACCCAGTCGTAGAGGTAGGACGCGCGCGTCTCCCAGTCGATGATGCCGTCGGCCGGCGTGCGCTTGTGCCAAGCACTCACGCGGGTCGGATCCTGCGGAATCCGCGGTGCGGTACGCGCGATCAGTTGCGGGAGAAGCTCGCGCGTGAGCTCCATGTGCGCAGTCGCGATCCTCTCGAACAGGGTCGTGGCAGTCTCGTCGGACGCGATGTCGACCACGATCTGCCCGACGATCGAACCGGAGTCCGCTGTCGCGTCCACGATCTCGAACATGGTCACGCCAGTCCGCGCGAGCCCGGTGAGGATCGCCCACGCGATCGGTGCGCGCCCGCGATGGCGCGGGAGGAGGGTCGGGTGCATCCCGAAGACGCCCTCGCGGGCGAGTGCGATGAACGGGCCCCGTACGAGCTGCGACCAACCGACGACGAAGATGAGATCGGGTTCGAGCGGTCGGACGGCAGCGATCGTCTCGTTCGAGTTGACGTCGCGCGTCTCGTGGAGAACGGCATCGAATTTTGCCGCGACGTCGTCGAAGGCACACTGACCCGACCTGTTCGGGTCGATCGGACCGGGGAGCGTGACGACGCCAACGATGTCCGCCCCCGCCTCCGCAGCTACCTCGAGGCAGTCGCGTCCGATGGTGTCGTAGCTCACCCAGACCGTGCGCATCGCCGCGCGATCGTACCGCCGCGTTACTCGGCGGCCGAGGGCGCGGCACCGTTGCGGCCGCGCACGAAGCGGATCCAGCTGTGCCGTGCGAGCCAGACGAGGAGCGCAACGGTGCCGCCGGACAGAACCACGACGACAATCGTTCCGGCGAAGGGAACGTTCAGGAGCTTGACCCCGGCGAGTCCGAGCACACCCGCGAGAAGGAGACGCAACCGCTGCTCGGGGATCGACAGCGTCAGACGCCCGCCGATGAGGACACCGGGGATCGAGCCGAGCAGCAGCCAGCCGAGGATCGAGAAGTCGATGTTCCCGGCCGCCCAGTGCGCCGCTCCGGCAACGTACAGGAGCACGGCGGCGTGGAAGATGTCCGTCCCCACGACCTTGTGCGCGCGCAGCGGGAAGATGACCAGGAGCGTCAGCCCGAAGAAGACGCCGCTGCCGACCGATGTCAGCCCGACGATGAAGCCGCCGAAGATCCCGATGAGCACGGCAGCGAGACGGTCGCGGTTCGAGAGGCTCCAGTTCTGATCACCTGTCGGACCGCCCTGAACGACACTCTTCGCGATCAACCCGACGGCGCCGAAGAGAAGCGCCGCGCCGAGCACCTGTCCCATGACCGACTCGACGTCGTCGCCGTAGCGCTCCGTGAGCTCGACGTTGACCCAGACACCGAGGAGCGACGCCGGCGCCGAGCCGATGAGCATCCACCCCGCGAGCCGTGCGCGGACGTTGCCCATCCGGCGGTGCTGCACCGCCGACACCGTCTTGAACGCCGCACCGTGCGCGATGTCAGTGCCGATCGCAGTCGACGGCGGGATGCCGAAGAGGAAGACGAGGATGGGCGTCATGAGCGAACCGCCGCCCATCCCCGTCATGCCGACCAGCACGCCGGTGAGGAGCCCCACGACCGTGAGCTGCCAGGTCATGCCGTGATCTGCCCGGGGTCAGACCCGATACGCGTCGATGAGCACCTCCGCGACCTCGGGTCGCGTGAACTCGACCGGCGGCACGTCGCCTTCGCCGAGCATCTCACGCACCTTCGTTCCGGAGAGGAACACGCGGTCCTCCGGCCCGTGCGGGCACGACTTCGTGCTCGCCATCGAGCCGCACACGTTGCACCAGAAGGTGTGCTCGAAGAACATCGGCTCGACGTCGAGCTCGTGCGGCGCGAACTCGTCGAAGATGAGCTGGGCGTCATACGTGCCGTAGTAGTCGCCGACGCCAGCGTGGTCGCGACCGACGATGAAGTGCGAGCAGCCGTAGTTCTTGCGGCAGATCGCATGCCAGATCGCCTCGCGGGGCCCGGCGTAGCGCATCGCCGCCGGGAACGCCGAAAGCAGGACGCGATCCTCGGGGTAGTAGCCGGAGAGCAGGGTCTCGTAGCACTCGACGCGCACGCCGACAGGAACGTCGTCCGACTTCGTGTCGCCGACGAGCGGATGCACGAGCAGGCCGTCGACCGTCTCGAGCGCGACCTTCGTCAGGTACTCGTGCGCGCGGTGGATCGGGTTGCGCGTCTGGAACCCGACGACGCGCTTCCAGCCGCGCTCGGCGAAGATCCGACGCGTCTCGGCCGGATCGCGTGCGAGCTCCGGGAACTCGGGCGTTGCCGGCTCGAACACGGTGACACGGCCGGCGAGGTAGAGCGGCTTCTGCGCGTAGAGCCGCGCGACACCGGGGTGCGCGTCGTCGGTCGTGCGAAAGCAGAGCTCGGCCTCGTGCTCCTTGTCGTACTCGAAGACCTCGTCGACCTCGAGGACGGCGTACGGCTTCCCGGCTTCGTCGGTCAGCGCGACGCGGTCGCCCGTCGGGGCGGAGTCGACGGCGAGGCAGACCGGAAGCGCCCACGGAAGCCCGCTCGCGAGGTGCATCTCCTCGATGACGCGCTCGTAATCGGCCTTGCCCATGAAGCCCTCGAGCGGCGAGAGCGCGCCCGACGCGATCATGTCGAGATCCGAGAGCTCCCGCGAGGTGAGCATGACGACCTCGAGGGAGTCGAGATCCGCGGGAGCATCGCCCGTACGGTCGACGAGCGCGCCGCCGTGCGGGGCGATCAGACGATCTGTCGTGACCGCCGTCATGCCGTCACCTCGGCGGCCTGGACGAGACCGAGCTCTTCGAGCGCAGCAATGACCCGCGCGGCGGACTCTTCGGGTTCGAGGCCCTCCGTGTCGACCACGATCTCCGGATTCGCCGGCGCCTCGTACGGATCGTCCACACCCGTGAAGCCCTTGATCTCGCCCGCGAACGCCTTTGCATAGAGACCGTTCACGTCGCGGCGTGCGCACTCGTCCAACGACGTCCTGACGTAGACCTCGATGAACGGCCCATGCGCCTCGACCAGCGCGCGGGCATTCGCTCGCGCGTGCTCGTACGGGGAGATCGCCGCGACGATGACAGCGCCTCCGTGGCGGGTGATGCGCGACGCCACCCAGCCAAGACGCTCGACGTGCGCGTCGCGATCCTCCTTCGAGAAGCCCAGGCCCTTCGAGAGATGCGTGCGTACCGTGTCGCCGTCGAGGTACTCGACAACGAGGCCACGGCGATCCATCTCGGGCCCTACGTGATGCGCGATCGTCGTCTTGCCGGAACCGGAGAGGCCCGTGAACCAGAGTGTGAATCCTCCCCCACGATCCGTCTCGGACTCGGGGTGCTCGTGCGCGTAGATGTGCTGACTCATGCCGTCCTTTCGATGTTCGCCGACTCGTGAATGCCACACTCGAGCTTGTCCGAGCCGGCCCAGCGACCGGCGCGCTCTTCCTCGTCGGGGGACGTCGGGCGGGTGCACGGAATGCAGCCGATCGAGCGGTACCCCGCGTCGTGTAGCGGGTTGGAGGGTATCTCGTTCGCCTGGATGTACGACCACACCCGCTTCTCGCCCCAGTCGGCGAGCGGGTGGATCTTGAAGACCTGGTACCGATCCGACCACTGCACCTTCGGCGTGTCGGCGCGGCTCGGTGACTGATCTCGGCGGATGCCCGAGATCCAGGCGTCGTACGGCTGGAGCGCGGTGACGAGCGGCTCGACCTTGCGGATGTGGCAGCAGCGGTCGGGATCGCGCTCCCAGAGGTTCGGGCCCTCCGCGCGATGCTGCTCGGCGATCGTCGGGATCGCCGGTGAGATGAGCTTGAGCTGGTAGCGATCGACGAGCGCATCACGCGTGTCGTACGACTCGCGGAAGAAGAGGTGCGTGTCGAGCTCGACCGTATCCATGCGCAGACCGAGCTCGGCGACCATATGCACGAGCACGGACGACTGCTTCTGCCACGAGCAGGTGAGGCAGACACGCGGCCAGAAGAACTGGTGTGTCCAGGAGATCAGCTCCTCGGCCGTCATGGCCTCGAAGTCGAGATCAGGAAGCTGGCGCTGGCTCAACGCTCTGACGGCCAAGCAGCACCTCCTTCAGTGTGTCGGCGCGCAGCCCGAGACGGAGAGTCTCGAGCGCGATCACCTCGTCCGGCGGAATGTTCCCGAGGTTCACCTCGGGACCGAAGTGCCGGACGAACCAGGCCTGCGAGGCCTTCGTCGGCGCTTCCCAGATAAGGTCGTGGAACGAGATCGAGTGCTCGATCTCGTCGACGAGCCCGGTGCGGAGCTCTCCCGTCGGGCGGTAGATGCCGGCGGTGCCGCCCTCGCGGCCTTCGGCGATGACCTTCCACGAGCCGGCATCGAGCTCTTCCTTGATCCACTGCACCCACAGGTACGGCGCGATGTTCACGTCGGAGTCCTTGGAGCCGACCTCCGAGAGCACGACGAAGTCGCGGGCGAAGTCGGCGATGAGCTCGAGCTTCTGCTCGCGCGGGATGTCGAGCGTCCCATCCGAGATCTCGACGTGCGAGAAGCGGAAGTGCTCGAGCCAGCGCTTGAACTCGTCCATCTTCCCCTGCCCGTACACGGCCTCGAAAAGGGTCCCTCCGCAGACGACCGGCGTCGAGAACGAACGGTAGAGCGCGACCTTCTTCTCGAGGTTGTTCGTGACGTAGCTCGTGCCCCACCCGAGCTTCACGATGTCGACGTACTCGCCGGCCGTGTCGAACATGCCCTCGATCTCACGGAGGTTCAGACCTTTGTCCATGACGTGCGTGAGGCCGCGCTCACGCGGCTTCCCCTCGCGCGACGGGATGTCCAGGAACGTGTGCTCGTTAGAAGCGTGCATAGATCTCCTCCAGCTTCGCGAGGGCACGGCTCTGGACATCGCGGTACAGAGAGCCGCCATGGGCGTCGATCCCGACCGTGAGGGGGCCGAAGTCTTTCACGCGGAAGCGCCAGAGGCACTCGGGCATCAGCTCCTCCCAGGCGACCTCCTCGATCTCCTCGATCTGGGTCGTCTCGAGGGCAGCAGCTCCGCCGACGATCGCGAAGTAGACCATCCCCAGGCGCTGCATCGGCTCGATCGCCGCGTCGGGGAAGCCGCCCTTGCCGCAGATGGCGCGGACGCCGTACTGCGAGCCGAGCGGCTCCGTAAAGCGAACCATACGCGCCGAGGTCGTCGTCCCGA
Organism: Gaiellaceae bacterium; assembly: GCA_035514135.1. Lineage (GTDB taxonomy): Bacteria > Actinomycetota > Thermoleophilia > Gaiellales > Gaiellaceae > GMQP-bins7. Next base: position 4,948 of record DATKBJ010000069.1, on the reverse strand, counting down.
TGCAGAGCTTCTCGTACTGTCCGGGGCCCAGCTTGCGCACGTTCGGCGCGGTGTGCAGGAGAAACGCGCCCGACAGATCCATGGGCGGCTCGATCCCCTGGTCGAAGATCCGGATCTGCGTACGGTCGCGGATCCCGATGATGTGACCCTGAACGACGACCTCGTCGCCGGCGCGCAGCTTCATGATCTCGGCGGGATCGGTGACGGGGAACGTGACCTCGTGCGTCGCCATCAGCTGTGGACTCCCCGCGCACATATCGGCGCAGATTCAGTGCCAGGCACTGGCGGCAACGCAAGCGCCGGAGCCAGGTTGTGGACAGTGCCTCGGAATCTTTCGACACCTTCGGCGCGATGGACTGGTCCGTTCATCACGCGTCCCTCTCGTACTCGATGGAGCCGTCCGCAGCGACGTGCGCCGATGCACGCCGGGCTGCCCAGCACTGGTAGTTCACGGCCACGGGATTGAGCGTCATGTGTGTGTCCGCGTGCTCGACGTGAACGGAGAGAACCGTCACGTCGCCGCCGAGGCCCATTGGGCCGACACCCGTCTCGTTGAGCAGATCCTTTAGCTCGCCTTCGAGCTGAGCCACGAGCGGGTCGGAGTTCCGCGTTCCGACCGGCCGCGCAATCGCCTCCTTCGCAAGGTGCATCGCATAGTCGGCCGACCCGCCGATGCCGACGCCGACGATTCCCGGCGGGCATGGCTTGCCGCCCGCGCCGACGATCGACTCGAGCACGAACTTCTTGATCCCCGTCACGCCGTCGGCGGGAACGCACATCTTGAGGAAGCTCATGTTCTCGGAGCCCGAGCCCTTCGGGACGCACTTCACGTCGAGCCCGGCCCAATCGGGGATGAAGTCCCAGTGCACGATCGGGACGCGGTAGCCCACGTTCGGCCCCGTGTTCTCACGCGTGAGCGTGTGCACGGTGTTCGAGCGCAGCGGGTGCTCGACCGTTGCGCGCTCGGTGCCCGCCTTGAGCGCTGCATAGATCCGCGCCGGATGCAGCGGGAAGTGCTCGCCGACCTTGCAGTAGTAGACGGCGATCCCCGTGTCCTGGCAGACGAGGTTCTTCTCGGTCTCGGCGACCTGCACGTTGCGCAGGATCGTCTGCAGGACGCGCTGCCCGGTGACGGACGTCTCGCGGCCGGCGGCATCCGCGAGCGCGTCGCGCAGATCCTGCGGGATGTCCTTCAGGGCCCACACGTAGAGGTGCGCGGCGGCATCGGAGACCGCCGCATCGAGATCGGTCGCCACGACGCTCACGTGCGCGCTCTCTCGGCGGCTGCCTTGCCGGCACGCCGCCCGAAGACGACGCACTCGAGCAACGAGTTGCCCATCATGCGGTTCCTTCCGTGGGTGCCGCCGGCGATCTCACCGCACGCGAAGACACCTTCGAGGGTCGTCTCCGCGTCCTCTGAGATCACGAGCCCACCGTTCTGGTAGTGGAGGACGGGGTACGTGTAGATCGGCTCGGTGAGAGGGTCGATCCCGGCGGCACGGTAGCGGCGGAGCATGTACGGCAGCGAGATCTCGGCGTCCTCGCGGGAGATACGGGTCGTATCGAGCCAGACAGCCGGGCGACCATCCGGCGTGACGACGCCGTTGCCCTTCGCGACTTCGTCGAAGATCGCCTGTGACACCTCGTCACGAGGCCCCAGGGAGTCCGTGAACTCCTCGCCGTCCGCGTTGAGCAGGACAGCCCCGTACGCCCGCGTGGTCTCCGGAATCGAGTAGCCCTGCATCGTCGAGGGCCAAGCGCCGCCGTTCGGGTGGTATTGGAGCGCATCGAGGTCGCGCGTCTCGGCGCCTGCCTCCCTCGCAACCCGCGTCACCTCGCCCGTTGCGTTGGGATGGTTCGTCGAGAGCTCGCCGCGCGTCTCCGCCTCCGCGAAGCAACGCCCTCCCGCGGCGAGCACGACAGCGGAGGCCTGGATCTCGGCGGTCCCCTCCTTCGTCTCGAGGGACGCCGTCCACGCTTCACCGGAAGACGCGAGCGAGCGGAGAGCGTGGTGCGGAAGCTCGGCGCCAGCGCCTGCTCCATACGCGTCGCGCACCGCCTTCGTGATCGCGTGCCCGGTGCGATCTCCGACCTGGAGCAGCCGCTGGCGCGTCGCGCCGCCACAGCGCGCGAGTCGGTAACCCCCGACGCTCGAATGGCCTTGGCCATTCGAGCCAGAAGAGCCCTGGCGGGTGAACTCGACGCCTAACTCCTCGAGCCAGTGAATTGCGTGAGGAGCTTCACTCGTCAGCACCTCGACGAGCCGTGGCTCCGCCGTCTCGTGCGACGAGCGCATGACGTCCTCGGCGTGGATCTCGGGCGAGTCGTCCTCCCCGAACGCGGCTTGGATGCCACCCTGCGCTTTCGCCGAGTTGCACGCCTGCAACGTGGTCTTGGTCGCGATGCCGACCCGCGCGCCCGCACGCTCGGCCGCGACAGCGGCGGCGAGTCCCGCGGCACCCGAGCCGACCACGAGCACGTCAAAAGAGGCGTCGGTCGCCACGTGCGGATCATAGCGAATTTCCTTATCTCTGTCATTACGGAAAGTTATCGACTAGTCACCGACTGGCCGTCGGCACACGGACGGGCTCGGCGGCGAAGCGGTTAGACTCCCGCGCTCATGGGCACCCTAGGCGAGATCGTCAAGCCGACGTTCATCACCGTCGCACCCGAGGACACGCTCGGAGAGGTCGCGGAGCGCATGAGCGCGCAGAACGTCGGCGCCGTCGTGGTGAAGGACTTCGGCCGGCTGATCGGCGTCCTCACCGAGCGCGACATGCTCCGCGCGATGGCGGCCCGCGTCCACACGAGCGACGCGCGTGTGCGTCAGTGGATGACCGAGAACCCGATCACCGCCGGTCCCGACACGACGTTCGACGAGGCACAGCAGATCATGCTCGACAAGGGTTTCCGGCACCTCCCCGTCGTGGACGGAGAGACGATCCTCGGGATCGTCAGCCTCCGCCGGATCATGGGCGGTCGTCGGCCCACGGCCGACTGAGCCGGGGCCACAAGGCGTCACGCTGCAACCCGGCCGCGAAGCGGGCGCCTCCGAGGATCTCCGCGTGACCGAAAGCTCCGCGCTAGCGGATCGTCGGTCCTGAGCACGACTACGCGCAGGCCGAGACGACGCCCTTCGTGACCGCGCCGCCCGCTGCAGCCGCGGTCACGGCACGCCTCTTCAGCTGCGCCATGAGCTTCGCGTTCGACCTGATCTCACGCGTCGCCTGGTCCCTGGCGGCATCCTGACCGAGCAGCGCAAGCCCGCATTGGCCAGGGTTCTTCGTCCCGCCGATCCAGCCGAGGGTGTAGAGGTACTTCAGCGCGTTCTTCGCGTACGGCGCGCGTTTGTACGCCGCCTTCGCACGCGCCGGCGAGACCTTCTGCGCCTTCGCCGCCTTCCCGACAGCGGCGATCCCGACGCTGCTCGAAGCGAAGACGGCGGCGACGTTCTGGCCATACGCGCCAGTGAGGGTCGCAGCCATCAGCGTCACGGCCGCAAGGATTCCGGCGTACTCAACAGCCACATGCACATCGTCCGCCTCCGGCGACGATTCGTCAATGAGTCACCAGATCGAGTGGAGCAGCGACTCGATGTCGTCTGGTGTCGCCGGGCGCGGGTTGGAGCGCGCGGCCGGGCGCTGAGAGGTCGCGGTCGCGACATCGGGCAGCTCCTCCACCGGGATGCCGAAGTCGCGAAGGCGCTCGAAGCCGCCGAGACGGGCGAGCTCCTCGACGCGGACGATGACGTCATCCGCACCCACCGCCTCGGCGAGGGAGGCAATCGCGTCGGGAACCACTGTGGTGTTGAAGCGCAACGCCGGTGCGAGGCAGAGAGCGTTCATCGCGCCATGGGACACGCCGTACATCCCACCGAGCGCCTGCGCCATCGCGTGCGCGAGGAAGAGCCCACGCTCCGCGAGCGCCATCCCGGCGTACATCGCACCCTCGAGCAATTGCGTCCTCAGCTCGATGTCGTGGCCATCCTCGGCGACGGAAGGAAGCGACGTCGCGATGAGACGCGCGCCCGTGGTGGCGTCGGCGCACGGGCCGGCGTACAGCGCCTCGGCGCAGTGCGCGAGAGCGTTCATCGCCGTGCCGACGGACTCGGCGCGCGGCAGCCCGAGCGTGAGCTGCGGCTCGTAGACGACACCGACGGTGTTCGCCCCGGAGCCGCCGGTCTTGGCGCGGCGCGCCTCATCGCGCATGCCGAAGTACGGCGTCCACTCCGACCCCGCGTACGTCGTCGGAACGGCGAGGAGTGGCAACCCGGTGGACGCCGACACCGCCTTCGCCGTATCGATCGCGCTCCCGCCGCCGAGCCCGACGAGACCGTCCACATCTTGTGCGGCGCGTGTTGCGGCTGCGACGACGTCGACGGGCGCGTGAGTGCGAACTCCCGTGAATCGATCGCTGACCGGCAACTCGAGCCCGGCGAAGCGCGCGCTCGTGACGAGGAGCGGCCGCGAGATCCCGACCTCGTCGAGTACCGGCTCGAGCGACCTCAGCCCCCAGCGGACGATCACGACGCGAGCCGCTCCCGCGCAAAGTCGACGAACGCATCTGCAACGCGGGTACGGGCGCGTCCGGAGGCAGAGGCGAGCGAGATCTCCCGTGTCGCCTCGAGTCCCTCCACGCGTGCTTCGGCGAGACGCCCCGCCTCGAGCTCAGCCTCCACCGCGGTCCGCGAGATGAACGTCACGCCGTAGCCTGCCTCGACGGCGCGGCGCACGGACTCCTGGAGCCCGAGCTCAAGCCGCACATCGAGGTCGCGGAGGCGTACGCCCTGCCGCCGGAGGGCGTCTTCGACGATCTGCCTGACTCCGGCGCCCTCTTGCATGAGGATCAGCGGTCCAGCACGCAGCTCGTCGAGCGTCACCGTGCGATCCGCGAAGCCGTGCCCCGGCGGGCAGGCGAGGATCACCTCGTCGGAGAAGAACGGCTCGAA